>CALUIU010000003.1 GCA_944320795.1 Candidatus Paraprevotella stercoravium | reverse complement strand
TATGGCCACTTTATAAGAAAGTTCGGCTATATAGCGATCTTCTGTTATAAAGAGGGTATTTTGACACACCCTCTTTTCGTCTTCCGGCATAGCCCCAGATGGAAAAAACGGCTTCCCCCGCCGAAGCGAACCAAAGGGACTGGTCGGTGCCGTCATCATTCACAAACGACCCGCGCCAGATGCCGCTGGCAATGATATAGAAATGACTGTTACACTCCCCTTCGCGCACCAGAAAACTGCCACGGGGATAGGAAACGAGCGTCATGCGCTCAAGCAGATGAGCGGCATCGTTTGCCGTAATGGCATATTTGCTGCAAAAGCGCTCCAAAACTTCTTGCTTCATCGGATTTTCTCATGATTCTTTCCTCCGGCAAAGATAGCCATCATTTCTCTTGGCGGCAATAAACGGTGACCCAAAAAAGAAACGTCAGCAACTCGGCCATCGGTACGGCCAGCCAGATACCGGCAGCACCTAACCAAAGAGGAAGCAGCCCGAAGCAAAGCACAATAAAGACAAAACCGCGCAACAGAGTGACGAGCAAGGCCATGCGGTCGCGCTCCAGACTCTGAAAGTAGCCGATGCTCACAATGTTCACCCCAAAGAATACAAAGCCGCAGGCAAACAGGGGCAGTCCCTCCACGGCCAGAGCATAGGCCGGATAATGGGGCTCGAGAAACCAACGGACAATCTGGGGACAGAACAGGGCGGTGACCGCCAGACAGAGCGCTCCGGCGGCTACGGCAGTAATCAGCGCCTGGCGCAAAGCCTGATGCATGCGTCCGCGCGCACCGCATCCGTGATTGTAGCTCAGAATGGGCAGTGCCGACTGGGCAATGGCGTTATAGACCATAAAGATGATGGGAAAGAAGTAGCAGGCTATGCTGAATGCAGCCACTCCGTCCTCATACAGATAGTGCATGAACACGTAGTTTCCTACAAACATCATGGTGGCAATAGCTGCCTCACAAAGGAAAGAGGATAGCCCCAGACGCATTATGGTGCGGGTGTGGCGGCACAACTGGCGCCATCCGCTACGGGTACGTTGCAAAGACATCAGACGCAAGGTGATGGTGGGACGCAACAGATAACCCACAATCATCAGCGCACCGAGTATATAGCCCAGACTGGTGGCCAGAGCCGCGCCCATCATGCCCCACCCCAGTCCGAAAATGAACCAGTAGTCGAGAGCGATATTTATGAGTGCGGGCACCACATTGCAGAGCATGGCATAACGGGGCGACCCGTCGAGCCGCACAAAAAACATACCCGAATTGAGCAGAGCGCTGAACACAAAGAAAGGCAGGAACCAGTGCATATATTCCAAGGCCAAGGGGAGCAGACGCTCCGAACTGCCGAAAAAACGGGCCACCTGAGGGGAAAAACAGAGTACTATACCCCAAAGCAAAATCAACAGCAGCGAACCGACATACACCGACTGCGTAATGTAGGCACGGGCCAGACGCTCCCTACCACGCGAAAGGGCTATGGAAGCGGCAACCGAAGCGCCCACTCCGAACATCAGTCCGATACCGGTATTTATCAGGAACAAAGGGGCTGTGATATTTACTGCAGCCAGAGCATCACTACCGATACCGCGCCCCACAAAAATACCATCAGTAATGACGAAAACAGCCGAAAAGACCATTCCCAACAGCGTGGGGAAAAACAGTTTGCGAAACAGGCGCGACACTTCCATCGTGCCGAAATCAAGCGTTTCCTTCACATTCTCTTTCATAAACTTCCTACTCTTTTTTTGACGGCAAATGTAGGAAGGGGAAACGGCATAACGCTTCACATTTGGTAAAAAATGCGTTGTGCCTCTAAAAAAGATTACTGATGTTTTCATAAAAAAACAGCCGTATTCCACAGTTCTGGCCATGAGACACAGAGCCTTAGAATACGGCTGCTTCAAAAAGATTATATCGCGTATTACTTTCTAAAAGGAATCAGAACATACGGGCCACACGGCGAATACCGGCTACCAGCGCATCGACCTCCTCAAAGGTGTTGTAAAGACCGAAGCTGGCGCGCACAGTGCCTTCGATGCCCATACGGCGCATCAGCGGCTCGGCACAGTGGTGACCGGTGCGCACGGCAATGCCCAGACGGTCGAGCAATGTACCTAAATCCAGATGATGGATATCGCCCACCAGGAAGGAAATCACGGCATCTTTGTGCTTTGGCGTACCGATGAAGCGCATACCTTCAATAGTGGCCATCTGCTCCATGGCATAATCAGTAAGCGCCTGTTCATGGGCATAGATATTGTCCATACCCAAAGCGGTTACGTAGGCCAACGCGTGAGCCAAACCGGTAGTCGCTACATAATCGGGAGTTCCGGCTTCGAACTTATAAGGAAGCTCGTTGAATGTGGTGCGTTCGAAACTGACATTCTGAATCATCTCACCGCCACCCATATAAGGAGGCAGGCGGTCGAGCCATTCTTCCTTGCCATAAAGCACACCGATACCCGTAGGACCGTAGATCTTATGTCCGCTGAATGCAAAGAAATCGCAATCCAAATCCTGCACGTCTACCGCAAAGTGAGGGGTACTCTGGGCACCGTCTACCAGCACGGGGACTCCGTGGTCATGAGCCGTACGAATCATCTCTTTCACGGGATTTACTGTACCGAGCACATTGCTCACGTGGGTGATGCTCACCAGACGGGTGCGCTCGTTAAACAGCTTTTCGTATTCGTCCAGACGGAGCTCGCCTTCGTCGGTAATGGGAATCACGCGCAGACGGATGCCTTTGCGAGCCTGAACCAACTGCCAGCTCACAATGTTGGAGTGATGTTCCATCTCGCTTACGATCACTTCATCGCCTTCCTTCAGAATGGCATCGCCAAAGGTCGTAGCCACCAGATTAATACTTTCTGTGGTGCCGCGGGTAAAGACTATCTCAGCAGTGGAGCGAGCATTCAGAAAGCGGCGCACAGTTTCACGGGCCTGCTCATGCAGTTCAGTAGCCTGCTGTGAAAGGAAATGCACTCCGCGATGCACATTGGCATTCACATTATAGTATTCGTGTGTCATGGCTTCCACCACCGAGCGGGGTTTCTGTGTCGTAGCTCCGTTGTCCAGATAGACTAAAGGTTTGCCATATACTTCACGTCCTAAAATAGGAAATTCCTCGCGAATCTTGTTAATATCGTAACTCATAATTTTCTCTTGTTTTCTTATATCATTTTTCTCCAGACCGGAGTGTGGTGCGCCATCCGGAACCGGCCTTTTCCGCCTACTTGCAGATCTTGCAACCGGAACAACGGCTCAGCTCGCCACGGAAACGCTTCTCCACCAGATGATGCAGACGGTCGCGCAGCGCATCGATGGCGATGCAATCAATCACTTCGCCAACAAAGGCAAAGCGCAGAAGCATCTGGGCCTCTTCACGCGAGATACCGCGCTGCTGCATGTAGAACAGAGCCTGCTCGTTCAACTGTCCCACAGTGGAACCGTGACTACACTTCACATCGTCGGCATATATTTCGAGCATAGGCTGTGCATACATACGGGCCTCCTTGGTAGCGCACAGATTGGCGTTGCGCTCGTTGGAAACAGTGTGCTGTGCGTTCTCGCGCACCAGAATACGGCCGGCAAAGGCACCTACGGCCTGATTGTCGAGCACATATTTATAGAGCTGGTTGCTGGTGCAATGGCTCACACGATGGTCAATCAAGGTGTTGTGATCCACATGCTGCTGCTTGTCAGCAATAACACAACCGTAGAGGTTGGTCTCGGCACGCTCGCCCGAAAGGGTCACTTCACTGCGGTTGCGGGTCAGTCCGTTGTGCAGGGTGATGGTATTGAGCGACACGTTGCTGTCGGCCTGCTGGTCTACATACAGATTGCCGAAGCGTTTGTTCTTCACATGGGTTTCCTCCAGTTCATAGAGTTGCAGACGGGCATTGTTTCCGACATATACCTCAGCGATCTGGGTGGTCAGGAACGAACGGTCATCGGCTGCATGGTCACAAAACAGAATGCGAGCCTCAGCGTTGTCTTCCAACACGATGAGTACACGACGGTTCACCATCAGGTCTACATCCGAACGCAGGATATTCACAATCTGCAAAGTGCGCTCGGCCACAACGCCACGAGGCACATACACAAAGAGTCCGTCCTGAGCCAACATGGTGTTCAGCGCATTGAGAGCGTCTTTTCCCGTGCGGGCCTGCTTGCCGTAATAACGGGCCACCAAGTCCGGATACTGTTGCGCCGCTTCGCGCAGAGAGCAGACGATCATTCCCTCGGGCAAGGCCACCGCAGGTTGTATCTTGCTAAAAAAGGCATCGTTCACCATAAAATAAAGCGAGGTGCTCAGATTGGGAACGTCGCACTTGAACACTTCATAAGGATTGACCGGAATGTCCAGACGATTCAGGTTCACTCCGTAATCGGGTGCAAAGGCAGCCGCCACATCAGTGTACTTGTAGCGCTCCACCTTCTGCGTGGGAAATCCCTGCTGAAGAAAATCCTGAAATGCCTGTTCGCGCAGGGCATTCAGGACCGAAGCACTGTGGCTGTCGATCATCGTGCGGCACTGGCGGAACAGATCGATATATTGTTGTTCACTATTCATTCTTTCTTCGTTTTTTAATTCAAACTATGCCTCCAACTCGGCCTTGATCCAATCAAAACCCTTGTTCTCAATCTCCAAAGCCAGTTCCGGGCCACCGGTCTTCACAATGCGTCCGTTCAGCAGCACGTGTACGATGTCCGGTTTCAGATAGTCCAACAGACGCTGATAGTGAGTAATCACCAGAGCACTGGTCTCGGGAGTACGCAATTTGTTGAATCCTTCGGCCACAATGCGCAGAGCATCTACATCCAGACCGGAATCGGTTTCGTCCAGAATGCTGAGTGTCGGCTCAAGCATCGCCATCTGGAAGATCTCATTGCGCTTCTTCTCACCACCGGAGAATCCTTCGTTCACCGAGCGGTTGGCCAGTTTGCTGTCCAGTTCTACAATCTTACGCTTTTCACGCATCATCTTCAAGAAGTCGCCGGCACTCATCGGCTCCTGACCGAGATACTGACGCTTGGCATTGATGGCGGCACGCATGAAGTTTACCATAGACACCCCCGGAATCTCCACCGGCTGCTGGAAGGAAAGGAACAATCCCTCGTGAGCACGCTCTTCGGGCTTCATGGCCAAAAGGTCCTTACCGTTGAAGGTAATACTTCCGGAAGTCACCTCATAAGCCGGATTACCCACCAGTACATTGCTCAGGGTACTCTTACCAGCACCGTTCTGCCCCATCAAGGCGTGAATCTCGCCCGGATTAACCGTCAAATTGATTCCTTTCAATATCTCTTTGCCATTGATGCTGGCATGTAAGTCTTTTATCTCTAACATCATAATAGTCGTTGATTTTATCGAAAAATAAACATGGTCCCATAATGGACTTTATCCTACCGTACCTTCAAGAGATACATTCAGGAGTTTCTGAGCCTCAACAGCAAACTCCATCGGCAGTTTGTTGATTACATCCTTGGCATATCCGTTAACGATCAGTCCCACGGCCTCCTCGGTCGGAATACCGCGCTGGTTGCAGTAGAACAGCTGTTCCTCGGAAATCTTCGAAGTGGTAGC
The DNA here is from genome assembly GCA_944320795.1 of Candidatus Paraprevotella stercoravium. GTDB lineage: Bacteria > Bacteroidota > Bacteroidia > Bacteroidales > Bacteroidaceae > Paraprevotella > Paraprevotella stercoravium. The sequence continues at coordinate 151,138 of CALUIU010000003.1, read as the reverse complement.
TTCATGCTCCACAATAGCGGTGTCGTTGTGCACATCCATATAAGGGAAGGTATGCGCTCCGCAGGTGCTGCCCAACAGGAGCGAGTCGCAAGAACTGTAATTGCGCGCTCCCTCGGCTCCCGGTGCCACACGCACCAGTCCGCGATAAGAGTTCTGGCTCTTTCCGGCAGAGATACCTTTACTGATGATAGTACTCTTGGTGTTCTTGCCCAAATGTATCATCTTCGTACCGGTATCGGCCTGCTGATAGTTGTTGGTCACAGCCACGCTATAGAACTCTGCCTGCGAATTGTCACCGCTGAGCACACAGCTGGGGTATTTCCAGGTAATGGCCGAACCGGTTTCTACCTGTGTCCAGGAAAGCTTACTGTTGGCTCCACGCAGATGACCGCGCTTGGTCACCAGATTGAGTACACCGCCCTTGCCCTCGGCATCACCGGGATACCAGTTCTGCACGGTGCTGTATTTCACCTCGGCATTCTCATTCACCACAATCTCCACGATAGCGGCGTGCAACTGATTTTCGTCGCGCATCGGTGCAGTACATCCCTCCAGATAGGAAACGTAACCGCCATCGTCACAAACGATAAGCGTACGCTCAAACTGTCCCGTATTACGCGCATTGATACGGAAATAGGTAGACAATTCCATCGGACAACGCACGCCCTTCGGGATATACACAAACGAACCGTCGCTGAACACAGCTGAGTTCAAAGCCGCAAAGAAATTATCCCGATAAGGCACTACCGTACCCAAATACTGTTTCACCAGATCGGGATACTCACGCACGGCCTCACTGATGGAACAGAAGATGATGCCACGCTCGGAAAGTTTCTCTTTAAAGGTTGTCTTTACGGATACAGAGTCCATCACGGCATCAACAGCCGTGCCACTCAGAGCCAGACGCTCCTCCAAAGGAATTCCTAACTTATCGAAAGTCTTCATCAGCTCGGGATCAATCTCATCCAGACTCTTCGGACCATCCTTCTTTCCTTTTGTCGGATCAGCATAGTACGAAATGCCCTGATAATCGATCTCCGGCATTTTCAGATGCCCCCACTCCGGCTGCTTCATTGTGAGCCAGTGACGGAAGGCCTTGAGGCGGAACTCAAGCATCCATTCCGGTTCTTCCTTTTTTGAAGAAATCAGACGGACTACATCTTCGTTCAAGCCCTTTTCTATGATTTCAGTCTGTATGTCCGTGGTAAAGCCGTATTCGTATTTCTTCTCGGCAACCTCTTTTACAAACTTGTTTTTCTCTTCCATGAATTAATCTATTGAGCTATTAAATATATTGCGAAGTTACAAATATATAGATTATATTTCAAAAAGAGGAATGCAGTCTGTCTTTATTGACAGACCTGCATTCCTGCTCTTCGTAGTATCTTTTTAATACTCATCGGGTTGGGTTATATCCTGAGAAGATTCTTTCTCCTCTGAATCCTTGACCACACCGGAATCTGACTGCCCTTCTTCGGATGCATCAGAAGCAGGCAGACTATTCCAGGTAGCTTTCAAACAACGAAACAGCATAGCTCCCGAATCGGCCACGGGACGTACCAGAAGCGACTGCTCCGTACTCTGCGGACTGATCCATTGGAAAGCCGTAAGCACATGCAGCAGACAACTTAGTACAATGCCATATTTCAAGATACCTATTCCGGCACCCGCCAGACGGTTTATCCCGCCCAGACAAAGGCCTTCAGCTGTTTTCGTAAGCAGGAAAGCGACAACAGACAGCGCCATCGGCACTCCTACCCAGATCAGGATAAAAGCCAGCACACGTGCCGCTGTCTGCGGTGCTCCAAGCTGCGGCGCCATCCAGTCACCCAGGGCGGCATACAACATGCGCGCTACCAGCAGTCCTGCCAGCACTCCGCCGATGGAAACCAATTGCCGGAACAGTCCGCCGCTCCAGCCCTTAATGGCTCCCCACAGGAGTACAATCACCAGAATCAGATCGATTGTTGTCATTACAGAGTTGCCTTAACCTCAACCTCCTGATAAGTTTCGATAATATCGCCTTCGCGAATGTCGTTATAATTCACCAGACTGATACCGCACTCGAAGTTGGTACCCACTTCCTTCACATCGTCCTTGAAACGCTTCAAGGCATTGATCTGTCCGGTGTGCACCACGATACCGTCGCGAATCAGACGGGCCTTGTTCGAACGCTGTACCTTTCCGTCGATTACATAAGCACCAGCTACGGTACCTACCTTGCTGATCTTGTAAACCTGACGCACCTCGATCGTAGCAGTAACCTCTTCCTTCACTTCCGGTGCCAACATACCTTCCATAGCCGACTTCACCTCTTCGATAGCATCGTAGATGATTGAGTACAGACGGATGTCTACTCCCTGTTGCTCGGCCATCTTACGTGCAGTAGCTGACGGACGTACCTGGAAACCGATAATGATAGCCTCTGAAGCTGCAGCCAGAGCCACATCGCTCTCTGAAATCTGTCCTACAGCCTTGTGGATTACATTTACGGCAATCTTCTCGGTAGACAGCTTGATGAGTGAGTCACTCAAAGCCTCGATAGATCCGTCTACGTCACCCTTGACAATTACCTTCAATTCCTGGAATCCACCCAATGCGATTCGGCGTCCCACCTCATCGAGGGTAAGCATCTTCTGAGTACGCAATCCCTGCTCACGCTGCAACTGCTCGCGCTTGCTGGTGATTTCGCGGGCTTCCTGCTCGGTATTCATTACGTGGAAGGTATCACCTGCAGCAGGTGCACCGTTCAGACCCAGGATAGTAGCGGCCTGAGCCGGGCCGATTTCCTTCACACGCTGGTTACGCTCATTGAACATTGCCTTGACACGACCGTAGTTGGTACCGGCCAATACGATATCACCTACATGCAAGGTTCCGTTGGAAACAAGCACGGTAGCCACATAACCACGCCCCTTGTCCAGTGAAGACTCGATGATAGAACCGGTTGCATTACGGTTCGGATTAGCCTTCAGGTCGAGCATTTCAGCCTCGAGCAATACTTTCTCCAGCAATTCAGGTACACCGATACCCTTCTTGGCCGAGATATCCTGACTCTGATATTTACCACCCCAGTCTTCTACCAGGAAGTTCATATTGGCCAGAGCCTCCTTGATCTTATCCGGATTTGCTGCCGGCTTATCAATCTTATTGATGGCAAATACAATAGGCACATTTGCAGCCATAGCGTGATTGATCGCCTCTTTGGTCTGCGGCATGATGTCGTCATCGGCTGCGATAATGATAATGGCAATATCGGTTACCTGCGCACCACGGGCACGCATAGCGGTAAATGCCTCGTGTCCCGGAGTATCGAGGAAGGTAATGTGACGTCCGTCCTCGAGGGTCACGTTATAAGCACCGATATGCTGCGTGATACCTCCGGCCTCACCGGCAATCACGTTTGTCTTACGGATATAGTCCAGAAGCGATGTCTTACCGTGGTCTACGTGACCCATCACGGTAACGATCGGCGCACGTGGCACGAGATCTTCCTCATCGTCCTCCTCTTCGTTTACAGCTTCAGACACTTCGGCGCTGACATATTCAGTCTTGAAACCGAATTCCTCGGCCACAATATTAATGGTTTCTGCGTCCAGACGCTGGTTGATAGATACCATGATACCCAAGCTCATGCAGGTTCCGATAACCTGAGTAACAGGAACATCCATCATCGATGCCAACTCATTAGCGGTTACGAACTCTGTAAGCTTCAGGATTTTGCTTTCTGCCTCGCGCTCTTCCATCTGCTCCTCCATATTGGCACGAGCATTCTCACGCTTCTCCTTACGGTATTTGGCACCCTTGTTTACCTTATTCTTGCTGGTAAGACGTGCCAAGGTTTCCTTAACCTGTTTTGCTACGTCCTCTTCAGTAACTTCAGCTTTTACAGCCGGCTGTTGGTTTTTCTTCTTGTTATGCTTACCGTTCTGCTGCGCATTTCCGGAAACATTATTGTTTTTCTTATTCGCCGGAGTACCTTGAGCCCCTACAGCATTCACATCGACGCGCTCTTTCCCCACGCGTACCCGTTTTTTCTTTTCACCACCCTGTTGAGCAGTTCCTTTTTCGCCAGTAGCTCCATTTCCGTTTTTGCCCTTCAAATCCTGATGCATCCGGTTCTTCTCCTCGCGCTCTTTCCGTCGTTCGTCCTTTGACTTCTTTTTCGGTCGTGTGGACTGATTCAACGCAGAGAGATCGATATGTCCTTTCACCTTGAGCTGTGGTGCTCCTGATGCAGGAGTATTCAGACGGAAGACACCGTTTTCCTCTGTTCCGATTGATTTTTCTACTTCGGTATTTTTGTCAGTCATTGTTTCTTTAATTTCTACTTCGGGCATTGTCTGTTGTGCATGAGAGTCTTCTTTTTCATTAGCTTCATTTCCCACGCTGTTATTTTTTCCTGCCGGCCGGTTCAGAGCATCGAGATCGATATGTCCCACAACCTTAGGGCCTTTGGCTGCTGATGACTCAGTTGGTACAGTCGTCAGTTTCTCTTCTACAATAGAGATGGACTCCTTTTTTTCTTTATTCTGACGCTGACGGCTGATCAGTTCGGCATCCTTACGCAATCCCTGGTCGGTTTTGAAGGCTGCCACAAGCATTTCATATTGCTCTTCGGTTATTTTAGTATTCGGGTTAGCCTCTATGTCGGTGAATCCCTTTTTCTGCAGGAACTCCACAGCCGTCTGCAGTCCTACATTGCATTCCTTAGTTACTTTATTCAGTCTTATCCCCATATATTACTCCTCAAATTCTTCTCTTAAGATTCTTAATACTTCATCTACAGTCTCCTCCTCCAGATCAGCTCGGTTAATGAGTGTCTCTCTCGGTGTTGCGAGTACATCCTTCGCTGTGACCATTCCGATTTTCTTGAGCTCCTCGATAATCCACGGGTCAATAGCATTTGAGAACTCGTCAAGATAAACATCATCCGACTCCTCTTTATTGATTTCACGGAATACATCAATGGTATACTCTGTCAGCATACTGGCCAGTTTAATATTGAGTCCGTTCTTACCAATAGCCAGTGACACCTGATCAGGATCAAGATACACCTCTGCCTTACGCTCCTCCTCATTGAGACGGATACTGTTGACCCGAGCCGGGCTAAGCGCTCTTGTGATAAACAACGCGGTATTTGCAGTGAAACTGATCACATCGATATTCTCACCTCTAAGTTCGCGTACAATTCCATGTACACGGCTTCCTTTCACACCTACACAAGCTCCTACTGGATCGATACGCTCATCAAAGCTCTCCACAGCAACTTTTGCGCGTTCTCCAGGAATCCGCGCTATCTTTCTAATGACAATCTGTCCATCGTGAATCTCAGGCACCTCAGCCTCAAGCAGTCGCTGCAAGAATACAGGTGAAGTACGGCTAAGGATAATTTTCGGATTATTATTGGAATTGTCCACCCGTAAGACTACAGCCCGGGCTGTTTCTCCCTTCCGGTAAAAATCGCCGGCAATCTGCTCTGTTTTCGGAAGAAGGAGTTCGTTACCTTCATCATCTACCAGCAACATTTCCTTTTTCCATACCTGATAAACCTCTGCACTGACCACTCTGCCTACCTTATCCTTGTATTTGTTATACAAGCTGTCATGCTCCAGTTCAAGCAACTTGCTGGCCAATGTCTGACGTAAGGTAAGAATGGCACGACGTCCGAAATCACGGGCAAAATCCACACTTTCACTGATTTCCTCGCCTATTTCACAATCTGCGGCTATACGCTGCGCATCAGAAATAGCAATCTGCAAATTATCATCCGTCACTTCTCCATCAGCCACCACAGTACGATTGCGGTAAATCTCAAAATCTCCCTTATCCGGGTTTACGATGACATCGTAGTTCTCATCGCTGCCGAACATTTTGGCAATTACGCTACGGAAGCTGTCCTCGAGTACGCTTACGAGTGTAGCGCGATCTATATTTTTGGTTTCTTTAAATTCAGAGAATGTATCGATCAAACTTACGGTTTCTTCTTTCTTTGCCATAACGTTTTTTACTTAAAGCTGATTAAATATTTAGTATATTTTATTTCGTCATAACGGAAGATGACAAGCTCTTCTACCATGCGCGGACGCTTGGCTCCTTCCTCCTTTTTCTTCACGGTGCGGAGGATAGAAAAGGTGTCGTCGTTCACTTCATGCAGTTCACCCTGATATTTCACTCCGTCGAGTGTCAGCACTTCTACATCTTTGCCCAGATGGTTTACATACTGCTGATGCACCTTAAACGGCTGACCGATGCCCGCACTGCCGACTTCAAGTTCAAAGTCCTCTTTCTCGCGGTCCAGCTTGCTTTCAATAAAGCGGCTCAGCTCCACACAATCTTCGATCCACACGCCTTCGGCATGATCAATCTCCACTACAATACGATTGTCATTGCTTACGGACAGATCTACCAGAAAGTAGTCCTTGTCCTGCAACCATTCTTCAACGATTTGTTTTACAATGTTCTTTTCTATCATCTGATCTGAAATACAATTAAAAAAACAAAGTGAGGAACTTGATCAGCCCCTCACTTCATCCTACTTTGCAAAGATACAAGTTTTCCGTCAGTCCGCAAAAAATTAAATGCATTTTTTCCTTTTGCAGAAGCGGAATCTTATTTTTTTCTCATTTTTATCTCCTCATTCTCACGCCACACCGTGACCGGAGAATCTTCGTCTGTAATCTCAAAGGTTACCAGCTCGTCCGTCCGGAAACTTCCCACCATCAACACGGCCTGTTTTTCAGGATAATCGGAACCGAGAATACAGGTATCGCCATCAACCGCACCGTCGAGCAATACCTGATCATCGAGCGACACCTGCAAGCTGTCTCCCTGGAAGCCCACCAGATGAATCGCATAGCGTTTTGCCTCCGGTGTGTCGGCATTCCCCATTGGAAAGCACCATAGCCAGAACAGGATCACCACCCCGATTACCACCAGCGCCATGGCCATGATACCAAACATAAACTGTTTGTTATGATTTAATTTCGCGTGCTTCATAATCAGTCTTTGATGTTAAGCTTCTCTTTATACGCCTTTTCATCGGCCAGCAGGCTGCAAGCCTTTTTCAAATCCTTATCCTCACGAATGCGCAGTTCTATTCCGCCTTTCTGATAATAGTAACGACGTACGATCTCATCATTCAGCAACAGTTTGACTTCTTTTTTATTGCGCTCCATATCTGCTTCCAGGTTACCTTTGAAAATGGTATCCAACTGATTGAGTGCCTCACGGGCCTCTTCGGTATATCCTTCCGTTTCGGCAGTTTTGGTCAGCAGCTTCAACAATTCGCGTCCGCGCTTGTTATAGGTAAAGCCGCTTTCCTTGACCATCTTGACAAACTGGGCATAGTCCTCATCGGCCACATCAAAACTGGCAGCAGGGGCAATTGTATCATGTTGGGCAACATACCAGTTTCCAAACTCTGCCACTACATCGTTTACAGCCAATTCTACAACCATAGACGGCAAAGTATCATTCGAAGTAATGGTTACATCCGGAGTAATACCTCCTCCGTCGCGCACTTCACGTCCGGCCGCGGTATGGAACACACGGGTCAGACTGTCGGGCACCGTACCTACTGATCCGTCTTCATTCAAATGACGATAGTCATAAGCCTGGATACAGCGTCCGCTCGGAATATAATAACGGCTGGTAGTCACCTTCAGGCTACCGTTATAAGGCACCTCACGCGGAGTCTGCACCAGTCCTTTTCCATAAGTGCGTGTACCGACAATCAAGGCACGGTCAAAATCCTGCAAGCTGCCCGATACGATTTCCGACGCTGAAGCCGACCAGCGGTCTACCAGCACGGCCATCGGCATTACGGTGTCCAACGGCTCCTTACGGGTGGTATATTCCACATTAGCCGATTGTACTTTTCCCTTTGTATAAACAACCTTTTTCCCTTTCGGAACAAAGAAGTTCACAATTTCCACGGCCTCACTCAACAGGCCACCACCATTACCGCGCAAATCCAGCACCAGTGAACGGGCGCCCTGCTCCTTCAAGCTAACCAGCGCACGGCGCACATCTTTTGAACAGTTATCTGTAAATCCGGTCAGAACGATATAACCCACGTTACCGGGAAGCATGCCATAGTATGGCACTGAAGGCAACTGAATATTTTCACGGACAATCTTGAAGGTCAAAGGCTTCTCCACTCCGTAACGACGCACTTCCAGAACGAAGCTGGAACCCGGTGTACCTTTCAGCATGGTAGTCACCTTATCCACCGGCATACCCTTTATATCCACTCCGTCAATAGTCAGGATCACATCGCCTGCCTTTACTCCGGCCTTGTAAGCCGGCGTTCCCTCATAAGGTTCGTCGATAGCCACACGGTCTTCCTTTTTGATAAAACGCACCACAGCACCGATGCCGGCATACTTACCGGTAGTCATGGTCTTGAGTTCGTCCATATTATCTTCTGAATAATACACCGTGAAAGGGTCTACCTGACGCAGCATGGACTGAATGGCCCAGCCGATCACCGTATCAGCATCCAGCGTATCCACATAATACATATCCAACTGACGATATATATCACTGAAGATCTCCAGATTGCGGTTTATCTCAAAATTATGGTTCTTGCTCTTCTGAGCAAAGACACTACCGGCTCCCGCCAGCAGCACACTAAGGATCAGTACAAATTTTTTCATAACTGCAAAGTTAAGCAAATCAAAAACGCCCGTTTAATATATCTTTCATTTTTAACCTTATTTCATGCCATTTCTCTTCCGGAAGCGAAGCACCCAGATGACCGATTACCGTGCCACCCAACAAAGAACCGGCCTGCAGGCACTTGGTCAGCCCGGCACCACGGGTCATGGCATAAAGGAAACCTCCGGCAAAATAATCGCCGGCACCGGTTGTATCCATCACGGTGCAGCCGGGCAACGCGTCGGCAAAGAACACATCTCCCCCATGATAACGGGCAATGGCACCGCGTGAACCGAGCTTCACAATGGCCAGTTCGCAATGCTCGGACAGAGCATCCAGTCCCTCGTACGAGTCAGACACCAAGGTAAAGGCCGCGCACTCTTCTTCATTGGCAAAAACAATATCCACATAATCACTGACCAGATGACGGAAAAACTCATAATGATCGCACACCACATTATAGCTGGCCAGATCCAGAATGATTTTCAGACCGGAACGGCGAGCCTGTTGCATCACAGCCTCCATCAGGTCGTATTCCTGCACCAGATAGCCCTCGACAAACAAATAGTCATAACCGGCAAACGTACGCTCGTTGATGTATTCGGGAGCCATCAGCGAAGCGGCGCCCAAATAGGTACCGAAAGTACGCTCTCCGTCAGCCGAAACCAGCGTTGTCGCTATACCCGTAGCCTCGTCCATCTGCATGAGGCGCACCTCCAGACCAGCTTCGCCGCAACATTTGCGGAAGATCTCTCCATAACGGTCCGGCCCCACGGCACCTACAAAACCGGCCTGTCCGCCCAGATGAGAAAGGGCCTGCATGGCATTCGACGCCGATCCGCCCGCCGCTTCGGCCGACGAAAGTCCCGAAAGCATCTCTTGCAGGCGCAGGCGCTTTTCATTATCTATCAGCTGCATGCTCCCCTTAGGCAAACCGGCCTTACGAAGCACTTCATCAGAGCCGATCGGCACGATAATATCCAGCAGAGCATTACCTATTCCAATTATTTTTGTCATTTTCCTGAAATTTTTCTGCAAAGATATTGCATATTTCAAAATAAACTACTACTTTTGCATCGCAATTGAGAAAAACAATAGCAAAAACTGCTTCAGTAGCTCAGTTGGTTAGAGCACCTGACTGTTAATCAGGGGGTCGTTGGTTCAAGCCCATCCTGAAGCGCAAAAGCCTTCCGATTTTTCGGGAGGCTTTTTTGTTATTACCAACTACCCCGACCGAAAAGCTATTGAACTTCGGGCCCTCCAGTCACCTTTCTTTATTGAAAACGCATCTTTATCCCCGGAAAAATCCCTAAAAAGGATATTTTTTGAAGAAAAATCAAAAAAATATCAGATTTTATTTGGAGGATAACTGAATAATGCCTATCTTTGCATCGCAATTGAGAAAAACAATAGCAAAAACTGCTTCAGTAGCTCAGTTGGTTAGAGCACCTGACTGTTAATCAGGGGGTCGTTGGTTCAAGCCCATCCTGAAGCGCAAAAGCCTTCCGATTTTTCGGGAGGCTTTTTTGTTATTACCAGGCACTCCGGCCGAAAAACCTATCCCCCGTTCTAAAATACAGACAAAAACCGTTTTTCCTTTCTTTTTGCATACCCAAAAGCCGTTTTCAGAAACACACCCCGCATTCAATTCTTTTCATCGAGAAAAGAAAACGCATTTTTATACGCTGTAAAACCGTACTTATACCGTATATATACAGAATTTATACAAAAAAGACCTCTCCTTTTTTCATCAAAACACAAAGGAACTTTGAAAAAACACCACGGTCATTACTCCAAAGCACCACGTCACTCTCCTACAAAGCTCCCGTCATCCCCAAAACAGCGATGAAAAAAGGCGTAAAAACGAACCAATTCCATCAGGATGCCTCCTCAAAGAACAATACCCCAAAAGAAGTAACAAACTGCATTCGAATCACTTAACGCCAAAAACACACCCTGAGAAGTCCGTTTTCAGCAACGAGCAAATCCTGTGTCCATAAAAAGCAAACTTTCATCCTTCTCAAAATACAATTTGTCAAAATGTCAAAAGCCATACGGACATAAAAAGTTAATTGGAGAGGCGTGTGTTTGATTTTTTTGTCCTCGGACAACAATTATTTTATATTTATGCCTATCTTTAACGCATTGAAACCATTAATCAAAATTATGAATTCTCTATTTACTTCCATCATTCGCTTGCCATTTGCCCGAAAGACTTGGGTAAGAGGGGGCATTCTGCTTTCTCTGGTTCTATCCACCGGAATCCTGTCTGGCTGCAAGACTCCTGCCCATACCGCTGCTCTCAATGCAGTCAAAGGTCAAGAAGAGCTTTCCGGCGAGTTTAATCAAATCAGTTTCCTCAATGGTAACTACCTGATAAAGAAAGATAAATTCTTTGGACTATACTCCAAAAGTGGAGATTGCATTATTCCCTGCGAGTTTAATCAAATCAGTTTCCTCAATGGTAACTACCTGATAAAGAAAGATAAATTCTTTGGACTATATTCCAAAAGTGGAGATATAATTATTCCCTGCAAGTTTAATCAAATCAGCTTTTTCAATGGGGGCTACCTGGTAAAAAAAGACAAATTCTTTGGACTATATTCCAAAAGCGGAGATATAATTATTCCCTGCAAGTTTAATCAAATCAGCTTTTTCAACGGTGACTACCTGGTAAAGAAAGACAAACACTTTGGACTATACTCCATTAGTGGAGATATAATTATTCCCTGCGAGTTTAATCAAATCAGCCTTCTCAATGGCGACTACCTGGTAAAGAAAGGAAACAAACAAAGCTTGTACAACGCCGATGGTCAAGAGATACTTCCTTGAAAATACGAAAAATTACGATAAAAAACGGCAGATAGATCAAAAATTATGAATAAGAGAGAAATGAAACAGGAATCCACCCAAACAAACAGCGCGGACTGCAAATCCGGCCAAAGGAAAACTTTCATCTCTTTCAAAATATAAATTGTCAAAAGCCATACGGCAATAAAAAAGAGATTCGGAAACATTTTTCCGAATCTCTTTCATTTTATATGATCAGAATAAATTATTCTCCCTTGGCACCGCCTTCCGGACGACGCTTACGCTCCGGACGCTCACGACGGATTGGACGCTCTACAAAGTCAGCAGGCTTCTCCATCAATACGCGGCGAGAAAGCTTGAACTTACCGGTCTTAGGATCGATTTCCATCAACTTCACCTTTACCTTGTCGCCTTCTCTCAATCCAGACTCCTCAACGGTTTCCAGACGCTTCCAGTCGATTTCTGAGATGTGCAACAGTCCGTCCTTACCTGGCATGAACTCCACGAAAGCACCATAAGGCATTACGCTGCGTACAGTTCCTTCGTACACCTCACCAACTTCCGGAATAGCTACAATAGCCTTGATCTTAGCCATAGCTGCGTCGATCACATCCTTGTTGGCACCGCTCACCTGAACCTTACCTACACCGTCAACCTCTTCGATTGTGATGGTAGCTCCGGTTTCTTCCTGCATGCCCTGGATAATCTTACCGCCAGGACCGATCACAGCACCGATAAATTCCTTAGGAATGGTAATCTGCTCGATACGTGGTACGTGTGGCTTCAGCTCTGCACGAGGCTCAGACATGCACTCCATCATCTTGCCCAGGATGTGCTCGCGTCCGGCCTTAGCCTGCATCAAAGCCTTCTCCAGAATCTCATAGCTCAAACCGTCGCACTTGATATCCATCTGAGTGGCGGTCAAACCGTTTACAGTACCTGTAGTCTTGAAGTCCATATCTCCCAAGTGATCCTCGTCACCCAAGATATCGGACAACACAGCATATTTGTCTTCGCCCGGATTCTTGATCAGACCCATCGCAATACCGCTCACTGGATTCTTGATAGGCACACCGGCATCCATCAGAGCCAGAGTACCGGCACATACAGTAGCCATAGAAGAAGAACCGTTAGACTCCAGAATATCTGAAACAACACGAACGGTATAAGGATAGTCAGCCGGAATCTGTCCCTTCAGACCTCTCCATGCCAAATGACCGTGACCGATTTCACGACGGCCTACACCGCGCTGTGCCTTGGCCTCACCTGTTGAGAACGGAGGGAAGTTGTAGTGCAGCAGGAAGCGCATCTTGCTCTGATCCAGAACATCGTCTACAATCTTCTCATCAAGCTTGGTACCCAGAGTACAGGTAGACAATGACTGTGTTTCACCACGAGTAAAGATAGATGATCCGTGAGGTCCAGGCAGCGGACTCACCTCGCACCAGATCGGACGGATATCAGTTGTGGCACGGCCGTCCAGACGCTTGCCCTCATCGAGCACGCAACGACGCATGGCATCGCGCTCCACATCGTGATAGTATCTGTCAATCAAAGCACTCTTCTCTGCCAGTTCATCCTCGGTCAGATCCGGATGTGCTTCGGTATAAGCCAACTTGAAGTCCTCGCGGATCTGCATGAAAGCGTCCTCGCGGGCGTGCTTGTCGCGGTTACCTTCCTGTGCAATAGCATAAGCCTTGTCGTAGCAAGCCTTAACACACTCGGCACGCAACTCGTCGTCGTTCACCTCGTGGCAGTATTCGCGCTTCACGTCCTTGCCCAATTCCTTGGCCAATTCCTTCTGCAACTGACACATTGGCTTGATGGCCTCGTGAGCCACCTTCAGGGCCTGAAGCAGATCCTGCTCGGATACTTCCTTCATTTCACCCTCAACCATCATGATATTTTCTTCTGTGGCTCCAACCATGATATCCATATCGGCGCTCTCCAACTGCTCGAATGTAGGATTCACTACATACTCACCATTGATGCGAGCCACACGAACTTCAGAAATCGGGCCGTCAAAAGGAATATCAGATACCGCCAAAGCTGAAGAAGCTGCAAAACCGGCCAAAGCGTCCGGCATGTCTACTCCATCAGCAGAGTAAAGGATCACATTAACATAAACTTCAGCGTGGAAATCGCTTGGGAACAAAGGACGCAGGGCGCGGTCTACCAAACGACAAGTCAGGATTTCATAATCCGAAGCTTTACCTTCTCTCTTGGTAAAACCTCCCGGAAAACGTCCGGCTGCTGAAAACTTCTCTCTGTACTCTACCTGTAAAGGCATAAAATCTGTTCCGGGAACGGCATCTTTTGCGGCGCAAACAGTGGCCAAGAGCATGGTATTACCCATGGTAAGCATCACAGCTCCATCGGCTTGTTTCGCCAATTTCCCGGTTTCGATGCTGATGGTTCTTCCATCAGGCAACTCGACGGTCTTCTTAATTACGTTCATCTAGATATATAAAATATGTTTTTTCGAAATTTCAAAAAATCCGAGCAAAGTTAAGCAAATATATTTATTAAGAAAGAGCATTGCCGAAAAAATATCACTGAACTTCCGTTTTTTTATAAAAAGAAAGGAAAGGAACATGCAAAATAGGCGAAAAAGGGATATCTTTGCCTTTACAAAAACGAAGTTCATGAAACCGAAAAAACTGAAATACTTATTTTTACCGCTGTGCCTGGCTGCCCTCACCACGGCCTGTACGCAAAAGGAGAAGGGCTTCACTGTGAGTGGTCAGATTGCGGATGCTGATGACAAAATGCTATATTTTGAAGCACTTTCGCTCAACGGAATACAGAAGCTGGATTCTACCAAGCTGGACGACGACGGGGACTTCTCCTTTCACGGCGCACGACCGGAAAATCCGGAGTTCTACCGCATCCGTTTGGGAGAGCAGATCATCAATCTGGCAGTAGACTCTACCGAAGAAATACGCATCAAGGCCAACGCTGCCGACATGGGTGCCAATTACTCCGTAGAAGGCTCGGAGAACTGCGTTACGCTGCAAAAAATCGGACAAAAACAGATGAATGTGGAAAAAGGCATCCGGCAGATTGTAGAAATTAAGAATATGACACTCGGCGAAAAAGAACGACGGATTAGCGATCTGGTTCACAACTATAAGGAGGAAGTCAAGAAGGATTTCATTCTGAACAACCCGGCGGCCCCGTCATCTTACTTCGCACTGTTCCAAACCATTAACGGAGAACTGGTGTTCGATCCGGTAAACGATGCGGACGACGTGCGCTGGTTTGCTGCGGTAGCTACTGCCTGGGACAATCTTTATCCCGGATGCGCCCGAAGCGAGAACCTGAAGAACATCACGCTGCAAGGACAGCGCAACACACGCCGTCCCAAGCAGATTGACGTGGAAATCACCAACGAGAAAATCCGTGCCACGGGCATCATAGACCTCAGTCTGAAAGACATCAACGGACAGATCCGAAAACTGTCGGACCTGAGAGGCAAGGTGGTGCTGCTCGACTTCACCGCTTACGCGTTGCCCACCTCAAAAGAGCGCATTATGGAGATGCGTCAGCTCTATCAGGAATACCGCGACCGCGGTCTGGAGATCTATCAGGTATCGGTTGATGCCGGCGAACATTACTGGAAAACAGTAAGCGACCCGCTGCCGTGGATCTGTGTATTCGACCCTCAGGGAACGGCCTCGGACAACTTATTATTATATAATGTGCAGGAACTGCCATGCAGTTTCCTGATCGACCGCAACAGCGATTTGAAGTGCCGCCTCACTCCGGACACAAATCTCCGTCAGGAAATAGAAAAACTCTTGTAAAACAGACAGAAAGGATATTTTTAACCGAAAAGATTTGTTTTTTAGAATATAAACATTACCTTTGCAGTGTTAAGATTTTAAACAAAGGGTTCCGGCAGGTTCTTGCCGGAATTCTTTTGTTTTTATCACCAATAATATATTTAGAAAATCATAAAAACAGAAAGGAATATGGCTTACATGTCACAAGAGGGCTACGACAAACTTGTAGCCCAGCTAAAGGAAATGGAAACAATCCAGCGCCCGGCAGCATCAGCAGCCATCGCCGAAGCACGCGATAAGGGCGACTTGAGTGAGAACGCAGAATACGACGCAGCAAAAGAACACCAGGCAATGCTGGAAAGCAAGATCAGCCAGCTGAAAGCCATCATCGGCGACGCCAAGATTATCGACACTTCAAAACTGGACACCAGCACCGTGCAGATTCTCTCAAAAGTGGAGATGAAGAACGTGAAGACCGGCATGAAGATGTCTTACACCATCGTATCGGAAACGGAAGCCAACCTGAAGGAAGGCAAGATTTCTATCCAGACTCCGATCGCCCAGGGACTGCTGGGCAAGAAGGTAGGCGATATCGCCGAAATCAAAATCCCACAGGGTATCATCAACCTGGAGATCCTGAGCATTTCATTCGAATAACAAAACTTTTATAACTGCATCACATTATGGCAACAATATTCACCAAAATAGCAAACGGAGAGATCCCGAGCTATAAATGTGCCGAGAACGAACTGTTCTATGCTTTTCTCGACATCAACCCGCTGGTAAAAGGACACACTTTGGTCATTCCAAAGCGTGAAGTGGACTATATCTTCGACCTGACTGACGAGGAAATCGCAGCCATGCAAGTGTTTGCCAAGCATGTGGCTATCGCCATCAAGAAGGCTTTCCCTTGCATCAAGGTGGGTCAGGCCGTACTGGGACTGGAAGTGCCGCACGCACACATCCACTTGATTCCGATGCAGAGCGAGAAGGATATGCTCTTCAGCAACCCGAAACTGTCTCTCTCTCCAGAGGAGTTTCAGAACATTGCCGAGGCTATCCGCAAGAATTTTGAAAACGAATAAGGATTTTTCCTTTTCCGGGAAAACGGAAAAGAACATATTTTTATCAAACACGAAGCAGGAAGACGGAACGAACCGTTCTTCCTGCTTCGTGTTTTTATAGACAGAATCTGTTTCCAGTCTTTCTTTGATCGTTTTTCGAAAGCATTCTTGACTTACTATCGCAAGGCGCTCATATCAAGATGCACACGACAATAGCAAGAAGCATTCTGATTCTGTTTCTTAGCCGGAATCAGTGGCTGCAAGGCCTCAAAAGCCTTTGCGAGCGCCTGCTCGAAAGCACCGCGCTGCGAATCTAACACCCGGAAATAATGTATCTCTCCCTTATCGGTCAACCAGAATTCACACATATAGCTGTCTTTGTCGGCTACCTGACAAGTGGAAAGCTGCTTCTTCAGATTGGCAACGAAACCTTCCGGCCATTGAGGGAAAGCCGAATATTCCGATCCATGGAACACTTGCAGACGAGGCTTCCACACGCCGACCTCCTCATCCTTTCCCCGTGGATTGTCCGTAAACTGGCGGGCTTCATAATGGACAAGCGCGGACAACCTGTCGGCGGAATCCTTCAAAATGGAATCTTTATCAAAGTAATGAGTATAGACGGCAGACTCGGCAATCTCCGGGAATGTCACCTGCTTGAAATGCACTGCTTTATACAACCGAGCCGTATCGGCATATTGAGGGTCTTGAAGCAGACTGTCTATCGAACGCTCATAGGCATCCCTCCCATAAAGATAAAGAATGCAGAGTGTACGGTTCAAAGCATCCTGATACAAAGGACGTACTTGTAACAGGGAATCATAAATATGCAGCGACCGACGGATTTCGGGAACTGCTGCCTCCTCTTGGCCGTCACAATAAAGCATGGCTCCTTTCACAAAAGGGATATGAGGATAGTCGGGAGCTATCCGCTCACATTTCTCAAGCGCCCAAAAAGCCGAATCAAACTGACGAACACCCAAATACCATGCAACTTCAGTCAGAAGTACACTGTCTTTATAGGCCTTGGAATAAGGAGAAACCGGTTGCGCCGAATGCTGGCATCCCCAAAATGAAAAGCCTCCATAAAGTACAAGAAGGCAAAAAATGATTTTTCTCGTAATTTTTTCCATATTCTTATGATTTATATTATGTCCAAATGTTTTCTCCTCAACCACCATACAAAAGACAGCAGATGCCTGACACTCAATCCGAGAACAGTTCTCTCAACGAATATTTGTTTTCCCTAAAGAATCCCATAATCTCTTCTTCTTTTTTTGTCAACGACTTCATAATCCTCTGGTTTGTTTTTCACAATAACGGTATTTTTCAGTTTGCGCAACTAACTATTATAGTTAAACAATGCAAACAACTTGATTTTTTATGGAAATAACCGTTTTTACCACTCGCGGACTTGCTTCAAACCGCGACGGTTCACCTCCAGGCGATAACGCTTGTAGTAAATATGTCCCTGATAACTGAACTGAACGATGAATACCAAGTGATACAGACGTTCTACCTGCACTTCCTGAAAATCTCCCGTTTTCTGGAACACCGGTACCCCTGTGTGCGGATTATCCATACGGCGCAAAAAATCCTTCAGATTGATACGGATAATCTCATTCACTCCGGGAAAGGCATAACGGCTGAGCCGTGACAAACGACGGCCGAAAAGAATCATGCGGCGCCGGTACAGCAGGATAGACTCGGGAGGAACCGAGTCGGGATCTTCTTCGCCCTGCATACGCAGATTCTTCACTTCTTCGGGGATACGGGTTTCATTCACAAAATCAAAGCCTTCCTTACCCTGCCCGATATATTTTCCGCGCATGTCGAGCTTGGTGCGATAGTCATAATATTTGCTGCCTAACTTATTGGCAAACCAATAGCGCAGGAAGTCTTTGATACGGTCTTTAAACATATAACTCACCACCAGGGCAATAAACAGCGGACGGGTGAAATTGCCGTAAGTCTGCTGAAAAGAAAACGACACAATAGTAGCAAAGATCATGCTCAGTCCCGCCGCCAGCATAAACAGAATCTGCTGTGCCAAAAAAGTGTTGTTCTTCTTACGAACAAAAAGATAAAGGTCGCTCTCCACAAAACGGCGCAGAGCAGACATCTGCTTGAGATACTCCTGATTGCGCAGCTTTTCGCGCAACATCGGCACCGAATATCCCTGTGCCGTCAGGTATTCCTGCTCCGGCTCAAAATAGGAGACAAACAGATTCTGTACCGCTTCGCGTATCGAGCGGTGGTGTTCCTTCATCATCGTGGACACTTTGCTCAGATAAAAGGCTACCGTACAGGCTATATAGGCATCCGTCTTTCGGAAAGCAGAGGGAAGTTCGGCAGAAGATTTTGTCTTATTTTCCGAAAGGAATAGCGTACGCAAACGGGATTGTACAAAGGCTATATCCTGAAAGGTTTCGGTAAGCAGGGAAAGCGCGCGCCCGGAATCCTTCTCCAGAGCCAAAGCCCTACCCCGCGAACGCAAGGCACTACGCACGATATTGCCCAACATCTTCAACTGATGTTCCAGTTCTTTCCGGTTCTCCAAAGAAGTTTCCTGGCGATAATTCTCCCAGGAAGCCGCAAGCAACTGGAAAGGCTGACAGTCCGCTTCCACCAGTTCGTGCAGCGAATAGATGGGAGTCATCAGGCGGATATGCGAACGTGTATCCCGATAAAAATCTGATTTTGTATAAGTTTTTTGGTTGATATACAAGGAATCCGGTATGAACACCCAGGTGTTCATAACAAAATCACTCACCGGAAAGCGCTGGTCGCCGTGAGAATATCCCACTTTCATCTCCAGAGTGAACTGATCATGCTTCTTCGTCTCAATATTTAGCATGGTGGTATCGGATTTACGGGATTCCCTTACAAATATAATTTTTCTGCTTTGATATACAAAATCTTGATTTTAAAAAAGAAATCCATAACTTTGTTTTCAACTATAAGACGTCAAGATTATGGAGAATCAGGAACATCCATTCAAACAGTTTTTATTCTGCCCGAAATGCGGTTCAAAAGACTTTATGATTCATGACAGCAAGTCAAAACACTGCAATTCATGCGGATTCACCTACTATTTCAATCCGAGTGCAGCAACCGTGGCCGTGATCATCAACGAAAGGAACGAACTTCTCGTATGCCGGCGGGGCAAGGAACCCGCACTCGGCACACTGGACCTTCCGGGCGGGTTTTGTGACTGTTTTGAAACAGCAGAGCTGGGAGTAATCCGTGAAGTGAAAGAAGAAACCGGACTGGATGTCCGTGAGACGCACTATCTGTTCTCATTGCCCAATCTGTATCTCTACTCCGGTTTCACGGTACATACGCTGGATCTGTTCTTCGTATGTACAGTTCCTGAGCACAACACCCTGAAAGCCATGGACGATGTGGCCGACTGCTTCTGGATTCCTCTGAATGAAATCTCTCCCGAAGCCTTTGGTCTTCAGTCCGTACAAAAGGGAATCCGGATGATTCTGGAAGGAAATCTGCTGGCTCCGTTTCTCAAATAAAAAATAAAAAAATAGGAAGACAGAAAAAAAAAAACAATATATAAGGTGTATCTAGCTTTTTTTTCTACTTTTGCGCCCGATATATTTTAATATAATAAATACGATGCAAAAGAATCTGGTTATCGTGGAGTCTCCTGCCAAGGCAAAGACGATCGAGAAGTTTTTAGGATCTGACTACAAAGTTTTATCGAGTTACGGACATATCCGCGATCTGAAAAAGAAAGAATTCAGTATAGATACAGACACATTTACCCCGGAATATGAAATACCTGAAGAGAAAGCCAAACTGGTGAGCGAACTGAAAAGCCAGGCAGAGAAGGCCGAGACCGTATGGCTGGCATCCGATGAGGACCGCGAAGGAGAAGCCATTTCCTGGCATTTGTACGAGGTGCTGAATCTGAAACCAGAGCATACCAAGCGTATTGTTTTTCATGAAATCACCAAACCGGCCATTCTCTCGGCCATAGAACATCCCCGACAGATAGATCTGAACCTGGTCAACGCGCAGCAGGCACGCCGTGTGCTCGACCGTATTGTGGGTTTCAAGCTGTCGCCTGTACTCTGGAAAAAAGTAAAACCGGCCCTGTCTGCCGGACGTGTACAAAGCGTGGCCGTACGCCTGATTGTGGAAAAAGAACGCGAAATCCAGCAGTTCAAGAGCGAGGCCAATTACCGCGTAACCGCCCTGTTTGAGGTTCCGGAAAACAAAACCGAGATCAAGGCGGAACTGAACCAGCGCTTCAAGACCAAGGAAGAGGCCATGACATTCTTGGAAAGCTGCAAACAGGCAGCCTTCCGCATTGATGACATTGCCACCCGCCCGCAGAAGCGTACTCCTTCGGCACCGTTCACCACTTCTACCTTACAACAGGAGGCGGCCCATAAGTTGGGCTTTACCGTGGCCCAAACCATGATGATAGCCCAAAAGCTTTATGAGTCCGGAAAGATTACCTACATGCGTACCGACTCGGTTAACCTGTCGTCACTCTGTATCAACGCCTGCATTCAGGTGATTACAGACTCTATGGGAAGCCAGTATGTAAAGAGCCGCCAGTTCCAGACCAAATCCAAAGGAGCACAGGAAGCGCACGAAGCAATCCGTCCTACCTACATGGACCAGACAGAGATTGACGGTACTCCGCAGGAGAAGCGCCTCTATGACCTGATCTGGAAGAGAACCATCGCTTCGCAGATGGCTGACGCTGAACTGGAAAAGACAACCGTTTCCATCCAGTCAGACAAGAGCCAATATACTTTCGTCGCTACCGGAGAGGTTATCAAGTTCGACGGTTTCCTGAAAGTATACCGCGAAACCCGTGACGAGGATGCTGATGTAGCAGAAACGGAAAGCGGACTGCTGCCTCCTCTGAGCATCGGCGAAACCCTGAACCGCAAAGAGGTTACCGCCACACAACGGTTCTCACAGCATCCGCCAAGATACAACGAGGCCAGTCTGGTGAAAAAGCTCGAAGAACTGGGCATCGGCCGTCCTTCTACTTATGCACCGACCATCAGCACCATACAGCAACGTGAATATGTGACCAAAGGTGATAAGAGCGGTGAAGAAAAAGAACAGACTACGCTGACACTGAAACAGGACCAAATCAGCGAAAGCACCAAGCAAACCATCATCGGAGCTGAAAGAAACAAACTGATTCCTACCGATGTGGGTATTGTGGTGAACGATTTCCTGTTGCAGTTCTTCCCTGAAATCATGGACTATAACTTCACGGCCGAAGTAGAAAAGCGATTTGACGAAGTGGCCGAAGGAAAAACTGAATGGACCAAACTGATGCAGGACTTCTATCAGGAATTCTCTCCTCTGGTGGAAAAAACTCTGAATGTAAAATCAGAACATAAGGTAGGCGAACGTGAATTAGGTAAGGATCCGAAATCCGGAAAACCGGTATTTGTCAAAATCGGCCGTTTCGGTCCGGTAGTACAGATCGGCAGTGCAGACGATAAGGAAAAACCACGCTTCGCCCAGATGAAGCAGGGGCAGAGCATGGAAACCATCACGCTCGACGAAGCACTCGACCTTTTCAAACTGCCCCGTACACTTGGTGAATTTGAAGGTACAGAGGTAAGTGTCGGAGCCGGACGCTTCGGTCCATACATCCTGCACGACAAGAAATATGTGTCTATTCCTGCCGGAAAAGATCCGCTGAGCATTACACTTGACGAGGCCGTTACTCTGATTCAGGAAAAGAGAAAGGCTGAAGAAGAACGTCATCTCAAGACATTCGACGAGGAACCGGAACTGGAAATCCTCAACGGCCGCTACGGTCCTTATCTGGCCTATAAAGGCAAGAACTACCGTCTGCCAAAGAATCTGGCAGAGAAAGCCCGTGACCTTTCTTTGGAAGAATGTATGGAAGTGATCAAGGAGCAGGACGAGAAACCGGCAAAAACAACCAAAGGCAAAAGAACTTATACCAAAAAGAAATGACAAGAATCATCCTCATAGGCTATATGGGGGCCGGCAAAACCACTCTCGGTAAGGCACTGGCCCGCGAAATGAAGGTGCAGTTCTGCGATCTGGACTGGTTCATCGAAGAACGCTATCACCGCACCATCCAGCAAATCTTCGACGAGAAAGGAGAAGCCGGTTTCCGTGACATCGAGAGAAAGATGCTCTACGAGGTGGCCGAATTTGAAGATATTATCATTTCCTGCGGAGGAGGTACGCCTTGTTTCTTCGATAACATAGAGTTTATGAACTCCAAGGCGCAAACGGTATATCTCAAGGCCACTCCGGATATTCTTTTCCAACACCTGAAAATGGGAAAGAACGAACGCCCCTTACTGAAGAACAAGACCGATGAGGAGCTGCTGCAATTCATCACAGAATCACTGGCCACAAGAGAACCATATTACAACAAGGCCGATTATATATTTGACATTACATTATTAGATAGCATAGATAGAATCAAGGACTCTGTCCGTTTAATTCAGGAATTACTTAACAACAAAGCAGAATGAGAAAATGGCGTATTGAAGACTCAGAAGAGCTCTACAACATCAACGGTTGGGGAGTGAACTACTTCGGTATCAACGAGAAGGGTAATGTTTATGTTACTCCTCGCAAAGACAGTGTGCAGGTCGACCTGAAAGAACTGGTCAACGAACTGGCCCTACATGATGTATCCGTGCCCGTGTTACTCCGCTTCCCGGACATATTGGACAACCGGATTGAAAAGACCAGCACCTGTTTTGAAAAAGCAGCCAAAGAATATGATTTCAAGGCTGAAAACTTCATCATCTATCCCATTAAGGTGAATCAGATGCGCCCTGTGGTAGAGGAAATCATCAGCCACGGAAAGAAATTCAACCTGGGTCTTGAAGCCGGTTCCAAGCCGGAACTGCATGCCGTCATTGCAGTGAACACAGACTCCGATTCTCCAATCATCTGTAACGGTTATAAAGATCAGAACTACATTGAGCTGGCACTATTGGCACAGAAAATGGGAAAGAGAATCTTTCTGGTTGTAGAAAAGCTTAATGAACTAAACATCATTGCCCGTGTTTCTAAAAAGCTGAATGTAACTCCAAACATCGGAATCCGCATCAAACTGGCCTCATCAGGAAGTGGAAAATGGGAAGAAAGCGGCGGTGATGCCAGCAAGTTCGGTCTTACTTCCAGTGAATTGCTTGAAGCACTCGATTTTCTGGAGAAAAACGACATGAAGGAGTGTCTCAAACTGATACATTTCCACATCGGTAGCCAGATTACCAAAATACGCCGTATCCAGACTGCTCTGAGAGAGGCTTCCCAATTCTATGTGCAGCTGCATAAGATGGGCTATAACGTGGAATTTGTAGACTGTGGTGGCGGACTGGGAGTTGACTACGATGGAACTAAATCCAGCAATAGCGAAAGTTCTGTAAACTATAGTATTCAGGAATACGTAAACGACTGTGTCTATACATTTGTAGAGGCAGCCAATAAGAACAATATCCCCCACCCGAACCTGATTACCGAAAGTGGACGTTCATTGTCAGCACATCATTCGGTACTCATCATGCAGGTTCTGGAAACGGCCTCTCTGCCGAAAATGGACGACAACTGGGAACCGGCACCTGATGCCCATCAGCTCGTGAAGGATATGTACGAAATCTGGGATCATCTGAACCCGAGAACCCTACTTGAGGACTGGCACGATGCCCAGCAGATCCGCGAGGAATCGCTCGATTTGTTCAGCCATGGCATCGTCGACTTGAGAACACGCGCCGATATCGAAAGTATGTATTGGAGTGTAACCCGTGAGGTAAATATGCTGGCACAAAACCAAAAGCACATTCCAGAAGAACTGTGGAGCCTGGACAAACTGTTGGCTGACAAATATTTCTGCAACTTCTCTCTGTTCCAAAGTCTGCCAGACTCCTGGGCTATCGACCAGCTGTTCCCGATCATGCCGATCCAGCGTCTGAACGAACGTCCGGAACGTCAGGCAACCTTGCAGGACATTACTTGCGACTCTGACGGTAAGATAGCCAACTTCGTAACAAACAGTTATCTGTCACACAGCCTGCCGGTGCACACACTCAAACCGGGAGAGCCCTATTATCTGGCGGTATTCCTCGTAGGCGCTTATCAGGAAATTTTGGGCGATATGCACAATCTGTTCGGCGACACCAATGCCGTACATATCACTGTAAACGAAAAGGGATACTCAATTGACAAGACCATCGACGGAGAAACCGTAGCCGAAGTATTGGAATACGTACAATACGAACCGAAAAAACTGGTACGTCGCCTTGAGGTTTGGGTTTCACGCTCCATTCAGGAAGGCAAGATCTCACTCGAGGAGGGTAAGGAGTTCCTGAACAACTACCGCTCCGGTCTGTACGGTTATACTTATCTGGAATAAAAAGGTATTATGACAATGAAAAAGAAACTTACTGTTATTAAAGTGGGCGGAAAGATTGTTGAAGAGGAAGCTACCCTGAAACAGTTTCTCGACGACTTTGCCCGCGTAGAAGGATATAAAGTACTGGTACACGGTGGCGGCCGCTCGGCTACCAAAATTGCGGCCCAGCTCGGCATTGAAAGCCGCATGGTAAACGGACGACGCATCACCGACGCACAGACTCTGCAAGTAGTGACTATGGTGTATGGCGGACTGGTAAACAAGAATATTGTAGCTGGACTTCAGGCCCGGGGCGTAAACGCATTGGGACTTACCGGTGCCGACATGAATGTGATCCGCTCACACAAACGTCCGGTCAAAGACATTGACTATGGTTTTGTAGGCGATGTGGATCAGGCCGACGGCGAGATGCTGTCCCAACTGATTGATAAGGGAATCGTACCGGTAATGGCACCACTCACCCACGACGGACAGGGACAGATGCTGAACACCAATGCGGATACCATTGCCGGAGAAACCGCCAAAGCATTGGCTCCTTATTTTGATGTGACATTAGTGTACTGTTTCGAAAAGAAAGGCGTGCTGCGCGATGCTAATGATGACGACAGTGTAATCCCACATCTGAATGAGGCCGACTTCAAGAAATATGTTGAAGAAGGAGTTATTCAGGACGGTATGATTCCAAAACTGGAAAACGCATTCCAGGCCATCCATTCGGGTGTCAGCAAGGTAAACATTACCGTGGCTACCGCCATCGACGGCACACAAGGAACCATTATTGAAAAATAATTCAGAAAATATTTCTCTGAAAATAAACGACTTATAACAAAATACAAAAAAAATCGACGGGTGAGTGTAACTTTTGTGCCACTCACCCGTCTTTATTATAGAGCAGATGAAAGAAACCAGTTTCCAGCACGATATACTCCCGTTGAAGGACAAACTCTTCAGAACGGCCTTACGAATCACATTGGATACGGCAGAAGCCGAAGACATTGTGCAGGAAACTCTTATCCGCATCTGGCACAAACGGGAAGAATGGAAAAACATGGATTCAATAGAAGCCTATTGTCAGACCATTTGCCGCAACTTGGCTTTGGACCGCACCGCGCGCCTAAGCAGTCAGAACATCCGGCTGGAAGATGCCCACAGCGATCCCGCAAGTGCCCACACCCCACAGGAAACCCTGGAAAACAAAGACTATCTGCACATTGTGCGGCAACTGCTCGAGGAACTGCCCGACGCACAACAGCAGGTATTGGAACAAAGGGAAATCGAAGGGAAAAGTTATAAGGAAATTGCTCAGACATTGCGGCTCACGGAAGAACAGGTGAAAGTAAACTTGTTTCGAGCCCGGCAAAAAATTAAAAAACGATTTTTAGAGATAGAGATATATGGATTATAAATACATCGAACAGCTGCTTGAGCGCTATTGGAACTGCGAGACGACTCTAGAAGAAGAGGATATCTTGCGTACTTTCTTCTCACAGAAGGAAGTGCCGGCGCATCTGCTTCGCTACCGTTCTCTGTTCACTTACGAGCAGACGATAAAGAAGGCTAAGCTAAGCGATGATTTTGACGAGAAAATCCTGAAACTCATCGAAAGCGAAGAGGCACCGGTTAAAGCGAGAACCATCAGCTTTACACAACGTTTGCGCCCTCTTTTCAAGGCTGCAGCCGTCATTGCGATTCTGCTTACTCTGGGAAATGCGGCACAGCACTCATTCAAGCAGGAAAACGCTCAGAAAGAATATAACTATGACCATTACCAGGATACTTATAAAGATCCTGAGGTGGCTTATGATCAGGTTTCCTATGCCTTACAAATGGTAGCGCGGGGATTGAATGACTCTGTCATCAGCGATTCAACAGCAGCCCTGAGCAACCAAACTGTAGGAAAAGACCGGTAAACGTGTATCGTTTATGAAAAAGGCAATGCTTTTGCTGGTTCTGACCATAACAAGCAGTATGGCCGTCAGCGCACAAGACTTTGCTTCGCGGTTTATGATGGACTTCAATAAAGATACCACCATTCACTGCCAGACAATCAGTCCAAAAATGATGGAACGTCTGGTAGACATGCATCGCGAAAAAAACGGCCGAACGGAAGCCCGGCAATTGATTGCCAAGTTGAAAAGTGCACGCATCATCCAAGGAGCAGACAAACCGAAATATTTTCTGCATGCCGAAAAGATGCTCAAGCACAACAGACAGCGGTTCATTCCGCTCCATCAGTCAACGGCACATGGAAACAATCAGATCTTTGTACGCAGGAAAGAAGACTGCATCATCGAACTGATCATGCTGAATAAAGATTCGGCAACCGGAACCTTTACTATTGTAAACCTTACCGGGGATATGGACGATGACTTTATCCGGATACTCTCGGGTAACAAATAAAAACGAAATAATTTTTGCTTTATATATTAAAACAAGTTAGTGCTTAATAAAACAATCACGAAACTGTGAAGTTTCAATCTCTCAATTTTTTCATAACATACTAACGTGAGAAAGGGTTGCCGGGAAGGCAATCCTTTCTTTTTTCTCTAAATCTCCAAAGAAGGACTGAATAAAAGATTTCACCGACAGCATTCCAGATAAATACCTGATACTATTTTCTTACCTTCCGACAGCATATATTACAATCCTATTTCAATCCTTAATTTTAAGGCTAAAAGATTGAGAATCGTATTTTTATTACTATCTTTGTAGCATGTGAAACAGTTTTTCCAAACAAATACTCTTTTATCCTATCAGAAACTAATATTAATAATCATTTATATCTATGAGAAAAATTACCTTTAGTTTCATTCTATGCTGCATGACCTTAGGGTCGGCCAATGCACAACAGCCTTTAAATGGCTTTCTGTATGGCATAGAGTCACAGCCGGTGGGTACGGAATGGGAAGCCCCGGAAAAATTATCCTTAAACAAGGAACAGCCACGTGCCTACTTCTTCTCTTTCGGTGACGTGGAAAGCGCCAAAAAGGTACATCCCGAAGCCAGCAAATACTGGCAGGACCTGAACGGTACCTGGAAATTCCATTGGGCTCCAAACCCGGGCGAACGCCCGAAAAACTTCTATGAAGCCAAATTCGATGCTGAGGATTGGGACGACATCAAGGTTCCTTCTTGCTGGAATGTTGTTGGTATCCAGAAAGACGGCTCTCTAAAATATGGTGTGCCCATCTACTGTAACCAGCCGGTTATTTTCAAGCATACCGTAGCTGTAGGCGACTGGAAAGGTGGTGTGATGCGTGAACCGAACAAGGACTGGACCACTTACAAATATCGTAATGAAGTCGGTTCTTACCGCCGTACTTTCACCGTATCAGAAGATTGGAAAGACCGCGAAGTATATATCAACTTCGATGGTGTGAACTCTTTCTTCTACCTGTGGATCAACGGTAAGTATGTAGGTTTCTCAAAGAACTCAAGAAATACGGCTACCTTCAACATCACCGACTATCTGGTTAAGGGTGAGAACGTAGTGGCAGTAGAAGTATATCGTAACTCCGACGGTTCTTTCCTTGAGGCACAGGATATGTTCCGTCTGCCGGGTATCTTCCGTGACACTTATCTGACTTCTACCGCAAAGGTTGAGGTCCGTGACATGAAGATCAATACCGACCTGACTGCAAACGGAGCTTCTGTAGAGGTAAATGCCAAACTGCGCAATTTAGGCAAGAAAGCTGCAAAAGGATATACTCTGAACTACAGCGTTTACGAGAACAAGCTCTACTCTGACGACATCGTAGGCCAGGTGGGCCAGCCTGTTGCTTCAGAAAGCTTCACTTTGGAAAAAGACGACAACAAGGCCATCAGCACCAAGTTCAATATTGAAAATGCCAAACTGTGGTCAGCCGAGCAGCCTAACCGCTATACTTTAGTTGTTGAACTGAAGGACAAGAAAGGAAAGACTGTAGACGTCGTTTCTTCTTATTTCGGTGTATGCAAAGTAGAAATCAAGGATACTAAGGCAGAGGACGATGAATTCGGATTGGCCGGACGTTATTTCTACGTAAACAACAAGCCGGTAAAACTGAAGGGTGTGAACCGTCAGGAAATCAATCCGAACAGCGGTAACAGCATCACGCACGAGCAGATGGAAGAAGAGATTATGATCATGAAGCGCGGTAACATCAACCACGTCCGTAACTCTCACTACTCTTGCGATCCTTACTGGTACTATCTGTGCGACAAATATGGAATCTATCTGGAAGACGAAGCGAACTTGGAAAGTCATGAATACTACTACGGCGACGCATCTCTTTCTCACGTTCCGGAATTCAAGGACGCTCACGTAGCCCGCGTTATGGAGTTGGTACACGCTCATGTGAACCATCCTTCTATCGTGATCTGGTCTTTGGGTAACGAGGGTGGCCCGGGTGACAACTTCAAGGCAGCCTACAATGCCATCAAGGAATTTGACCTGAGTCGTCCGGTTCAGTACGAGCGCAACAACGATATCGTGGATATGGGTTCCAACCAGTATCCGTCTATCGCCTGGACACGCGAGGCCGTTAAGGGTAAATACAACATGAAATATCCGTTCCACATCTCTGAGTATGCTCACTCAATGGGTAATGCCGGAGGTAATCTGGAAGACTATTGGGAAGCAATGGAGTCAACCAACTTCTTCTGTGGTGCCGCTATCTGGGACTGGGTCGATCAGTCACTCTATAACTACGACAAGACTACCGGCGAGAAATATCTGGCCTACGGAGGTGACTTCGGCGATAAGCCAAACGACGGTATGTTCTGTATGAACGGTATCCTCTTCCCGGGACACAAACCGAAACCTGAATACTTTGAGGTGAAGAAGGTATACCAGAATGTAGGTGTTAAGGCCGTAGACATCACCAAAGGACAGATCGAGGTATTCAACAAGAACTACTTCGAGCCGATGACCGATGTAGAAATGGTATGGTCTTTGTGGAAAGACGGAAAGAAGATTCAGGAAAGCAACGCTTTCAAGGGTCCACGCAACATTCTGGGTCCACGTGAAAAGGGTAATTACACCATTCCGTTCGACTACAACTCATTGGATGCCAACAGCGAATATTTCGTAAAAGTACAGTTCTTGCTGGCTAAGGATATGCCTTGGGCCAAGAAGGGATATGTACAGATGGAAGAGCAGCTTCCGGTGAAGAGCGCCGCTCAGTTCGCCAGCATCAAGGAGAGTGCAAAGGGTGACAAGCCGACTCTGTCACAGACCAAAGAAAAGAATTTAATAAAGGGTAATGGCTTCTCTGTTGTATTCAACAACACTACCGGTACCATCAACAGTCTGCAATATGGCAACAAGGTGATTTTTGCAGACGGTAACGGTCCGAAACTGGATGCCTTCCGCGCTATGGTGGACAACGACAACTGGGCATACCACCAGTGGTTCGCCAAGGGTCTGAATAACTTGCAGCACAAAGTGCTCGATTCTAAGGTATACACTAAGGAAGACGGTACAGTTGTATTGGCTTATACTGTTGAGTCACAGGCTCCATACGGACAGAATATCCGCGATTTGGGTATCAGCTCCGGTAAATACGAAATTACCAAGAGCAAAGATTTCGGTCCGGACGACTTCAAGTTTACCACCAACCAGATCTGGACCGTTTATCCGGACGGCTCTATCGAACTGGAGGCAAACATCAACTCAAATGAACCGGGACTCAACTTGCCTCGTTTGGGCTATGTCATGAAGACCCCTTCAGATCTGAAGAACTATACTTACTATGGACGTGGTCCACAGAACAACTATAACGACCGTATGAACGGCGCCTTCGTACAGCTGTATAACAGCACCGTACAGGATCAGTTCGTTCACTTCCCGAAACCGCAGTCAATGGGTAACCGTGAAGATGTACGCTGGTGTGCACTGACAGACGAGGCCGGAAACGGTGCTCAATTCATCTCTACCACCACCTTCTCAGCTTCTGCTTTGCCATGGTCGGCTATGCAGATGGTAGAGGCTCCTCATCCTTATCAGTTGCCTAAGTCAGACGGAAACTATCTGCATCTGGATTTGAAAGTAATGGGTCTGGGAGGTAACAGCTGTGGCCAGGGTGGTCCGTTGGAAGAAGACCGCATCAAGGCAGGCAATCATTCTATGGGCTTCATCATCCGTCCGGTTCAGAAGAGCTATGACATGAGCGAACGTGCCAAGGTTTCTGCTGCCGGTGATATGCCATTGGGCGTTGCCCGTGACCGTGCCGGTAAGGTAACCATCTCTACCGAAAAGAAGGATGCCGTAATCTGCTACACATTGAACGGAAACAAGAAGGTACAGACTTACAGCGAACCAATCAATATGCGTAACGGTGGAACCATCACCGTTTGGGAAAAGAGCAACGACAAGCTGAAGACCACCATGACTTTCGAGAAGATCGAGACAGTACCGGTTGAAGTGATGTATGCAAGTAGCGTGGAAAGTGGTGAAGGTGATCCAGGTCACTTGGTAGATAACGATCCGAACACTATTTGGCATACCATGTACTCAGTAACCGTTGCTAAATATCCACACTGGGTTGACTTGGATTGCGGTGAAGTGAAAACTCTGAAAGGATTTACTTACCTGCCTCGTCAGAATGGTCCGAACGGAAACATTAAGGACTACCAGATTCAGGTAAGCAACGACGGTAAGACTTGGGGTGATGTTCTGGTGAAGGGTTCTTTCGAAAACAATGCCAAAGAGAAGCGCGTGATGTTCAGCAAGCCGGTTAAGGCACGCTACGTACGCTTCACAGCATTGAGTTCTCAGAACGGTCAGGATTTTGCTTCTGGTGCCGAAATGGGTGTATTGGCTGAATAATAGTCATTGAATATATTTACAGAGCTGCTCAAAACATTGTTGGGCAGCTCTGTTTTTTTAATCCCCCTACTTCACCTTCAATTCGATGTAAATTTCAAATAAAATCCAATCTTCTATGAATCGCATTTTAAAATCCCTTCAAAAAATCTAAAGGCTCTGTCAGACTTCGTAACCAGAAGCCATGGCAGAGCCTTTTATACTCTTCTCTTCAAAAAAAGATTCTTTTATTCTTCACTAAAAGAAATCGGCACCTTACTTTTAAAGGCTTTTCGATAGGACAAAGCCAATCCGAAAAAGACAACTGAGAAACAAAGTATCAAAGCGCCTAATCCCCACGGACCGAACAGGTCCATCAGTTTCTGGTCCTCTCCCCAAATGGTAAAGGTAAGTACTCCTATCAAATTATTCAAGGCATGGAGTAACCAAACAGTCCATACACTGTTCGTACGCCAGTAAATCCATCCGAGCAACAGACCAAACAGGAATGCACCGGGAATCTGGGCCGGATTGCCATGAATCACACCGAAAGTCACCGATGAAATCACAATAGCCCATATCGGAAAATAATTTCCCTTTCGCAAAATATCCAGCATACCTTTACGGAAAATCAGTTCCTCAACCAGCGGG
The DNA here is from genome assembly GCA_944320795.1 of Candidatus Paraprevotella stercoravium. Lineage (GTDB taxonomy): Bacteria > Bacteroidota > Bacteroidia > Bacteroidales > Bacteroidaceae > Paraprevotella > Paraprevotella stercoravium. The sequence goes on along the minus strand of CALUIU010000003.1, from coordinate 118,984 downwards.
CCCAATACCACAATATTCAGAATTCCCAATGGATTAGCCATCAGTCCGGCAAAAGAAGTTTGCATGATATCCGGCAAGCGAAGCAGTTCGGTAAGCCCGTTAACCGGAATAATCGCCAACAGCGTCAATCCCACCAGAAAGGCCGTCTCCTTCATATTCCAGGAATAACGGCGGAAGGTTTCCTTGAAGGGTAAAATCCGGCATCCGAAAAGAAACACAGCGACCAACAAATTGCTCAACAAAAGAAGCGTCGCCAGCACATCAATACCTTGCGGATCTATCTGCAAGAAGGAACAGACTACTGTCCCGAAAACAGAAACAAGCAACTGGGTTCCCAAGAACAGAACCACCATTCCCAACAATCGCCACCACATACGCATATCGTTATCGTTTTAATAATTGTTCCACTTGAATACGGTCTTTCTGCAACTGCGTCACCAATTCGCCCTTATTTGCAAATCGTTGTTCCGAACGCAGATATTTCACGAAGCGTACCGTAAGCTGCTGTCCATACAAGCTTCCGGAGAAAGCCAAAAGATGCACCTCTATGGTCGTTTGCGTTCCATTGTCCATCGTCGGGCGATTTCCGATATTCAACATACCGGGATAAGAACTTCCATCAGACAAGTCTACCCATACGGCATACACGCCATCGGCAGGAATCAGCTTTTCTTCCGAATCGACTGATACATTCGCAGTAGGAAAACCTAATGCAGAGCCGATATGAAAGCCATGTACTACCGTACCACACAACGAATAATAGCGTTGCAGCGCTTGTGTCGCAAAATCCAGATCACCGGAAAGAAGCGCCTTGCGTATGGCCGAAGAACTGACATGCAATCCCTGATTCTGATATTCACAGGACTGTACCACCTCAATACCCAATTCCTGGCCGTAACGAACATAATCCTCAAAAGTATCACAGGCCCCATGCCCGAAATGATGGTCATACCCGATCAGCAACACACGCACATGAAGCTGTTTCAGCAACACATCGCGCATAAACTCATAAGCCGAAAGGGAGGACATCGCCAAATCAAAATGCAACAATACGGCATGATCCGCTTCCGACTGTTCCAGCAAAAGACACTTCTCCCGAAAAGGAGAAAGCAATTGCGGACGATAATCGGCCTGCATCACCTGACGGGGATGGCGGTCGAAAGAGATCAACAGCGATTCAAGTCCCCTCTCCTGAGCCAAAGTTGTAACCTGATGCACCAAAAAACGGTGTCCGCAGTGCATCCCGTCGAAAAATCCGATTGTAGCCACTGAAGGGCGAAAGTCATGCTGCTCTATAGAAGTAATAATCTTCATATTCTAAGATTAGGAAATAAATAATGGCAACCAGTCGTCAGCTTCGGCCGGGCAATAGGTCTGTATACCCAAAGCCGAGGCAGCAGCACAGTTCGCAGCCGAATCATCGATAAACAATGTTTCCGAGGCCACGATGTGCTCCCGGCGCAATACTTCCTGAAAAATCTCTTTTCCGGGCTTTAACAGTTTCAGGTCACACGACAGATAGATATGATCAAAATAATCCTCGGCACAACCTCCCTGCACCGTAAACAAGTGTCGGGCGGAATACTCCCAATGAATGAGATTCGTATTACTCAATAGGAAGATACGATAATGTTCCCGCAACTGTTTCAGTGCTCGCAGACGACGCTCGGGAATGCGCACCAGCATCCGGTTCCAGGCTTCGGCAATCTGTTCGTCTGTAGGCTTTTCATTATAGGAACTCATCTGGCGCAAGGTGTCCAGAAATTCCTGAGGAGTTGCGGCACCGCTTTCAAGCAAAGCAAACGGTCCCCCCTGCACATAATCACGAATATGCTCCTGCACATCAATACCCAACTCTGAGAAAGACTTGATTGTCTGTTGTTTATCCAAATCTACCAGTACTCCGCCAAAATCGAAGATCAGGTTTCTTATTTTTTTATCCATAAGATTATCCATCAAAAATATTTAGGAATGATGATGCAAAATTACTAATTTTTATTTGCTTTATTCGAGTGAATGTATTAATTTTGCGGACACAAAAAGGAAATATTCCTTTGGACTTGTAGCTCAGTTGGTTAGAGCAACAGACTCATAATCTGGAGGTCCCAGGTTCAAGCCCTGGCTGGTCCACTTTGAAAATCAGGCAGTTACGAATTTCGTAACTGCTTTTTTTATATACTCAGATTCAGGTATATTTTGTTTTGCTGATATTAAAAAATCTTCAGAACAACCTTCCTTAAAAAATATTTCTGTAACTTTGCCCGGCATTTACAGTGTGAACTTATTTGCATAATACTTTGTAGATGAGCCATATAAAAAATAAAAAGGCTTTAGCGGAACCGAATTGGCAAAATACTCAGAGCTATAGAAATCATACTAAAATGAATTTTATGCTATCCCCCCCACAAACAGTTCCTGATATCGTAATCCAGGAACATGCTATCGGGCTGATTCATATGCCATTCCATCTTTGTGATAAGGACTTGCAAGAAATAATGATAAAATATTAAGTATAAGATCATTTTAAATTATGAAAGTTTTTTTCCGTAAAACAGCAAATATACTGCTGAAAACAGTGATTGGTCTGGTACTGATCGCCTTATTCGCAATATTTGCAACAAGTATCAGTCCGGTATATAATTTCGAAGAAGCCAAGCCGTTCAGCGGTCCGGACATATTCAATCCTTATGCCGCCCTGAAAGGTGCAGACTCCGTTTCCTGGAAAAGGGCTAATTTCCATACGCATACCCGGGTAAAGGGTATTTTCAACGAATGCGAGTACTGGCCCAAGGAAACAGATGAAGCATACCGCAAGTTCGGCTATGACATTGTCACCTTTTCCAACCACAACGAGCTCACGGCGCATCCCTACGACACCGCCCTGCAGGTGAATGTGTATGAGCACGGCATCAACCTGTTCAAATACCACAAGCTGGTGTTCGGATGCCGAGAGGTGAACCGCTTCGACCATCTCCTCCCCGTTCTGGCATCGCAAAAGCAGTTTCAGCTCGATCTGCTCGGCGCGGAGTCCGATTTCATCCAGATGAATCATCCGCTGAGAACGATCGGTACCTGCCGGGCGCATATGATCCGTCTGTCCGGATACAGGATTATGGAACTGGACAGCGGCAAGAGCACCGAAAACGAATACTGGGACTGGGCCCTCAGCGCCGGAAGATACAGTTTCGGACTGGCCAACGACGATCTGCACTATCCCGACCGCACGAAGAAGATTGCCGTACGGTGTAACTTTTTGTATTGCCCTTCTGCAAAATACGAAGACATCAAGAAAACACTGCTCTCGGGAGGCTACTACTCCATGCGTGTGCCGGATTACGGACACGGAGACTGGCAGGTGAAATATGCCAAAAACAAGAACCTGCCCTATATCCGGAATATAGGTCTGGACAGCGCCACCGTGTTCATCGCCCTGTCGCGCACGGCAGACAGCATCAAGTTTACCGGACAGGATCACACCACACTGGCCGTAGCGCGCCACACCGACCGGGCCCATTACGACATGAAGCCGCAGGACCCTTACGTAAGGGTCACGGCCTGGTTCCCCGAAGGAGAGGTGATCTATTCGAATCCGTTTGCACGATATGACGCCTCCGTGTCGGAAACACCCTACCGCCAGCCGGCGCACACCGTAAACATTCCGCTCACGGTGCTTTTCAATCTCCTGGTTCTGGCCCTCTGCGGCGGAACAGTCGTATTATTCCATAAACTGATTTTCAAATGGCAGATTTTCTGAAAAACAAGATTTCGCTGACGGTCATGTCGGCCGTTCTGAGTGTATTTACACTCATCGCTTACCACTGGGCCTTCTTCCGCCTGGTGACGGACAATGTGAAGGCCGACCTGAACGGGGTGCTCATCACCGTAAGCCTCGTCGTGCTGATGCTGGCCCTGAACTTCTTCTTCTACACACTGGTATTGTATCTGGGGCGCATCGTGGGCAAATGCCTGCTGGCGCTGCTCTTCGTGGGGAATGCCGTCTGCCTGTATTTCATCAACACGTATCAGGTGCTGGTCACCGACAAGATGATGGGCAACGTGTTCAACACACAGTATTCCGAGGCCTCAGGCTTCTTCTCGGGGCAGGCGCTTCTTTACATCCTCTTCCTGGGAATCCTTCCCGCGGTGTATCTGTTCGTGCAGAAAACGGACTATGGCAAGCCGAAGCGTTTCTTCGCCGGCGCGGGACTGTCGCTCGCCCTGGCCCTCCTCATCGCATTCGGTAACATGACAAACTGGCCCTGGATTGACCGCCACGCCACGAAGCTGGGCAGCCTGCTCATGCCCTGGTCGTACACCGTAAACTCCATCCGATTCTACAACGCGGAGAAGAAGAGAAACCGCAAGGCCATCCCGCTACCCGACGCCCGGATCGCCACTCCCGGAAAGGATGTGTGCGTGCTGATCATCGGCGAGTCGGCAAGAAGAGAGAACTTCTCGCTCTACGGATACGGTAAACCCACGAATCCGCTGCTCGAGAAGGACAGTGTGACGGCGCTCATGGCCGAAGCCGCGGCTACCTATACCACGGCCGGAGTAAAGGCGATACTGGACCACAAGCCCACGAAAAAGCTGTATGAAATCCTGCCGAACTATCTGTTCCGCAACGGGGTGGACGTGACGTGGCGCACCACCAACTGGGGAGAACCGCCCGTACATATCGACAAATACTATAAGGCAAAGGATCTGCAGAAGATGAATCCCGAAGCCGACGGCAAGTATGACGAGATCCTGCTGGCCGGACTGAAGGAGGAGATCCTCTCCTGCACCAAGGACAAGATGCTCGTGATTCTGCACACCAGCACCAGCCACGGCCCGACCTACAACAAGAAGTATCCGGCCAAGTTCGAAGTCTTCACGCCCGTATGCACCACGGTAGAGATGGCCAAGGCCAACCCCAAGGAGCTGATGAATGCCTACGACAATACTATCGTCTACACGGATTATCTGGTGCACTCCGTCATAGAGATGCTGAAGGACGTCCCGCAAAGACGCAGCTGCGTGCTCTTCGTGTCGGATCACGGCGAGTCGCTCGGCGAGGGAAACCTCTACATGCACGGTGTCCCCATGGCCGTAGCCCCCAAGGAACAAATTGAAATCCCGTTCATCGTGTGGACCTCGGACAAGAACCTGAAGATACGTCCCGACCAGAAGGTAGGACAGTATCACGTGTTCCACAGCGTCCTGTCCTTCCTGGGTATCGACAGCCCGGTTTATGACCAGGAAAAGGATATCTTTGCCGGAAACAAAAACTGACGGCATTATATTCCATATGATAACCGGTAAAAACAGCCAAATCTTATGATTCGCATCCTGATATCATTTCTGCTGACGGGTGTCTTTACATGCACCCTTCAGGCGCAGCAACCCAGTGCCACCGCACAAGCAATGGCCCGTCAGGGACTGGTGGACATTCACGAACTAGCTCCGGATATTCCGGTAAGTCTGATGTACGCACGGGCCGACAACTTCACGGGTCGGGTGCTCTACAAGGATCTCAAAGAAGCCTATCTCCATCCCAAGGCCGCCAAAGCGCTGGCCAAGGCACAGCAGATCCTGAAAAAGTCGCATCCGGAACTCACGCTGAAGGTGTACGATGCCGCGCGCCCCATGCACATCCAACAGATCATGTGGAACGTGGTGGCCGGCACACCGAAAAACATCTATGTGAGCAATCCCAAAAACGGAGGGGGCATGCACAACTACGGCATGGCGGTGGATCTGACACTGGCCGACGAGAAAGGAGACAGTATCCCGATGGGAACGCTCATCGATCATCTGGGACCGGAAGCGCACATCGACCGTGAGGCGCAACTCGTACAGCAGAAAGTAATCTCCGCCGAAGCCAAGCGCAACCGCGAACTGCTGCGCTCCGTCATGAAACAGGCGGGATTCAAGCCGCTGCGCACCGAGTGGTGGCACTTCAACCTCATCACCCGGGCACAAGCCAAAGCTTATTACAAACCTATAAAATAGAACCTATGTTTCATCAGGATATGTGGGACTTTATCCGCCGTCATGCGCAGGATGATGTCCGCAAACTGGCCCTGAAACGGCCCGACAGTCCGAATGTGGACCTGAAAGAGGCACTCACTCAGATTGAGGGCTATCAGACGGCACGGAAGAAACTGCCGCTCTGGGCGGAGAATCCGCAGCTCGTCTATCCGCCGCGCATCTCCATGGAGCAGTGCTCCTCCGAGACCACCGCGCTATACAAACAGCAGGTGGTGCGCCGCCTGTTGCAGGGCCTGGAAAATCCCGGGAGCAATAATCAAAACCATCCGTTGAGCATGGCGGACATGACCGGCGGTTTCGGTATTGACTTCAGTTATCTGGCTCCGCTCTTCGACCATGCCTGCTACATCGAACAGCAGGAAGTGCTCTGCCGCATTGCACGACACAACCTGAAGGTACTGGGACTGGAACAGGCAGAAGTATGCCACGGCGACGGAGTGGAGCGACTGCCAGAGAAAGCCCCCTTCACACTGGTCTTTATCGATCCGGCACGGCGCGACGGACAAGGCAAGAAAACCGTGGCTCTCAGCGACTGTACTCCCGATCTGACGGCCATTCAGGAACGCATACGTTCGTGCAGCCGCTTCTGCATGGCCAAGCTGTCGCCCATGCTCGATATTCATCAGGCGCTTCAGGAACTGAAAGGGGTAAGCGAGGTGCATGTGGTGAGCGTGGACAACGAATGCAAGGAACTGCTTCTGGTCCTGTCCTCCGAAGATGCAGAAAATATAGCCGAAATGGCTACAGCGGAAAAAAGACAAGAAACAGGCAATAACCCGGATTCAAAAACAGACAAAACTGAAGAAGTTTCTGAGAACAAGCTTGAAAACATTTCCGAAAACAAGGCTGAAAGCACTCTCGAAGACACTTCCAAAGACACTTCCGAGAGCAAGCTTGAAGGTGCAAGCACGACTTCAAATTCAAAGCAAAGCGTCGTCATAAAGAAACCTGCAGAAACGCGTATCTTCTGCATCAATCTCCAGAAGGGAGAACAGCAGACCTTCGAATATACCGCACAGGAGGAAGCCATGGCCGAAGCGGTCTATACCGACCAGCCGGGCACATATCTCTATGAACCGAACACGTCACTGCTCAAGGCCGGAGCCTACAAATGTCTGTGCGCACGCTTCGGTGTCCGCAAACTGCACCCGAACAGTCATCTGTACACCTCCGACACGCTGTGTGCCGATTTCCCGGGACGGCGCTTCCGCATCACCGGATGCCGCTCCTTCGGCAAGCAAGACCTGAAACAAATCGCCCGAGAAATTCCGCAGGCGAACATCACCATCCGGAACTTCCCGTCAACGGTACAGGAGCTCCGCAAGAAACTGAAAATAAAAGAGGGTGGCGACCGTTATCTGTTCATCACCACCCTGAAAAACGAACAACACATCATTCTAGAATGCCTGAAAGCGGAGTAACTCCGTTTTCAGGCATAACTGTGCATGCCCCCCAAGAAATAATTCACACCGATATAGGTCATCAATACCGTCAGAAAACAGAACAGCAGATAAAGATGATAACGCACCGGCGAACGGAACGCACGGAATCCGTGCAACGGCACGGCATAAAGCAGCAGATTGATCAGCGCCCACACTTCTTTGGGATCCCATCCCCAATAGCGCCCCCAGGAAACATTCGCCCAAATGGCACCCACAAAGATTCCGGCAGCCAACAGAGCAATGCCGGGATAAAGGAACAGACGCGAAAGAAGCAACAGCGATTCCTGTCGCTCGGCCAGACGCCACTCCGGCAACCGGCCCTCCGGCATACGGCCTTCATCCGACAAACGACACTCCGGCAATTCCCCTTCACCCGATAAACGGATAGGGCCCGAACGGAAAGCAGTCCTCCATAAAGAAAGCAAGCGAGAATATAGCGAACACTCACCCGACGAATCTTGAACAATCAGCGCTCCCCCGACGGTTTTCCCCCACCGCAAGGCAAAAAGCAACAGCGACACAAGGGCGCACAATGCGGTAAAAGATAACAAGGCATAAGCACTCATGATAAGCGACACATGAATGCTGAGCAAAGGCGAAGAGAGCACAGGCATCAGATGCGTCATGACGGGATCCATCTGCGAAAGTCCGGAAACCAGCAGAAAGAAACCGGAAAGAAGAAAACCAAACGAAACCAGAACCGGAAAGATACGATACAGCAGCAGGGCCAGAAGAAGCACCAGCCACGCCAGAAGAAGCATCGTTTCATAACCGTTTCCCATAGGCAGGCGACCGCAAATCACCCAACGGAGCGCAATATGCGCTGTCAGCAGGGCGAAAACTCCACCCAACAACACCCATACCCCACCCCGCATCCAAGGATTACGGACATAAGGAAGAGGACGGTTTTTCAACAGAGAAAAAATCAGAGTCAGAAACAGAACCAGCCCCACCGTAAGATTTATCCTATAAAGCATACCGACCACCGGAAAGCGGTTGTACCAATGTTCGGCACGCAGACGAAACGGATCGGGCACAGAATCTCCGCCAAACCGTTTCTGATAGTTTTTGATTTTGGAAAGCATATCCCGCAATACAACATCATCTCCCCCACGCACGCCGTACTCGTAAAGCCAGCTGAAAGCTTCGCGCACAAAAAGCTGCTGCTCCCGTGGTGTGCCAGCAGGCAAAGAATCCACGGGACTGTACCAACGTATCTCTCCACAAGTCCTCTCACAAGACGATCTACCACCGGACTTCTCACAAGACAGCCCGACAGTCCCTCCTAAAGACATCCTTTCAACCATATCCTCAGACTGTTCTACGGATTGCCTCTTTGACAAATCTCCCGATTGAGCCATAGGAAATACACGCATCATACTTCCCTGCCGCAACAGAGCCAGAAGCTGCAAACGCTCATCCAACTCCACAGCCGCTTTATTCAGTTTGCTGTGCTTGCCCTGATAATATGCCTCCACATAAGGTTGGAGCACATAACTCCCCTCCGATACATTCCCCGATACATCTCCCAATATATCCTTCGATACATCTCTTTGCACCAACTGATTCACCGACACATATTTCCCACACTGCAAAGCCTGCCGCAAACCGGCATCCTTCACACGCACCAACGGCTCGGCATCCCATTCGGCGGCATAAAAAAGAAGTCCGGCCATAACCTGTTCGGCCGAATAATGCTGATAACGGTCACTGCCGTGCAACTTACGCACCAGATCCAAAGCCAAAGTCTGCATGGGACACACCCGTCCCTGATAGGACACCAGCAACTGTCCGAACTCCTGCGCCCGGTCCTCACGCAATGTAGGTAGGGCACATACTTCCGAAGTCGGCACCAACAAACAACAAAGCATCATAAGGCGATGCAGACGAGGATTGCGCCACAGAGTCCGGAAACCGCCTTTCCGATCGCAAAGCATCCAGATAAGCGAAACAAATAGCAGGAAATATCCGGCATAGGTCACCGGAATACCATAACAGTCTTCATTAAGGCTCAGATAACTCCCTTTCCCATCGGCATCATAAGAAGTCTGATAAAAACGGATGCCCCGATAGGAAAAGATACGGTTCATGGAAACAGTCCCGAAAACCGGACTTCCGGTCACATCTTCTTGAATCGTAAAAGAGGTTTCATAGTCGGCGGGCATCTCAGAACCGGGATGATAGCGCACCGAGAACTGTTCCAGCCTCATCGTAAAGGGTAAACGAGCAGTAACCTTACCGTGGAGCGTTTCTTCCTGAAAAGAATCTGCCGGCACTCCTTGCCGTAAATGCACCACTCCTCGACGTGCCGTCAGAAATGTCAGCAGAGCCCCCAAAAGAATCAGCAGCAACGAAGCATGCAAAGCAATCAGAGCCCCACGAAACTTATGACGTAACAAGACTGCGCAACCGGAAAAAGCGACCCATCCCCACAACAGGACAAACCACCAGGAATGATACACATGACGGACCACAAAATCTGTTCCGAACGACTTTTCAACAAAAGTGGCCGCAGCCAGCACAACGACCAACACCCATAAACCACCAAATGATAATTTCTTCCAGTTCATACTTCTGCAATTAAAAAGCAGCCCCAGGGCTGCATGCTTCTCTCTATCCTCCGACTTTGCCTTTATTTGACCGGGATTTTTTTCAATACTGAAAAAGCCACTGCCCCTTCCGGGGGCAAAACACTACTAAAGACCCCGGAAGTTCTATCAGGCAGCGGCTTCATTAATTTTCTGTTTTCCGTGTTGCAAAAGTAAAAGAAAAGAAAAGCTCTGTCAATACACAAAAAAGATGATTCTTCCAGAAACAGTGATGACCGGACTGAAAGCCCGGTCATCCAAAAGTACTCATATTTAGGGAGTAAAAATCAGAAAGGTTCATATTCCGGATTGCCTTCTGGAATCAAGGCCATACATTCCATCTCGACCAGCCAGCCGGGACGGCATACCGGTGCCCACAAGATAACACGGGGCACATTCGGAAAGCGTTCCTCGAACATACGGTTCACCAGTTCGTAATCGGCCACATCACGCAGATAAACCAGCATATGAGCCACATCATCGAAACCGGCCTTACCTTCCGACAGCAAAGCCTCTACATTCTCCCACATACGCTCCACCTGCTTGCGGATATCCCCGGGATGCACCACCTGACCACGGTTGTTGATACTGGCAGTACCCGATATGAACAGATGGCGACGGTCGCCATAGTCAATATAAGTACCGCGTTCGAAACTTACACCGTACTCGGCTGTGGGATTCAGATGGTCGGACGCATACAGGAACTGCATCTGTCCATATTTCAGTCCCTCCACTGCATAGGTATCCATCGTAGCCAGTGCCTTGGCATCGGGCTTGCGGCCGCAGATGCCGGTGCTGGAAATGAAATGAGTGGCTGTGGTGAGCCCTTTTTCCCAAAACAGGCGGTTTCTGCCGGTAACCACTCCCGCATAGTTCACATCCACGTTCTGCACAAAGAACCAGGTGCGCACACAGCTTTCCAACAGATTCATTCCCCGCTCTTCGAGCAGCGTAGCATAGCGGTTCAGCAGATCATAGGTCTGCACCTCGGAATCTGCTCCGGAGGCAGTCATATCTCCGCCCCACCAGTGGGTGTAGCTGTTGTGCCGGAAAGCGTGCAACTCACCCGGACAGGCAAACGGCTGCATATCGGTCTGCAAATAGGCCCAAAGGGCAATCTTACTGCCGTCAAGGGGCGGCTGTTCGATCACGGACACAGCATAAGTGGCATCCTGCAAATAGCCGGCGAGTTCTTCCGACTGATTGGCACTGTCGCTCAGAAACACCCGGACAAATACCGGCTGCGCTTCCGCCAGTTCTTCACGACACACTCGCATAAAATCACCGAACACCTGCTCCAGTTGTTCGGAATAAGTGCTTGCACGATCCTGCACATGAACCATCACATGATGCTCCGAAACGCCCCCTTGGAAGGGAAAAGACTTGATTTCTATATGATTCTGTTTCATCTTGTTTGTTTTTCTTTTATCTTAATTTACCGGTGCCCCATTGCGTATCCACTCTTTCAGCAACGTAATATCATTGTCTTTCATCGTAGTCAGCGTGGTATGAAAGGAGCCGGTATTATAATCGGTCAGCTGCTTGACGATCAGACTGCTTTCGACATCTCCCGGCTTGACAATCGGCATGCCGGGCACTTTACTCTCCACATTCACAATGGCCCGATAGCTCTGCCCCTCACCCAGATTCAGTCCACGGGAAAGATTGCCTCCACTGTGGCAGTCCAGACAACTTTGGTTGAACAGCTGCTTCTGCACGCGGTCATAGGCAATCAGATTAACCGTCACGGCTCCTAAATCTACCCGATCGGAAGAGGAGCTGATTTCCTTTTCGAAGAAAGGATAGATGATCTGATTATCCTGATCCACCAGAGCCAAGACCACCTGACGGGTATCGTCGGGCACCTGCGTAAGCGATAGCTCTGTAGGAGCTCCCTCTTGTGCCGTAGTGATGACATGCATACGGTTGGGCTGCTCGTCACCGGGATTCGTATAGGACATAAAGGCCAGTTTCCGTTCGCGCACGGCAGGAATAGTCTCTACATGTGTGAAAGAAACGGTAGCCACAATCTCCTTGTTACCCGTATCCTTTTTGGGAATGATATCTCCGCTGTCGCAAGCGGTAAAGCACAGAACCGACAACACGGCTGCGCTTGTTTTCCTGATCCGCGACACGGCCACGGTTGTTTTCCAAAAACGCCGGATGATATTCCTGTTGCTGATTTCTGAATCATGTTTCATATTCATATCCTCCTTTTCTGAAATTAGAAGGTGTATTGCAGCATCACCGTAGCACTGTGATAGGCCATGCCCATATCATCGTTGTCGCGCTCCAGCTGGGTGTCGTGTCCCCACTTGCCGATGTACTGATACATGGCCTGAAGCTTCAGGTTCGTGCGGGCAAAGAAATAGTTGAAACCCACAGCCGGCATGTTCAGGAATCCGGCCAGCTCCGTACCGTTTCGGTCAAAGAAATCATAGCGGGCGGCCAGTTGCAGCTTCTTCGTGGCGAAATATCCCAACTGTCCATAAGCACCCCATGAAGTGAAGCCGCCTTCGCGCATCATTCTCTTGGTCCAGTTCATGCGCAGCAGATAGCCCTCGGCACTGACATACCAGCGGTTTTTCAGCCAGGCAAACTCCAGTCCGGCGCGGAAATCATTCGAGCTTTCACTGTTACCTTCCACATTGACGCTTCCAGACAAGGCGAACAGCAGTTTATCGTTCCGCAAATCATCCGGATCGCCCTGATGGGTAGGCATCACCCCTTTGGGCATATAGGCCAGACGACCGGCATAAAGCAGCGACGGGAGTCCACGGCGATCGTCGCTGGTTCCCTTAGTGGCGGTATTCACGCCGATGCCGGTTCCGTTGAAGACACCCACCTGATAGCCTAAGCGGTTCTTGACCACACCGTGAAGCTGAACACCCAGATCGAATCCGGTGTAGATGCTGGGCTGCACGGCATCCAGACTCAGATTAGTACGCACCGGAGTGGTCATGGACGAAGGCAGCTGCGGAAACATGGTCTGCCCCAGTGTCGTCAGATAACCCGTTTGAAACGGGGTCTTGAACTTTCCGGCACGGAAGCGGAGCGCTTCGCAGAAATTGACATCGAACCATGCCTGCTGCAACAATTCTCCGCCACTCTTCGCCGCATTCAGTGCAAAGTTAAAAGTAATTTTATTAAACGCCTTACCGCTGAAACCAATAATTGCGTTCGGAATGGCAAAACCACTGTTTGCCACACGATCCACCTCCGCCAAGTTCAGATTTTCGTCATCATAATAATTGAAATTTCCCGATGCCTGAATCAAAGCATAAGGCTTGAAAAGGAAGTCGCCGGCACGGGTTGAGAAGCTGAATCCCTGCTTTCCGGCCAAAGGTACGACATCACTTTCCACATATTTGTCATCGTCCAATGCCGAATTACTTCCCGTCGCAGGACAATCTCTGTCACTTGTCGCACAATTGTTTTCTGCATTTTGGGCAAAGGCCGATGTTCCTAAAGCCAATACTGCCCCTAATAATATTTTTTTCATATTTTTTTCCAAACATTTTCTGATGTTCTGCTGATTATAAATTATAAGGTTTTCGGTGTTCCGTAAACTTTTCCGATGAGGGAATCTTTCATCTTCTCCGGAAGAAAGGGGAAACCCTTACGGCGAAGGGAAAAACTCACTAGGAGGGATGATCCCACGGAGAGGAAAGGACTCAAGAGAAAGGAAAAACTCACGGAGCGAAGAAGATTACAGGGAAGCGGGCTACAGACTCTCCACAAAGCGGATCAGCGCGTCGCGGTCGGACTTCTTCATCCGGCGGAACTTTTCGCGCGAGGCGGCCCCTTCGCCTCCGTGCCACATGATGGCTTCAATGAGATTGCGCGCCCGTCCGTCGTGCAGGAACTGTGTATGTCCGTTGACGATGGCCTGCAGACCGATGCCCCACAGCGGTGTGGTGCGCCACTCATATCCGGCCGCCAGTCCCGAAGGATAATGGTCGTTCAGTTCCGGTCCCATGTCGTGCAACAGATAATCGCTGTACGGATGGATGGTCTGGCCGCAGAGCCAGGGAAGTTCCGAACCGTTGATAAGCACCGTCCGTTTGTTGCTCGTATGCAAAGTGGGCAGATGACACAGGTTGCATCCCGCCTCGATGAACTTCTGTTCACCGAGCCGCACCACCGGATCGTCTATATCCCGACGCGCCGGCACTCCCACACACTGCATATACAGATCCACCTTTTCCATATCCTCCGAAGAAACCTGAATCTCATGCCCGCCGTCGCCGTAAATCTGTTCATACTGATCCTGCCCCTGACAGACCTCTTCGGGATAGCGGTCGTTGGTCACTCCGAGATCGGACGAGAAGCCCAACTCCACCGTCAGATCGGCATGCTGCGCCTTGTTGCCCGAAATGCCCATACGGCGCACGCCGCGTTCGGTGATGTAATTCAGGCGTCCGCTGATGCCATACTCCGGATAGTTGCTCTGTGCCGCCACGCGCTTCATGGTCTCTTCGTCAAGGCTCATCATCTGCCCCATGCCCACATGACGCAGAGGGATGCGCACGGACACGATCAGATCCTCGGGAGCGAGCGAATCGGCATACCAGTCGGTGATGCGATACGTCGGTGTGGCCAGCTCGTATTCCTCTCCGTCGGGAAACCGATACGTCCGATAGGTATAGGTTACCTTCAGTTTTCCTTCGGGCTTCACGCCGATGATGGACGACTGGTCGTGCAGCACGCGACCGTAGTTTTTCAGAAACCCGCCGTCCTTACGGGTGAGATAGATCAGACAGGACGAGAAGCCGGCACTGCCGCTTCCTCCCTCGGTCCACAGCGTACTGGCCGTGCGCCCCGTATTGTTGTGGCAGCTGCCGCAGGAAAAACCTCCATACACCGGTCCCAGACCTCCCTGTTCGAAACCGTCCATGTCGGGAATGCGCCGGTCGTCGTACAGCAAGTCGCCCTGCAGGAAGCGGTTGTAGAGCTCGCCCGTAACCCAGGGCGCGTTCGTGTCGTAGGCCGTTTTCGAGTTGTTGAAAATCGTTGCCGTACCGGCAGAGAGTTCTTCATATCTGGCTTTCTTTCCGGTGAGCGTGTTGATCATTTCCGTTTCGGGCAGCGTATCCACCTCGCAGGAAAGCAGACACGCCGAAAAAGCAACGCACAAGAAACGAAATCCGGCATGGATTCCGTTTCTTGTGATTGCCAGAGCAGAATGATTTTTTTCGGAAAAAATATCCTGATGTTTCATGTTTTCTGTTTTACTGTATCGTTACCATTCCGTCTTTGATGAATGTCTTCACCTGGCGCGGATTACCGTTTTCGAAGAGCAGAAGCTCCAGTGTGTGGAAGCCTAACGTGTTGGCACCCATAGACGAACCGTCCTCATTGGCCCAGTCAAAGTTTCCGCGCAGGATGGACTTGATGTTCAACTGACTCAGAGGCCATGAATCGAGATGCGGATCAAACTGCTGGTCGGCTACCGGACCGAAGAGGAAAGCCTCGCTGCGCTCCCAAGGAATACGGGTCTGCTTCCACTGCTGGCAAGCTGCGTCCAGATTTTCCTGAGTAGGATTCTGTGTATATTTGCTTACCGCCTCAACCAACTTTCCGGCTTCATTTTTCAGGTTGGTATAGGTCGGAATCACGGTACGGTCCACATAATTGGTTACAACCTGATCGGCCACGGTTTCACTGATGGCTTCTACCGCGCCGTTCAGCTGATCCAGACTTTGGGACAATGTACCGATGGTGGTGATGGCCTGCTCCACCTGCGGACTCTTGATGTTGTTATTGGCATAAGCCAACACCGCATCACGGAAACAGCCTTGTTCCTTTGCCGCCTTCAGGGCCTGATGCGAAGCTTCGATATCGCTCTTCACCTGCTCGGCCAGACTGGCGTTCACGGCCTTTACCGCCGCATACAGACTGGTTGCCTCGTCACGGTTATCCTCCGGACCGCCCAGATAAGCATTCTCGATGGATTCGATGTTGTCGTCATAGTCGGTATACGAATTGAAGCTGTACCACGATTCCACCCCGTAAACATTCTTCTCGTTGTAAGGAGCCGCTATCTTCTGTTCCGATACTTCGGTGGCGATATCCACACTGGCCGCAATGATGGTCTGCAGGCAGACTTTCGCGCTGGGATAAGTACTGCCGGCCTGATGTTTTTTAAACAAGTTGCCGTAACCGTCGGCCAGCATAGCCGGAATCTCCAGTTCTTCCACGCGGCCCACTTCGTCGGCCGGAAGATTGTTCGTGCCCTTCCACAAGGCATAGATACTGAATGCGTCGCGCTCCAACACTTCCGACACCACGCGCGTGTAACCCGCATAGTTGCTCCAGGTGGCTTCGATAGTCTGGCTTCCGGCACCGCCTCCGCCATTTCCGTTTTCAGAATTCTCACTACAAGATGACATTCCCAATGTGGCACCGCCAACAACCGATGCCAACAACAAATTCTTTAATGTTCTCATTTTACTGTTTGATTTATTTGATTATTCCGTTTATCTGCTCCAGAACCATCCGGCATAGGCTATACCGATCTGGAAAGTGTTCTCCGCATTGAAGTTCCCATGATCAATGATGCGGTGATTGTAATCGGCCTTCAGCACCAGACCGGGCACAGGACTATAGTTCACTCCTGCTGATATCAGTCCCACATTCAGACGCTTGTCCGACATCACCGTGCCCGTCCGCTCATTGGCCATCGTATTGTATTTCTCATACTTCACGTAAGGTGTCAGCATCGTGCGGTTGCGGAAATGCCGCCCCACGTTATATCCAACTTCCGCATGCCAGGTATAGGCATTCTTGGCCACCGGTGTTCCGGGATATCCTGTGTACTTGTTCGGACGAAGCTTGTTGATTTCCGTGGCATCGCCTACATAACCATAAAGCACATTGGCCCGTGCCGTAACGCCATATCCCTTATATTCCGCATCGGCCGAACCGATCAGTACCGTACCTTTAAACTTTGTCGTAGTCGAAGGGTTGGTGGCATTACCGTTCGTGCGGGGCGCATAATATCCCGAAGCGCCGACGCGCAATCCCTTTACCCCCCGGTAATCCAGCCGGAGCGCATAAGCGGGATTCTTCATCTGCGTCTTCTCAAAACGGCCCTGCATGCCCTGCTGAATCCAGTTCTCGGAACTGAATCCGTAAGGATCCAGGCCACTCAAGATCATGGCCTGATAACCCAATCCCCGGAATTCACCCAGCACAGCCAGACCCGTTTCGTGCCAGGTGCAGGGAATAATCGTACTTTCTCCCTCCGGGCGTGCGGCCCCGAAGAAATTTACCGGCTCATGATGTGCATTGGTCAGGCCCACCGGCACCACCATATGACCGGCCCGGATAGCAAAGGCTTTATTAAATACCTTGGTGATATGCAGCTGCTCCAGGGCCACCTCACCGCCTTTTTCAAATTCGTACTCATATTCGGTATTTTCTCCATACTCCACTTCTACGCCAGATCCCGTACCGCCATATTCGAACTCTATCTCCGCTCCTAAAATCCACGAAGGCGAGAACTTGTAATCCAAAGCCAGAACAAAGCGAGGTACGGAAATCTCTCCGCGACGGTCAGCCGGAGAACCACTGCCATTACCGCCAAAACGATACGGACCGTAATCAAAATTCTGATAAAGCATCTCACCATATCCGCCGACACGAAACTTTCTGTATCCGTCCATGTCCTCAGCAACTCCCTTTTTCTGTTCTTCCGACTTATCAGTTGTTTCTTCCGTCATAGCAAAGACTTGAGAAACTCCCAAACAAAAAGACAACAGAATCAAACTTGTTTTCTTTTTCATTTTCAAAGTTTTTTATTGCGCTGCAAAGGTATCATACTTGTTAAAATTAACCAATACACAAAAAAGATGAAAAATACAGTACTTACTGATGAGGGATTTAAAGGGTTTCAGGTAATCATTTACCTAATTTTTAGTTAAAAATACTCAGTCATGGCGATTGACTGGAGCTGATAAAATTCACTCCTTTGCAATCGCAAAAATATCAATCTCTTAAAGATGAAAAAGGAATATAAAGAAACGGATCGCATGGAAGATATTATATGTAGCGATCATCATACTCTTCAAATTATCAACAGTTTCGGTTTTAGTCTTGGATTCGGTGAACAAACAGTTAAAGAAGCCTGTCTGAATCAGAAAATCGATGTGAAGACCTTTCTTTCTGTAATCAATTATATTCAAAATATGGATGACAATAAGAATCAGACACCCATTCCTGAAAACATATCCCTACACACTCTACTGGATTATATTCAGCGCTCACATAATTACTTTCTTTACCATCGTTTACCCGCTACTAGAAGGCACCTGATAGAAGCCGTTGACTGCTCCGGAGAAGATAAGATTCCCTATTTATTTCTCAAATACTTCGATATTTTTTTAGCAGAAATAGAAGAGCACGCTTTATATGAAACCACTCAAATACATCCTTATGTAAATCATTTAATACAGGGAATACATCCTCGAAACAGTCCAAATATCCACTTTCTGATGAAAAAGCAAAAAGAACATCATCAAATCATCCGAAAAAAGATGTCAGACCTGACTCATGCCATTGTGAAATACTATAAAAACCAGAAGAAAAACCAGATCATGAACGATGTCCTTTATGAACTTTTCGTAATGAAAGAGGATTTTGAATGTCACAGCCTGATTGAAGAACAGATCTTTACTACTTGTGTACATGCTTTAGAGGAGAGGTCACTATCTTCTCCCGAACATAAAAAAACAACACAACCGACGCATCTCCAAAAGGAAAAAACAGCTTTTGATATGCTAAGCAAAAGAGAAAAAGAAATAATCAGTCTGGTCACCCAAGGATTATCCAATAAAAAAATCGCAGAAGAACTAAATATTTCCATCAATACAGTCCTGACTCACCGTCGGCATATCAACAAAAAGCTGGAGATTCATTCTCCCACCGAATTAACGATTCATGCTATTCTGAACGGGATTATCTCCGTAGATGACATTAAAATATAATTAAAACACAAAAGGGAAGCCTTTTAACGACTTCCCTTTTAACATCAAATATCAAAATAATTACTGTACTCTATAGCGTTTCTCCTCGATACGGAACTTCTTGCTTACCACCTTTTCTTTCTTAGTACCATCACCAGTAACCACAGTAAGCGTTACACGGTTCTTGTCATTCTCTGCGAATGGCTGCACAGTATCACCCTTAGATTCAGCTGTAATGATATTCTTATCCACACCAGCCTTGACCAAAGCATCCACTACATTCTTTGTACGTTCCTCTGAATACTTCATGTTAATGCTCGGGTTACCTGTGCCCTTATCAGCATAACTTGTCACAAGAATCTTACAATTCTTATGATTCTTGATAAACTCTACAATCTCATTGATCTTGGCCTGTGGCTTAGGCTCCGCCATTGAGATCTGGTAATAGATCTGACTCTCCAGTTTTTCTTGTACCGGCACATCTTTGTAAGTTATGTCATCATACCATACCGTATCCTTGCGAGTCTCCCAAACTTCCTCTGCCACAGAAGGAGCCGATTGTCCTTTTTTGTCTTTGTATGCAAATTTGAAAACCAAACCTAAAGATGCGGTAAGCTGCCAGTCATTTCGGGAACTGATCTTGGAATTGAATTTATCAGACAAACTGTTTGCCATAACCTCCAGATTCAATCCAAAATGTTTTGACAACTTTGCGTCCAATTGCATTCCGACACGGGCATTATGCGACAAAAGATTCTTATCCCAAGCCTGAACGCCGGCAACCTTACCACTATTGTTTAAGGCCAACAGATCATCATTGTCCCAAGCATAATTCAACCCGACACCTCCAAATAAAAGCACATTAAACATGTGATCATCAGTTCTTGAAAACAAATTAGTCAGATTCAAGATCATGTCAATATCACTGGTAACATACTTATAATCATATGTTTCATTCAATGAACTGAAACCACCCTTAGTCTGGTAACCACTAACATGCAAGCGTGTTCCTACTATGGAATTAAAATATCCTCCTAAAGATACTCCATACGAAGGGGTTATAAGCTTTGAGGCCTTATAATCAGTAAACGTAATCTGACCACCACCATGCAATCCAAAAAACATGTGAGGATAAGACTTGTAATCTTTTTCATCTACATTGTCCTTAGCCCAGGCAGTCTGTCCGAAAGAGAACATCAAAGCAGCTGCAAAGGATAAAATTTTTAACTTTCCCATAATATTTTGTTCTAAATTACCTGCAATATCTAACAAAAATAAAATATTAATATTTCATTCGCAAATATTTCTTTTTTTTTCTGATGAAAATAAGTTTTTTACCTGCTTTTTGGTCTTTTTCAGTGGCTTTGAGCAACCCTTTAGATAAAAAAAACTATCTTTGTAAATTAATCATTTATAAAGATATAAACAGCTATGTCCGAAGTCATTATTAAAAAAATTACGAGTCGGAAGGAACTAAAGGCTTTTATACGATTTAATTACAAACTCTATAAAGGTAATGCCTTTGCCGTACCTGATTTCTACGAAGATACCTTAGATACCTTCAACCCGAAAAAAAACGCTGCATTCGATTTCTGTAATGTAGACTATTTCCTCGCTTATAAGGAAAATAAAATCGTTGGCCGTGTAGCAGCCATTATCAACAAGAAAGCCAATGCTACCTGGAACGTAGAGGATGCACGCTTCGGGTGGATCGATTTTATCGATGATCCGGAAGTATCCAAAGCATTGCTTGAAGCTGTTGAACAATGGGCCAGAGAGCATCAGATGAAACGGGTTGTCGGTCCGCTGGGTTTCACGGATATGGACCCCGAAGGTATGCTCATCGACGGTTATGACCAATTGAGTACCATGGCCACTATCTATAACTATCCGTATTATCCCAAACATATGGAGATGCACGGATATGAAAAAGAAATAGACTGGGTGGAACGTAAGGTACGGGTGCCGGATTCAGAACATGAAGCTCGCTCCGGGAAATATTTCCGTGTAGCCGAAATCAGTGCCAACCGCTATAATCTGCATGTACGTAAATTTAAGAGTGTCAAGGAAGTACGCGAAGGCGGATATGGATACAAGATTTTTGATGTAGTCAATAAGGCATATGCCCCACTCTACGGTTTCTCTGAGATGAACAAACGTCAGATTGACCAGTATGTCAATGTATACCTGCCGCTGGTTGACTTGCGTCTGGTTACCGTAATCGAAACAGAAGACAACCAACCGGTAGCAATCGGTATCGGTATGCCATCATTGTCTACCGCTTTGCAGAAAGCACATTCCCGCCTATTCCCCTTCGGATGGGTTCATCTGGCCAAAGCATTATACCTGAAACATTCCGAAATCGTAGACCTTTTGCTGGTTGCCGTACTTCCGGAATATCAGAACAAGGGTGTCAATGCCATGCTGTTTGCCGACCTGATTCCGATTATCCAGAAGATGGGATTCAAGTTTGGCGAGACACACCCTCAGCTCGAAACCAACGACAAGAGCCAGGGACAATGGGCATATCTGGATGCTGAAATTCACAAGAAAAGACGTTGTTATCAGAAGACGATTTAACCACGGTTCTTATGGAAGAAAATAACGAAGAAAAAGAAGGGCTGATTCAAGAGGCTCCCGTGGCTTATACCGACGACAACATCCGCCATCTTTCCGACATGGAACATGTACGTACCCGTCCGGGTATGTATATCGGAAAGCTGGGCGACGGATCGCAGTCGGAGGACGGTATTTATGTACTCTTGAAAGAGGTTATCGATAACAGTATCGACGAATTCAAGATGAATGCCGGAAAACGCATTGAGGTCACCTTGGAAGAGAATCTGCGTGTCAGCGTACGTGACTATGGCCGTGGTATTCCTCAGGGTAAACTGATCGAAGCCGTGAGCGTACTGAACACCGGAGGAAAATACGACTCCAAGGCCTTTAAGAAAAGTGTCGGTCTGAACGGTGTCGGTATCAAGGCGGTAAACGCTCTGAGCACGCACTTCGAGGTGCACAGCTATCGTGAAGGCACCGTGCGCAAGGCGGTTTTCGAAAAAGGTGTACTCATCAGTGACACCACCGAAGATACCGAAGACGAAACCGGAACCTACATTTATTTCGAACCGGACAACGGACTGTTCAAGCATTATCAGTTCCGCCACGAATTTGTGGAAAACATGCTGCGCAACTATACGTACCTGAACACCGGACTGACCATTATGTTCAACGGACGCAGAATCCACTCACGCAACGGACTGGTGGATCTGCTGAACGACAACATGACCAACGACGGACTTTATCCCATCGTGCATCTGAAAGGCGAAGACATCGAAATTGCCTTCACACACACCAACCAGTACGGTGAGGAATACTACTCGTTTGTCAACGGACAGCACACCACTCAGGGAGGTACGCATCAGAGTGCCTTCAAGAAACATATCGCCGAAACCATCAAGGATTTTTCAGGAAAAAGCTTTGATTTTGGAGACATCCGAAACGGTCTGGTGGGTGCCATATCCATCAACATCGAGGAACCGTTGTTTGAGAGTCAGACCAAAATCAAATTGGGATCCCTGACGACCATCCCCGACGGCGGCATCAGTATCGACAAATTCATCGGCGATTTTGTCAAGGAACAGGTGGACAATTATCTGCATCGTAATCCGGACATTGCCGAGGTGATCATTCAGAAGATCTCCGAAAACGAGAAAGAAAGAAAAGCTATGGCCGGTGTAGCCAAACTGGCACGCGAACGCTCCAAAAAGGCCAATCTGCACAACCGTAAATTGCGCGACTGCCGCATTCACCTGAACGATCAGAAGGCTTCCAAGAAGGACGAAGATCTGGAGAACGATCCGCGTCTGGAAAGCTCGATTTTCATCACCGAGGGAGATTCGGCTTCCGGTTCCATCACCAAGAGCCGTAACGTGACCACACAGGCCGTATTCAGTCTGCGCGGTAAACCACTGAACTGTTACGGACTGACCAAGAAGGTGGTTTATGAGAACGAAGAATTCAATCTGCTTCAGGCCGCTCTGAACATTGAGGACGGACTGGACGGACTGCGCTACAACAAAGTGATCGTGGCTACGGATGCCGATGTGGACGGTATGCATATCCGCCTGCTGATGATTACCTTCTTCCTGCAGTTTTTCCCTGATCTGATCAAAAAAGGGCATGTCTATATCCTGCAGACTCCTTTGTTCCGCGTACGCAACAAAAAGAGCAAGTTGGGAAAAAACAAACTGCGCGAGATTGAAGAATATATCTCCGGACTGGAGAAAAACAAGGGAGTGGTGCTTTCCAACCGCTCGGACTTCATCACACAGTATTGCTACACCGAGGAAGAACGTCAGGCAGCAGTGGAGATTCTCGGACCGGACCCGGAGATCACCCGATTCAAAGGACTGGGAGAAATCTCACCCGACGAGTTCAAGTATTTCATCGGTCCCGAAATGCGACTGGAACAGGTATCACTCCAGAAAAGCGACCAGGTAAAGGAACTGCTGGAATATTATATGGGCAAAAATACCATGGAGCGCCAGAATTTCATCATCAACAATCTGGTGGTTGAAGAAGACCCTACATTTGAAGAAACGGAACAAGAATGAGAACTGCTATATTTCCCGGAAGCTTCGACCCTTATACCAAAGGGCATGATTCCATAGCCCGCAGAGGGCTGCAACTGTTTGACCGCATCATTATCGGTGTGGGCATCAACGAAAAGAAAAAAGGCATCATGGCGGTAGAAAAACGCATTCAGGCCCTGAAGAACCTGTACCGCAACGAACCGCGCATATCCGTAGAGGCATACAGCGATCTCACCGTGGATTTCGCCAAACGCAAACAGGCAGATTTCATTCTGAGAGGCGTGCGCTCACATAAGGACTTTGAATATGAACTGGCCATTGCCGACGTTAACAAACGGCTTTCAGGCATCGAAACCGTGATTCTGTTCACAGAACCCGATCTGGCCTGCATCAGCTCTACCATCGTACGTGAACTGATGCACTTCGGCCGTGATATCACGGAATTCCTTCCCGAAGGCTTTAGCATAGAAGAATAAACAGTATGATTATGAAAAAGAACATCTGTCTGTGTCTGCTCGCAGCCTTGTGCTGTCTGCCGACATGGGCGCAACAAAAAAATGCGGCCAGCTCCTACGAAGCTTCCATCAAAAAGCTTTATATGGCTCATCTGGCCATCAGCAGTCTGTATGTAGACACCGTCGATACCGACAAATTGACCGAGGATGCCATCGTGGGCATGCTCAAGGAACTTGATCCGCACTCGGCCTATTCCAATGCCAAGGATACCAAAGCTATGAACGAACCGCTGCAAGGCAATTTTGAAGGCATCGGAGTACAATACAACATGCTCGATGACACGCTCTTTGTCATACAACCGGTAAGCAAAGGGCCTTCGGAAAAAGCCGGTATTCTGGCCGGAGACCGTATCATTTCCGTAAACGATACCGCCATTGCCGGCGTGAAGATGAGCCGCGAGGAAATCATGCGCCGTCTGAAAGGTCCCAAAGGTTCTGTCGTACATTTGGGAGTAATCCGTAACGGAATTGACGAAGTACTGACGTTCGACGTAAAGCGTGACAAAATTCCAATGACCTCAGTAGATGCCGCCTATATGGTCACTCCAAAAACCGGTCTGATCCGTATCAGCAGTTTCGGAGCAAAAACTCACGATGAGTTACAGAAAGCCATGAAGAAACTGAAAGACCAGGGCATGAAAAACCTGATTCTGGACCTGCAACAGAATGGAGGAGGATATCTTGGAGCAGCCATAGACATCGCCAATGAGTTCTTGGAACAGAATGATTTAATTGTATACACCAAAGGACGACGTGCTCCTTATTCGGAATATAAGGCCAAGGGAAACGGCAGTTTCAAGGACGGAAAAATTGCCGTGCTGGTCGATGAATACACCGCCTCGGCAGCCGAAATCGTAACCGGTTCCATTCAGGACCACGACCGTGGTGTCGTCATCGGCCGACGCACCTTCGGAAAGGGACTGGTGCAACGCCCGCTCGACCTGCCCGACGGATCACAACTGCGCTTGACCATTGCCCGCTACTACACCCCAGTGGGACGTTGCATCCAAAAGCCATACGAAAACGGCAACCGTACTTCTTACAATATGGATGTGATCAACCGATATAATCGTGGTGAACTGGTGCACGCCGACAGCATACACTTTCCGGATTCACTGAAGTACAAAACTCTGAAGAAAGGACGCATTGTATATGGCGGAGGAGGTATCATGCCGGATTATTTCATTCCTCTGGACACCACCAAATACACCAAATACCACCGCGAACTGGTAGCCAAGGGTATTGTTACCAATACTTCGCTGAAGTATAGCGACCGGTACCGCAAGCAGATTCAGAAGCAGTATAAAGACTTTGATTCATTCCTGAAGAACTTTCAGGTGGGCGAAGAAGAAATGGCCATCCTAAACGAAGAAGCCGAGAAACGCTCGGTCAAGCCTAAGGACGAAGAGGAACGCGCCAAAACACTGCCTCAACTGAAACTGCAACTCAAGGCATTACTGGCCCGCGACCTTTGGGACATGTCGGAGTATTTCCAGGTCATGAATCAGGAAAACGAGGCGGTGAAAAAGGCTGTAGAGCTACTTGAAGAAAAAAGATGAGATTCTTTTAAAATTATTGTCCCGTCAGTAATCGACTTTTGTCAGGACAATAATTGATTACTGACGGGACAGTAATTCGAAATCATCCGCAAGCTGATTTACAATATCCAAAAAGACCGTCAAGAAATCTACCTTTTAAAACATAAAAAAACAGGAACTACGTTTATGAGGTGTAGTTCCTGTTTTTTTATGTTTATTGTCCGGCTGTCATCTCCAGCCGCAAAGTCAAAGCCTTGTCCTCTGCGGCTTCCATAATCTCCCGCTCACCAGGTCCTTTGTCATTGATACCGCACAAATGCAGAATGCCGTGAATAATCACACGGTAAAGTTCCTCTTCATAAGTGGCTCCCACCAGTTCGGCATTGCTGCGCACCGTATCCAGACTGATAAACAGATCGCCCGAAATGCGATCACCCTCGCAATAATCAAACGTAATGATGTCCGTGTAGTAATCGTGCTGCAAATACTGTCGGTTCACCTCCAGAATCTTCTCATCATCCACAAAGATATAGGCTATCTCTCCCACTCTCTTGCCATAAGTGGCGGCTACAGCCTTTACCCACTCCGTGTTCTCGCGCTTCTTGATATCGGGCATGCGCACTCCCTCTGCATGATAAGTAATCATATTCCTTTTATCTGTTTAGTCAAACAAACTTCCCAAACTACCGCTCTCGTAACGGTTCACTCCCAAATGGCGATAGGCCAGATCGGTCACCTCACGCCCACGCGGAGTGCGCTTGATGAAGCCTTCCTTAATGAGAAACGGTTCATAAACCTCTTCCACCGTACCGGCATCCTCGCCAATGGCCGTAGCTATGGTAGAAATACCCACCGGTCCGCCCTTGAACTTGTCGATGATCGTGAGCAGAATCTTATTGTCAATCTCATCCAGTCCGAACTGGTCGATATTCAGAGCCTCAAGAGCATAACGGGCTATCTCTACATCAATGTTTCCGGTTCCCTTCACCTGGGCAAAGTCACGCACACGGCGCAACAGGGCATTGGCAATACGGGGAGTTCCGCGACTGCGTGAAGCGATCTCGCCGGCAGCCTCCCAGGAAATCGGCACATTGAGGATGCCCGACGAACGTTCTACAATGCGTGCCAACACATCGGTATCGTAATATTCCAGATGCAGGTTGATGCCGAAACGGGCACGTAACGGAGCCGTCAGCAAGCCGCTTCGGGTTGTGGCACCAATCAACGTAAAGGGGTTCAGATCAATCTGGATGCTCCGCGCCGAAGGTCCCTTGTCGATCATAATGTCAATACGATAATCCTCCATGGCCGAATAGAGGTATTCCTCCACCACAGGGCTCAGACGATGAATCTCGTCAATGAAAAGCACATCATTCGGTTCGAGAGACGTGAGCAGTCCGGCCAAATCACCGGGCTTGTCCAACACCGGACCGGAAGTGATCTTAAAGCCCACTCCCAACTCATTGGCAATGATATTGCTCAAGGTAGTCTTTCCCAGTCCCGGAGGGCCGTGCAGCAAAGTATGGTCCAAAGGCTCGCCACGATACTTGGCCGCCTCGACAAAAATACGCAGATTATCCACCACCTTGAACTGTCCGCTGAAGTCTTCGAAGCGCAGCGGGCGCAAGGCGTTCTCGAAATCCCGTTCACCGGTATTCCGCTGTTGTTGTCTTATGTCAAAATCTTCTTCCATCTCGTCACAAAGATACAACAATAAACAGATCTTAGCAAAAAAGACAGCGTTTATCCTAAAAGCGCTGTTTATTAACAGAAAAAAATGTAACTTTGCCCCCTGATATTCATATGATATTCCAAAATTATGGTGCTTAATTATATCTGGATTGCCTTTTTCGGCATCGCTTTCCTTACGGCATTAATCAAGTTAGTTGCTTTCGGCAACCTGGATGTATTCCCTGCCATCATGGATGCCACCTTTTCCAGTTCCAAAACCGCTTTTGAAATCTCACTCGGTCTGACCGGAGTCCTTTCCCTGTGGATGGGTATTATGAAGATTGGTGAAAAAGGAGGACTGGTCAATGCACTGGCCCGCTGGCTCTCGCCTCTGTTCATCAAGCTTTTTCCCGATCTGCCCCGGAATCATCCGGTTATCGGCAACATCTTTATGAATCTGGCAGCCAATATGCTCGGTCTGGACAATGCGGCCACACCGCTCGGCCTGAAAGCCATGGAGGGACTGCAGGAACTGAATCCGAAAAAAGACACGGCATCAAATCCCATGATCATGTTTCTGGTGCTCAATACTTCGGGACTGACACTGATTCCGGTAAGCATTCTGGTGTATCGCGCCCAGATGGGAGCGGCGCAGCCTACCGACATTTTCATCCCCATTCTGCTGGCCACTTTCATGTCTACTCTGGTCGGTATTATCGCCACAGCCTTTTATCAGAAAATTTCGCTGTGGAACAAAACCATCCTGACCGCTTTGGGAGGTTCGCTCTTGCTGGTGGGACTACTTATTTGGGGCTTCAGCAATATGGACCGCGAGCAGATGAATGCCGTGAGTACAACAGTAGCCAATGTTTCCTTGTTTTCCATCATTATGGCCTTTATCGTGGCCGGTGTGCGGCATAAGATCAATGTATATGACGCCTTTATCGAAGGAGCCAAAGACGGTTTCTCCACCGCTGTACGCATCATTCCCTATCTGATCGCCATTCTGGTGGCAGTGGGTGTATTCCGTGCTTCGGGTGCCATGGATATGCTGACCGACGGTGTTGCCGCCCTGTTGCGCTGGTGTGGTGCCGACGACCGCATCGTAGGGGCCTTGCCTACGGCTCTGATGAAACCGCTGAGCGGAAGCGGAGCGCGCGGCATGATGGTGGATGCCATGCAAACCTACGGGGCTGATTCGTTTGTGGGCCGTTTGAGCTGCATTTTCCAGGGCTCTACCGACACCACTTTCTACATTCTGGCCGTGTACTTCGGCAGTGTAGGTATCCGCAAGACCCGCCATGCCGTGACCTGTGGTCTGCTGGCCGATGCCGCCGGAATACTGAGCGCCATTGCCGTGGCTTACTTCTTCTTCGGATAATACAAAGAAAAACGAGTTATAACTTAAAGATATTCATTTTATGGCAGAACTAAAATCTGTGGTGAAAGACACCGCAATTTATGGACTGAGCAGCATCATCGGACGATTTCTGAACTATCTGCTTGTACCGCTTTACACAGCCGTACTGCCGGCCGGTTCCGGAGGTTATGGTGTGGTGACCAACATTTATGCCTATGTGGGACTGATTCTGGTAATCCTGACTTTCGGAATGGAAACCACTTTCTTCCGCTTCGCCAACAAGGAAGGCGAAAAGCCGCTGGTGGTTTATTCCACGACTCTGATTATCGTAGGCACCATCTCGCTGTTCTTCCTGTGTATGGTTTTGGGCTTTCTGCCCCAGATCTCGCAGGCAATGGGCTATGCCGCTCATCCGGAATATATCGGCATCATGGGAGCCTGTGTGGCTCTGGACGCTTTTCTGGCCATTCCGTTTGCCTGGCTGCGCTATCAAAAAAGACCGATAAAGTTTGCCGCACTGAATCTGTTGTTCATCTTCCTGAACATCGTGACCAACCTGCTTTATTTCCTGGTATTGCCCAAACTCTATCCGCTCTATCCGGACGTTATCGGACTTTTCTACAACCCGGGAGTCGGTGTAGGCTATATCTTCGGACTGAATCTGGTTTGTAAGGCAGCCATCGTGGCTTTCTTTATCCCGGAACTGACAGGATTCAAATACATACTGGATGTAGCACTGATGAAACGCATGCTGCGCTACTCCTGGCCGATACTGGTACTGGGAATTGCCGGAATCCTGAATCAGACTGCCGACAAAATCATCTTCCCGCTAGTTTACGGCGACATTCAGGAAGGACAGGTACAACTGGGCATCTATGGTGCCTGTGTAAAGATAGCCATGATCATGGCCATGATTACCCAGGCCTTCCGGTATGCCTACGAGCCGTTTGTATTCGGCAAGTCAAAGGACCAGGACAGCAAGACAACTTATGCCAAAGGCATGAAGTTCTTCATCATCTTCACCCTGCTGGCATTCCTGTGTGTCATGGCCTGGTTAGACGCCCTGAAATACATTATCGCTCCCGGATATTGGGACGGACTGCGAGTGGTGCCGATTGTCATGGCCGCAGAAATCATGATGGGTATCTACTTCAACCTGTCTTTCTGGTACAAGCTCATAGACAAGACCATCTGGGGCGCCTGGTTCTCTCTGGCGGGATGCGCCGTGCTGCTGATCATCAATTTCGTGTTTATCCCCCGTTACGGATACATGGCCTGCGCCTGGGGAGGCTTTGCCGGATACGGCACTTCCATGATCCTTTCTTACTTTATAGGACAGAAAAAGAATCCGATCAACTACCCGATGCGCAGCATCATGACCTATATCGCATTGACTTTGCTGCTCACCCTGGTTATGGTCTACATTCCTGAGAACTGGAATATCTGGGCCCGTCTGGGAGCAAAAACCGTTTTGGTCATTCTCTTCGCAGCTTATATTGTCAAGAAGGATTTCCCGCTGAAAAGCCTGCCGGTAATCGGTAAATATTTCAAATAACATACAAACAGATGTATCATGGAAAAGCGTCTGATAAAAATGATCAAGCAACTGATCGGAAGAGTATTCTATGTAGGTGAAGACAAAGCACCCGAACAGGAAACCATCGACCGCATCAAAGACAGCGTGGATTTCCGGGGAGCCAAACTGTGGATTCTCATCTTTGCCATCTTTGTGGCTTCACTCGGCCTCAACACCAACTCCACGGCCGTAATCATCGGCGCCATGCTTATCTCGCCGATTATGGGTCCGATCATGGGTATGGGACTGGGAGTCGGCATCAACGACTTCGAGCTGTTCAAACGCTCCTTGAAAAGTTTCGTTACCGCTACCATCTTCAGTGTGCTCACTGCCACCATCTACTTTCTGATCACCCCGCTGGCTGAAGCCCAGTCGGAATTGTTGGCACGCACAGCCCCCACCATCTATGATGTGTTTATCGCCCTGTGTGGAGGTCTGGCCGGTATCATAGCAACCTGCAGCATCAGTCAGAGAAACGGTAATGTCATTCCGGGAGTAGCCATTGCCACGGCCCTGATGCCGCCGATCTGTACTACCGGATTCGGTATCGCCACCGGCAACTGGCTTTATGCGGCCGGCGCCTTTTACCTGTATATGATCAACACGATCTTCATCAGTCTGGCTACCGTTATCGGAGTACATATCATGCACTTCAGCAAAAAGGAGTTTCGCGACCCCAAACGGGAACGGCGTGTCAAGCAAATCATTGCCACCATCGCTGTTGTCACCATGGTACCTGCCTCCATTCTTACCTACCAGCTTGTACGGGAAACGGTATTCGAGAACAAAGCCAACAGTTTTATCGTGCAGGAGCTGGAATCGGACACGACCAGAATCGTGACCCGTGATATCAGATACAAGGATAAAACCATCAACGTGGTGCTGTTCGGAAAAGAAGTACGAAAAGAACGGTTGGACGAGATCCGGAAAAGACTGGAAAAACATGGTTTGGAGGGAACAAAACTATCTGTTGTGCAAGGCGGCAGTAATCTGGACTCAAAAGAAATACAAACCTTGCTTAAAGGAAATGCCAAACTTCTTTCAGAAGAAATACAGACCGAAAAGTTACAACGCGAAAAAGCCGAACGGATAAAGAAACAATGGCAACCCGTAGAGAAAGTTCTGAATGCAGCCGAAAGCGTACAGAAAGAATGCCGGGTACTGTTTCCGGAAGTCAACAGCCTGCATATCGGATATGGCATCAATATCCATTTGGAGAAGGAAGCACCATCCGATACCACAACGCTGATATCCATACGGCTCAAACAGAAAATGAACAAAGCTACGGAAAAGAAACTGAAAGAGTGGCTCAAACAAAAAATTCAGGCAGATTCTTTGGTAATCTATCCTCTGTAAATCCGAAACAACAAATCTTTAAATACAAATTATGAAAAGAAAATTTATGACTCTGCTTGCCCTGTCTGTCATGGCAAGCACAAACATGAAAGCCGACGAAGGTATGTGGATGCTGAACAACCTGACGCCGCAAAGTATGAAAATCATGAACGGACTTGGACTGCAGCTCAGCGACAAGGACCTGTACAATCCTCAAGGTACTTCACTGAAGGATGCAGTTGTCAGCTTCGGAGGTTTCTGCTCTGGAGTGATTGTATCTCCGGAAGGTTTGGTTTTTACCAACCATCACTGTGGTTTTGCCAATATCCAGGCATTGTCAACTCCGGAAAATGACATGTTGAAAAACGGTTTCGTAGCCTCCGGAAAAGAAAAGGAAATTCCGGCTCCGGGACTTTTTGTGGATATCCTGCAATACACAGAAGATGTAACGGCACGCATCAACAAGACCATGGATAAGATCTACAAGAAAACCAGCAAGAAGCAGCGTGAGGCTTACGGGGAGAACTGGAAGATCCAGATTCTGGACGAAAAGATCGATTCTATCTTTGAAGAAATCCAGAAGGAATATTCCAAGAACGATCCTACTCTGAAAGCTGTTGTAAGTTCTTATTACAGCGGTAATGCCTACTATGTATCTGTATACAAACACTTCACCGATATCCGTCTGGTGTTCACTCCGCCACAGAGCCTGGGTAAATTCGGTGGTGAAACCGATAACTGGATGTGGCCGCGCCAGACTTGCGACTTCAGCGTGTTCCGTATTTACGCCAATGAAAAGAACGAGCCGGCAGAATATGCAGCCAGCAACCGTCCTTACCAGCCAAAACATTTCGCTCCGGTATCTCTTCAGGGATTCCAGATGGGTGACTACTCCATGACGCTCGGTTTCCCGGGAAGCACTGACCGCTACCTGTCTTCATTCGGTATTGAAGAGCGTATGAACAGCATCAATGCCGCACGCATCGAGGTACGTGGCGTAAAACAGGACATATGGGAAAAATGGATGAACTCTGACGCTACCATCCGTTTGCAGTATGCTGCCAAATATGCCCAAAGTTCCAACTACTGGAAGAACAGTATCGGTATGAACAAGGCTCTGAAAGAACTGAAGGTTGTAGAGCAAAAGCAGGATCTGGAGAAAAGACTGAGCGAATGGATCGCGCAGGATGCAAAAAGACAGAAGGAATTCGGCAATCTGTTCCAGAACCTGGAGCAAGCCTACAAGGCAAGAAAATCAGATTTCTACGCATACATGTTCTTAGGAGAGACCTTCTTCAGCGGATCAGACATTTTCAGTATTGCCAATACTGCCAATGCCTGGATCAACGCAACAGATGAGGACTACAAGAAGCGTCTGGTTGAGTCTCTGGAAAAGAAATTCAAGGATTACAATGAGAATGTAGATAAAGAGGCTACCACTGCCTTGTTGGAGTTCTATGGCAAGACTGTTTCTGCTGCTTACTTGCCGGACTTCTACAAAACCATCCAGAACGATTTCAAGGGTGATTACAAGAAGTTTGTAGAGGATCTGTTCCAGAAGTCAGTTCTGTCTGATGCCAAGGTTCTGAAAGATCTGAATGCAGACAACCTGAAGAAGGATATCATGATCACCTACATCAATCAGGTAAGAGACCTAAGCAAGAGCCTGAACAAGAAGAACGAACAGCAGGCTTATGCGATTGCAGAGAATGAGAAACTGCTGTGCCGTGCCATTCTGGATATGGAAGAAGACCAGGCACATTATTCTGATGCAAACAGCACCCTGCGTCTGAGCTATGGTATCGTAGCAGACTACACCAACGAAGGTATCCGTCAGAACTACTTCACAACCTCTCAGAGTATTCTGGACAAGATTGCACAGAGCGATTCTATTTCTGACTACAAGGTAGAGCCAAGCATCACCGCCATGCTGAAGGCCGGAAACTTCGGTCCTTACAAAGACAAGAGAACCGGCGAAATGCAGTTGTGCTTCATTACCAATAACGACATCACCGGCGGTAACTCCGGAAGTCCGATGTTCAACGGTAAGGGTGAACTCATCGGTCTGGCCTTCGACGGTAACTGGGATGCCATGAGTAGCGATATCAGCTTCACCCAGAGTCTGACCCGTTGTATCGGTGTGGATATCCGTTATGTGCTCTACATCATCGACCAGTGGGGCAAGGCTGATCACCTGATCAAGGAAATCAATGCCAAATAAGACTTAATGCGATTTTAAGTCAGCATACAAAATAAGCCGTTTCCAGATTCCTCATCGGGAATCCATGAAACGGCTTATTTTTATATCTTATTTCTTCTTGGGATATCTTCTGGCCCAACCTTCTTCCGAGAAATCAGGCTCCTCGCCTACCAGTTCACCGGAAGTATTCTCACCAGAGAAGAACTGCTTCCAGTCATCCTTAGAATATTTCTTTCCACGCGGTGCGGTATATCCGCGCTCCTCACGTGAAGGCTTCTCCTTCTTGTCTTTCTTGCGATCCTTGGCCTTTGGTTCTTCTTTACGGTCGTTACGCGACTTTTTCTCTCCACGACGGGAGTCCTTATCACGATTATCGTCCTTACGCTTTTTCTTACGCTTTGAAGAGTCCTCAGAGCCTTCATCAGTAGAAGCCCCTTCCACAACGACCTTGCGTCCCTTTACCTGCACCTTCGACAAGCCGGAAATAACCCGTTCAGCTTCTTCCTCAGCCACCTCAAAGAAAGAGAAGCTCTTCATCAGATCGATACGCCCCACTTCGACTTTACCCTTCACATGGTCATTGACCAGTTTCATGATTTCCTTGGCGTAGAAACCATCCAGTTTACCCAAGTTCAGGAACAGACGGGTGAATCCTTCCTCAGCATTGCGGCCACGCTTGCCTTTACCTTTTTCTCCCTTGGCTTTCTCAACCGGTTCCTCGATCTCCGGAGCGTTGGCATAATATTGCAGGAAACGACCGAATTCACGACTTACGACACGCTTGATCAGCTCTTCCTTATCCAGCCACTCCAGCTTGCGGTAAACCTCGGGCAGGAACTGTTCGATTTCCTCCTCGTCCACTTCCACACGCTCGATATCGTCAATCACTTTATACAGCTGCTTGGCGCAGATATCCTTTCCGCTCGGCAGTTCTTCCTTGACAAAGCTCTTTCCGATAATCTTTTCCACCTCGCGCACCTTGGCACGCTCACGGGTGTTGATAATACAGATACTGGTTCCTTTCTTACCGGCACGGCCTGTACGTCCGCTTCGGTGCGTATAGCTTTCCGTATCATCGGGCATACCGTAATTGATCACATGAGTCAGGTCTTCCACATCCAGTCCGCGGGCAGCCACATCGGTTGCCACCAGGAACTGCACACGATGCTGACGGAACTTCTGCATGGTCAGGTCACGCTGTTGCTGTGACAGTTCACCATGCAGGGCCTCGGCATTATATCCGTCCTGAATGAGCTTATCGGCAATCTCCTGCGTTTCCATACGGGTACGGCAGAAGATAATGGCATAAATCTTAGGATAATAATCCACCACGCGTTTCAAAGCCAGATATTTGTCACGGGCATGCACCATATAATACACATGGTTCACGGTTTCGGCACCTTCGTTGCGCGAGCCCACCACAATCTCCTGTGCATGACGCAGATATTTCTTGGAGATACGCTCAATCTCCTTACTCATCGTAGCCGAGAATAACAGGGTGTTATGGTTCTCAGGGATTCCGGCCAGAATAGTGTCTATACTTTCTGAGAATCCCATGGAAAGCATCTCATCAGCCTCATCGAGCACTACATTCTCCACCTGTCCCAAAGAAGCGGCACCGCGCTCCATCAGGTCAATCAGTCGGCCCGGAGTGGCCACAATGACCTGTACCCCCTTCTTCAGAGTGCGGATCTGTGACTCAATATTCGTACCGCCATAAACAGGCAGCACACGGACAGAGGGCAAGTATTTGGAATACGCCTCCAGATCATCGGCAATCTGAAGACACAATTCACGAGTTGGAGACAAAATAACCGCCTGTGTATCGGTGCGGCTAGGATCAATCTTCTGTAAAACAGGCAAACCATAGGCAGCGGTTTTTCCTGTACCTGTCTGTGCCAAAGCAACAACGTCATTATTCACTCCCAGTAGATAAGGAATCACTTCCTCCTGTACTGGCATGGGATGTTCATATCCCAGTTCTTCAATAGCTTTACGGATTTCCGCAGAAACTCCCAGCTCTTCAAATGTTTTCAAAATATGTTTCTTATTAAAATTCTTTGCAAAGGTAGCTAAAAAAGAGGACATTACCCGAAGCCAAACCCCGTTTTCAAGTTTTTTGTGTTTCTAGGCTGAAAAATTTGAAGTCCTATTCCTTTTGCACGAGTATTTTCACAAGAAATATTTACCTTTGAAACATCAAAATCAAAAACTGAATATATGCGCAAAGTAATCTGTACCGGTGAGACCATACTGGACATACTGTTTAAAAATAACCAACCAATAGCTGCCGTGCCCGGAGGATCTTCTTTCAATTGTATCATTTCTCTGGGCAGAGCCGGAGTGCCGGCCTATTTTTTAGGGGAAACCGGCGAGGATGCCGTGGGTGCTCAGATAGCAACGTTTCTGAAAGAAAACCATGTACATACGGACTATTTTACCACCCGAAAAGATGTCCGTACGGCTGTGTCACTGGCTTATCTGAATGAAAACAATGATGCCCAATACGTATTCTATAAAGAAGTGCCGAAACCCAACGATCATTTCTGTCTGCCGGATTTTCAGGCACAGGATATTCTCGTATTGGGTTCCTACAATGCCATCTGCCCTACTCTAAGAGGACAGGTAAAAAGAATCCTGCAAGGCGCTGTCGACGCTCAAGGACTGGTGTATTATGACATCAATTTCAGAAAAACACACCGCCACGAGCTGGAAAGTCTGACTCCCTCCATACAGGAAAACTGCGGCATGGCTGACATTGTACGCGGATCGGCCGATGATTTCGAAATCATGTATGGAATCCGGGAAGCCGAAAAGATTTATCAGGAAAAAATAGCTCCGTTCTGTCCTGTTTTTATCTGTACCAACGCAGATCAGAATCTGAAAATCTGTCTGCCCGGAAAAGTCTATTCATTTCCTATATCTCCGATAAAAACCGTCAGCACCATTGGAGCCGGGGATAATTTCAATGCAGGATTTGTATACGGACTGATGCGCTATGACATACAGAAAGAAGATCTGTTGCGGTTGGACGAAAAGATGTGGCAAAAACTGGTAAACTGCGGTTTATATTTTGCCGCAAACGTGTGTCAGAGTATTCACAACAGCATTGATCCGAATCTGGATCTCAGTTGCCTTTAAGAGGCAACCTGATCCTGAAATTCGTTTACGGCGCGTATCACACTGCTGACCTCTTCTTCGCTCATCTCGGGCGAAATGGGCAGACTCAGCTCTTCACGATGTATCCGCTCGGTAACGGGCAGTGAACATGCCGCGAATTCGGTCATGGATTCCTGCCGGTGAGGAGGAATCGGATAATGAATCAGGGTCTGTATGCCCCGTTCCTTCAAAAAGGCCTGCAAGGCATCGCGCCGCGTACAGAACAAAGTAAAGATGTGAAATACATGAGAGTCCGGATTATCCAAAACCGGCAGACAGATTCCGTCACCGGAATGAATTTCCTTCAGATAACGCAAAGCCACCTGACGGCGCTTCTCGTTGTCCTGCTCCAGACGCTTCAGTTTCAAACGCAGAACAGCCGCCTGCAATTCATCCATTCTGCTGTTTACCCCTCGGAAAGGATGCACATATTTTTTGGAGGAACCGTAATTGGCCAACACACGCACCCGCTCAACCAAAGCCTCATCACTGGAAGTTACGGCACCGGCATCGCCTAAAGCACCTAAGTTTTTACCGGGATAGAAACTGAATCCGGCGGCATCACCCAAGGCGCCCACGCGCACTCCACGGTCCTTCGCTCCGTGAGCCTGAGCGCCGTCTTCCACAACCTTCAAGCCATATCTCCGGGCCAGAGCCTGAATCTGCTCCATACGGCAGGCACGGCCATACAGATGAACCACCAGAATGGCTTTGGTCTTTTCCGTAATCAGAGCCTCTATCCGCTGCGGATCAATATTACAGGTTTCCCATTCGGGCTCGCAAAGAACCGGTTTCAGACCGGCACGCTGCACAGCCAGAATAGAAGCAATATACGTATTGGCCGGAACAATCACTTCATCGCCCGGCTGCATCAGTCCCAAAGAACAGTAGGCCATGAAAATAAGAGTCAGCGCGTCCAACCCGTTACCAACTGCCACACAGCCTCCGGTTCCGCAGTAGGCAGCGAAATCCTGCTCGAATCCTTTATTCTCTTCACCTAGCAGATACCATCCCGAACGGACAGTCCGCATTACGGTTTCCGATAATTCAGGCTCAAAAGAGTTGCTTATTCTTTTTAAATCCAAATAATCTATCATTTTATCTCTATCTCGTAAGTGTCATAAACAACGGAACGGCCTCCAAATTCCTCCTTGTGTTCTGTCATGCCGACATTCAGGAAAGTACCCTGGCGTTCGTTGGAAGTTCCGAAATCAAAATAAGCCGCTTCGGGAAAAATATGATGAATCAGCTCGTCATACAGCACATCGGTTGCATAAATCTCCTTTCCATACTCCGTTGCCGCGGCATATTGCAGATGAAGCACCTGTCCCGTATGGAAAATCACCCCGCCAGCCAGAATGTCTGTTTCGTCCTGACAGACAATGAAGAAACGGATGTTTTCCGGAAAATTCTTTTTCAACAGTTCCAGTTCCGAGGCCCGATGCACCGGATGCACCTGATGACGCTCCATGCGGTCGCATTCTATGATTTCCCAAAACAGATTCACGTCATCACATTCTCTCACCGTAAGGCGGCCTTTACGGGCTCTCTTACGGGCTCTTTTCATGCGGCTGGCCGCAATGGGATGTTGCATATCGATCACCGTAGCCAGATTGCGCACGGATAAAGTGGCCCTCATGCGAAACAGCGCATAAAGATCTTCTTCTGCCGGATAACGATGATAGATATGGGGAACGGGCTTATATACCAGTTTCTTAATGGATTCTTTTTTCAGTTCTTCGGTCAAAGCCTCAAACCACAGCATGGGTTCGTGTGCCCGGGTCTTGAGCGACATCATAAAACCACCGTAAGTAAGTCCCTGGTGCGAATACAGCACATCATCCTTCCGATTGGCCGGAAGCAGGGCTACCAGCTCATCATCGTCATTATAAAACAAAAACGAACAGTCCTGAAAACGGTCAGCATGGTAATCCATATAGCCTCGTTTTAACAGGAATGTTCCATTTTTTGACTGATCGACAAAGCGATCCCATTCTGCTTTCTTATCTTCAGTATATCTGATTATTTTCATAAGGCAATCAATTTCCGAAACTCCTCATAAGAGTTTACATAGGTATCCGGTTCATAAGGATGCGATGCCATGACGAGCAGCACGGCATCTTCGGAAAACTTCTGCAACTCGTTCCAGGTGAGTGGCGGCACAAGCAGGCCCTTGTCTGGCGAATCCAATACAAAATGTTTCCTTTCCTTGGCATTCTCCAGACAGACCTCCACCGTGCCATGCACGGCAACCAGATATTGGTAAGCGATTTTATTGGCGTGCATCCCCCTGCTTTTATCCTCGGGCACCTTATAAATCCAATATATTCTTTGCACTTCAAAAGGCAGTTCCTGTCCGGATTCAACAATCGTCAGACAACCTCTTGAATCTGCATAGGTTCTCAATAAATCCATAGAATCTGTAAATAGATATGCAAAGTAAGCAAAAATAATCTATATATAGAAGCAATCTTCCGAAAACTACAGACAAAGCACCTACAGAAACTACTTGGAACATTCATTCAACAACTCTTCAAGCTCCTGAACCGACGAAACAACCTTCAGATAATTTGCACAGGGCACATTGATGAACGACTTACGGTCATAGTCTGTCAGCAGCGCCAACAAAGAATCCCAGAAGCCGGATTCATTATACAGAACTATCGGCTTCTGCTGATAACCGATACTGTTGGCAGCCATCAACGTAAAGATCTCATCCAAGGTCCCGATGCCACCAGGTAAAGCCAGCAACACATCGCTCCGCTCGATCATAATCTGCTTCCGGTCATTCAAATCGGCACAAGGCACCAGTTCGTCAATGTAGTCACTGGCACGGCGCTTGGTTTCCAGAATACGGGGCACAACTCCCACAACCGTACCGCCAGCCTCATGAACACCCTGAGCCACACATTCCATCGATCCGGAATTGGCTCCTCCATATACCAACGCCCATCCCATTTGTCCGATCTTACGGCCAACCCGGAGCGCCTCATCATAATAGGCTGCCTCCAGTCTCTGCGAAGCAGCGCAAAATACACCAATATGTTTCATAACAGACAAAGTTGCACTTTTCCTCTCAAAAAGCGCAACTTTGCCTGTTAAATGAATAAAAATAGAATCAGAGTTTTACATCCTCCAGATTAATCAGGCCGTTTACAATCGCATAAATGGTCAGGCCGGCCGGAGAATGAATCTGTAGCTTGCGACTGATGTTTCTTCGATGGGTCATAACGGTATTGACCGAAATAAAAAGTTTCTCGGCAATCTCCTTGTTTGACAATCCTTTTACGACACAAACAATTACCTCACGTTCACGGTCGCTCAATGAATCCGTTCCGGCATTGTCCGCCGAACTTCCTCCCTCTTCTTCCTGTGCCTGCAGGGTTTCTGCACGCAACGCACAGTCCTTTTCCAATTTCCGTACGGCTTCTATGTAAAGCGTGTCTTCCATCTGACAGTGATTGAAGAGATCCTCCTCAAGCATATACAAATCCATGAGCACCTCATTCAGCAGCTGTCCGTTGCTGTCGCTCGGATAATATTTGATGATGATGCTTTTCAGCTCACTCAGGCTTTTGTCAATCTGGGCATGATTGTCATGGTGCTTTTCTTCCAGGATATTGATATTTACCCCCGTTTCCGAAAGTTTTCCGGCCAACAGTCCTTCTACATAAGTATGGATATATTTATCTTCATACTCCATATGACGGGACACCTCAGCCGCAAACTCATCATAGAATTTCAGAATAAGAAAGGCTATCTGGTTACGGGCCGAACAGTCAATGCTTTCGATTAGCTTGCGACGAATAGCCGGTATCCGGAAATCAACAAAATAGGTATGCGACTGTGACAGATATTTGGTCATAGCCGCCACGGAAATGGTCTCTACCACATCGCCAACATTGATTCTTCCGTTGGATTTGATAAAATTGACCACTGCCAGAAAGGTCATTGTATCCACTCCGTTTGCGGTGCAGGCTGTTGCTACTGTCTGGTCACCAAATCCAAATGTCAGTCCAAAACGGCTGATCACCTGCAACAGACGATAATCATCACAAATGATGTCGCTCATTTTGTCTGTTTCCTTATATTTTTCCGTCATATCACCTTACTTATTTTTCACGATGCAAAGAAAACCAAAATCAGGCAAAGAAACAATCACTAGATATAGGTATTTTTCAAAAGATATACTCCTGCAATATTCTGCATATCAAAGAAACAGGTAAGACTGTCACGGATAAAATCATACAAATTAAGTATTGCAACAAAGCTACAGACATCCTAACTTTGCAACGTCGGAAAAGAAAAAACTTTCTGACACTTTATATGATTCGTGATGAACCATAATAACCATTTTATTAGTTTAGTATTAGTACATTTTGAAATTAAAAAAAACTTAAAATATGGTCTCTGAGAAGAGATCATATTTTTTATACCCAAAAATAGTGATTTTTCCTTCCCTTCGATATTCCTCTTTTTTGAAAAATCACAGATCAAGGTATTGGCTATCTGTATAAAGTAGAGTAATTTTGCATCCGAAAAACAAATTCAACAGAATGAAATTAACAGAAATCAAAAACGATGAATGCGTTTTCATCGCTCAAATAGAAGGAAGCGGATCCTTCCGTGCCCGATTGGGAGAAATGGGATTTGTTAAAGGACAGCAGATCAAACGCCTGTTTGCATCACCAGTCGGCAACCCCATTGTTTTTGAAATCATGGGAAGCAAAGTAGCTCTCCGAAGCCAGGAAGCTGCCAGCATAGACGTTGTCTACCATGCAGAAGAAATACCGGATAGCGAAGGTATTTCCTCGTCTATAAATTCCTCTGAACCCTCGTTTCAAATAAAACATAAAACAGCACACTGCCATTGCGAAAGCAAGAAAAAGGTTCAGGCAACCTTTGAACACACCCACGATGTCGTAACATTGGCTTTGGTCGGCAATCCGAATTGCGGAAAAACATCTTTGTTCAACGCTGCCAGCGGAGGTCATGAACGCACCGGAAACTACAGTGGAGTCACCGTGAGCAGTGTCATCGGAAATTTTGAATTCAAGGGACGTAAAATTCGTCTGATTGATTTACCGGGCACCTATTCGCTCCGCGCCTTCAGCCCGGAAGAAGCATACGTGGCCCACGAACTGGAAAGCGGAAAGATCGATGCCGTAATCAATGTGCTTGATGCAACGAATCTGGAACGCAACCTGTTGCTGACCATGCAGCTCAAGGAGCGCAACCTGCCGCTGATCGGTGCCCTGAACATGTTTGACGAAGTGGAGAAAAGCCAGAGTTTTGTAGACATTCCCGCTTTAGAGAAAAAACTGGGTATGCGCCTGATTCCCACTGTGGCGCGCAGCAAACGGGGAATAGAAACACTCATTGAAGAAGCTGTCAAGCTGGCCGATCAGCATCAGGCCTCTTGCGTGGAAAACCGTTCCTGCACCCATGACAAGCCCAAAGAATGCCAACATTCTTTTGAAACTCCCACAACCGAACACCATGAAGCCTGCCCTTGCAAACAACGCGAAGAGGATGATGCCGTACGCTATGCACGCATCCGCACGCTGCTTCAGGGGGTATATCAACGTAAAAAAGGTAAAGCCGATCAGACAACAACTTTGTTGGACCGCATCTTTGCCAGCAAATGGATAGCCTATCCGATGTTCTTTGTGCTGATGTGGTTTATTTTCTGGGCCACATTTGTAATAGGAGCCTACCCGGCAGACTGGATTGACCAGGGAATTTCCTGGGTGAGCGGTCTGCTCGAAGGCAATATGGGCGAAGGTCCGCTACGTGATCTGATTATTGACGGAATCATTGGCGGTGTAGGCAGTGTCATTGTATTCCTACCTAACATTCTGATTCTATATTTCTTCATTACCATACTGGAAGACTCCGGTTATCTGGCCCGTGCCTCCATGCTGGCCGATCCGATTCTGAACCGTCTGGGACTCCATGGCAAGTCCTTCATCCCGATGCTTATGGGATTCGGCTGCAACGTGCCGGCGGTCATGGCTACCCGCACTATCGAGAATCATAAAAGCCGTCTGGTAACCATGCTAGTCATCCCGATGATGTCGTGCAGCGCCCGCATTCCCGTGTATGTAGTCTTTGCAGGAGCGTTCTTTGCTGCTTATGCCAGCTGGGTGATGTTCGGGCTTTATCTGTTCGGATTGCTGATGGCCGTATTGGTTGCCTGGGTATTCAACCGTATTTATCATCCCGAACAGGACACACATTTTGTCATGGAGATTCCTCCATACCGCCTTCCGAACTGGAAAGGAGTGTTCCGTCACACTTGGGAAAAAGGCCGCCAGTATCTGCATAAGATGGGAGGCATCATTCTGGTTGCCAGCATCGTCATCTGGGCATTGGGCTATTTCCCACGCCCGGACCGTGAAATGAGTCCGGCCGAAGCGCAGGAGCAATCTTTGATGGGACAAATCGGGCACGCCATAGAACCGGTAATCAAACCGCTGGGCTATGACTGGCGCATGGGAGTAGGTATTATGGCCGGAGTGGGAGCCAAAGAACTGATGGTTACCACATTAGGAGTTCTCTATAACAGTCCGGAAGAAGACTCTGAAGTAGGTTCAGCCGAAGAAGCTTCACAAACACGACTGGCTTCTGCCCTGCAAACCCACACCACTCCCGAAGCGGCTTTAAGCTACATGGTATTTGCCCTACTCTATTTCCCCTGTCTGGCTACCATAGCAGCTATTGCCGGAGAAAGCGGCAAATGGAAATGGGCACTGATTACCGCAGGATACACCACCGGACTGGCCTATGTCGTAGCTTTCCTGGTTTACCGACTGACCCTGTTCCTCTGAAAAAGTTTGATACACTCTAAAAAAAGAAACACTACACATGAACTTTATCACACCTACAAAGCAAGGCATCCGGAAATGCCTTGCTTTCTGTCTTTCTGTTATGACATGGTCCGCAATCTTGGCACAAGATAACTCTTTGTCTTTAGCGGATTCTCTTTCTGCCGACGCCACCTCGTCGCCACGCATAACCTGGTATGCCTCCGTTACCACGGAAATGCCTTGGAATATCAGTGACGGTCGGATTGGATGGGCCAATTATATAGAGGCCGGAGCGCAAGTCGGCTTATGGAAAGGAGGATCGCTCGATATCGATGCCATCGCCACTTATGAACACCATAATCCGGTTTTGGGTGACCTGCAATGGTTCTCAAACATCACTATCGGCGAAAACAAGGCTTTCAGACTGATGCAGTTCGGACTGACACAGCAGTTAGGTGACAAAGGAACGGTATCCGCCGGACTG
This sequence comes from Candidatus Paraprevotella stercoravium, assembly GCA_944320795.1. GTDB lineage: Bacteria > Bacteroidota > Bacteroidia > Bacteroidales > Bacteroidaceae > Paraprevotella > Paraprevotella stercoravium. The sequence goes on along the minus strand of CALUIU010000003.1, from coordinate 74,713 downwards.
CGCAATACCGATATTGACTGCTTTACCTCGCCTTATACCATGCTGTTTACCGGTTCATCCTACACCAGTTTCCCGACTCTTTCATTCAACTTCTCATTGGCAACTGCCCCGGTTGCCGCCTTGGCCCTGCATGCCGAATACCGGCCTATCGAGAAACTGACCATTAAGGAAACATTCTATAACGGTGTGGCCGATGACCGTCTGAACCGGCAATTCCGTTTCTGTCCACAACGTGACGGACTGATAAACATTACCAGTATCCACTATTCCGACGAAGAACATTACACCTACAGTCTGGGAGCCGGATTAGGTAATTCCGGCATAGAGAATGAAGAAAGCGGCACGCTGGAAAAACCCTTCCAATATGCCTTGTGGCTTCTGGCCGAGCAGGAACTCTGCACTATTGGGAAAAGCGGACTGGGACTGATGCTGCAAGGAAGCATTGCTCCAAAGGAAAGCAGTTATTGCAGTCATTACTGGGGAGCCGGCCTGGTATGCAACCGTCTTGGAAATATGGAAGCACAAGTCGGTCTGGCTGTAAACCGTGTACTGATGAGCGATGGCCGGGAAACAGACGTGGAGCTTACCGCCAGTCTTCCTGTATGCGAATACCTGTCTTTGCAGCCGGCACTGCATTGTATCAATACAAACGGAACCTATAAAATGGCAGGCCTGATACGGGCATCATTTGAAATAGGTAATTAAAGGATGAAAATCATTGTAAAAAAGATCAGAAAAAGTATATCCTTTATTCTCTGCGTTTTTCTATTTTTGCAGTAAATAAGCAATCCATAGACATCATGACACAAAAAACATCATCAACCGATATATTTACCGCCACACTGCCTTGTGGCATGCGTGTGGTAGCCTTTCCTTCCATCACCAATGTGGTTTATTGCGGTATTGCCATCAAGACCGGTACACGCGACGAATTGCCTCACGAAAGCGGTATGGCTCATTTCTGCGAACATCTCACTTTTAAAGGAACGCACCTCAGAAGCTCACGGCAGATAATCAATTACATGGAATCGGTAGGTGGTGATCTGAATGCCTATACCGGTAAGGAAGAAACAATTTATTATACTACCTTCCTGAAAGAACATTTTCCAAAAGCAGCCAATATTCTGACTGATATTGTTTTTGGCAGTACCTATCCGGAAAATGAAATGAACAAGGAAGTGGAAGTGGTCATCGATGAGATCGAAAGCTACAACGATTCTCCGGCAGAACTGATTTTCGATGAATTCGAGAGTCTGATCTTCAAAGGTCATCCGTTGGGACGTAACATATTGGGAGAAGCCGACAAACTGCGTCAGTTCCGCTCTGAAGATGTGCATCACTTCGTACGTCGGAACTATCGTCCGGAAAATATGGTATTCTTCCTTTACGGACAAGTATCCGGAAAAAAGATTGTGGACACGCTCAACAAGGCTATAGCCCAAGTAAGCGGTTCACTTCAAACAGAGAGCCCTTTGTATCCTTATCTGTTCAAACAGAAAGATTCACAGCCTGTTCTGCGCACCGAACCTTTGCCTCTCCCGCCCTATCAGGCAGCTCACGTGACCCAAAACAAGGATACGCATCAGGCTCATGTCATGATAGGTACCCGAGCTTACAGTGCCCACGATCCACGCCATATAGCCCTGTATCTGCTGAACAATATTTTGGGCGGACCGGGCATGAGTTCACGATTTAATCTGATCCTCCGGGAAAACAATGGATTGGTATATACTGTAGAAAGCAATATGACCAGCTATACAGATACAGGTATCTGGAGTGTGTATTTCGGCTGTGACCCACATGATGTAAAGCGTTGCATCCGCCTTATCCGGAAGGAACTGGAACGATGGACCCGCTCTCCTATCAGCGACCGTGCTTTAGCTGCTGCCAAACGCCAGATCAAAGGACAGATCGGAATTTCATATGACAATTTTGAAAATGTGGCCTTGGCTATAGGTAAAACCTATCTGCACTATCATATCATACGCAACCAAGAAGAACTATATAAAAAAATAGATGCAGTATCAGCCCAGGAATTGCATCAGGTTGCTTGCGAACTGTTTGCCCCGGACAAACTAAGCATCCTGATTTATCAATAATATGATAGAATATTCATAGAAACAGAATCATCCCCTCAACGATATATACAGAAAAATCTAATATAAAAAACATCATTAATTCATTTTCTCATCAAACTTCAATAATATTGCCTAAAAAAATAACAACCTGCATTAACATCAAAATATTATATTAACAAGCGGATATAATACATTCTATTATTTTATAAAGGCAAAATATTAAACATTCAAATAGTAATGTTTTTTCTTACACACAAAAAGACAAAGTGTAGAAAGATTGGAGACACTTATATAAACTAATATTTGTTTTTTTAATTTATATTTGCCAAACAAACTCATAAAAAGTTATTATGATGAATTTTCTAAAGAATAAACGCAATATATGCTTTTTGGCTATGATTATCATCACCAATCATGCATTTTGCCAACAAGTAGACTATTCGGTGGTATCGGTACCCGAGGAATCCGGAACAGACTTTACACAAATTTCACAACCAACAGATTACGTATGTATGCCGGAAGTTAAAAGAAGCCGACAGGGAATCGGATGGTTTTCCAACAGGATACTTGATATTTCCAAAGATGGAAAAGATATAGCCTATCTTTCTTTTAGAAACAATACTACTAATATTTTTATAAAAGACCTTAATATACAAGGAAGTTCCATTCAGAAGACAAATCGGACATCTGTATTGGATTTTTCATATGCTCCAGACGGAAAACAGATTGTTTTCTCTGAAGCCAGAGGAAAAACGAATCAGATATTTCTGACTTCTGCTGCAAAAAGTTTTGTTTGCCGACAAATTACAACCGGAAATATGGATTATTCTCCCATTTTTTCTGAAGATATGGGATCTATATTCTTTGCTCGTCAGGAAAACAACGGAGTGAGTATCTGGAGTTATGATACCCAAAACAAATTTTTGGCAAATTACTCTCAGGGGTACAACCCTTACCCTCTAAAGAATGAAAAAGCGTTTATTTGTGTGCGCTCCAGCAGTAATGGCAATAGTGAAATCTGGAAAATAAACTATGAAACAGGAGTAGAAGAATGTATTGTCTCCCATCCGGAACATAATTTCTCTTCTCCGGTTGTTTCACCGAACGGCCAGTGGCTTCTCTTTGTAGGAAGCAGTAAAATAGAATCAGGCACTTTGGTTTATTACAATACGGACCTGTTTGTTTCCAAAATGGACGGAACCGGATTTGCACAACTGACCTATCATGCCGCAGATGATCTTAGTCCTATTTGGAGTAAAGACGGACAATACATCTATTTTATCTCTCAACGAGGTAGCAAAGAAGGTAAAGCTAATATTTGGCGTATGAAATTTAATTATTAGCGATTATATATTTATTATTAATCTTAAAAATAGAAGATTATGAAAAAGTTTAAATTCTTATTGACAGCAATGTTATTGACTTGCTCTTCAATGTCTTTCGCACAATTTATGAACGGTGGTAGCTCATCTTCTTCATCAGATGTTCCTGCATGGAAAGGTTTGCGTCTTTCTTATGACATACCTTTTATGAGTGGTGATGGCAAAAGTGAGAGCGGTAATGGATTCTCCGTTGATTATGCACACTCTTTCAATATTGCCAAATCATTGCCAATTTTCTTGGAAACCGGAGCTGGTATTAATTATGCAAAATGGAGTGAAAGCGAAGATGGAGCAGACTATTCTACAACTCTTTTAGGTCTCACTATTCCGGTAAACTTTGTTTACGGAATCAGTATTAATGACAAGCTCGCCATTAAACCATACACAGGCCTATATCTAAGAGCAAACCTTATGGGTAAAGATAAATATGAAGAAGACGGAGAAAGTATGGACTGGAATCTATTTGATAAAGATGAAACAGATCCAACTTGGAATCGTGTTCAGGTAGGCTGGCAGATTGGTACAACCTTGGATATCAACAAATTCAATGTAGGTATCTCTTATGCACTAGACTTTAATGAAATCGCAGAAGAACTAAAAACCAGCAAATTCTCTGTTCGTGTTGGATATAACTTCTAATCCCAATATGTAAATCTCAAAAACCAAGAATATCAAAACGAAGTATTCTTGGTTTTTTCTCTTATCATGCTTTTACTCTAAATTATAGACTTATGAAAAAGAAAACAATTCTAGCGTCTCTTTTAGTGAGTTTGTGTTTGACTCCCTCATTCGCACAGTTTCAAGACTCATCTGTAAAAGAAGACACTCCAAAATGGTATTTTGGTTTTGGTGGAGGATTTCATAGCAATTTCATGAAATATTCTGATTTGGACGATAATATATTTCCTGATAATAAGAATCTCAACGGTGGAGTTTTCTCTTTCTTTGTACAAAGAGACTTTGGAAAACAGAATCAACTTTCTATTCGCCCGGAAATAAGTTTCCTAAGAAGAGGTGGTAAACTCGTTAATATTGGAAAAGATCTCTATAACTATGAAGAAAACGACATTGACGATATCTACTACCAGTTGAATTCCAGATATTGGGATATCCGCATTCCCATCATCTATAATTTTGGAAAGTTATCCTCTAACTTCCGTCCATACATTTATGTAGCTCCAGTTCTTGGCTTGCCTACACGAGGAGATATAAAAATGGAAGCGAAATATATTGATGGATATTATGAAGGCTATTCCATGGATGTTTCAAAAGCCAATCTGGCAACATGCTATTTTGCAGCAGCAGCCGGAGTCGGCTTAAAATATAAATTCAGAAACTCTTGTTTCCTTGGTGTAGAAGCCAGCTATGAATACGGTTTCACAGATACTTACGGAGAGAAAGAAAAAGATGGAGAAGCTGTGAATGCAGATATCTTTCCAGAAGGAACATATATTAAAGGTGACCGTAAATTTTCTGGAATAGAAATCAAGGCTACTTTAGGTGTTCCATTCAGTATATTCAAGAAAAAAGAAAAGGTTACTCCTGTTATTCCTGTAACTCCTGTCATTAAACCAATCATTAAAGATACTGTTAAGGTTGTTGTAAAAGAAAAGCCTTGCTATACATTGGAGGAGATCACTGAAATGGTAGACAGAAACGAATCTGTTGTTGGAAAAACCATTTGTGCCATAGATGTAATTAATTTTGATTTTGCCAAGAGTAATATAAAAATGGAATCCTTCGAATACTTGGATAAAATTGCAGCAATCCTAATCAAAACCCAAGTTCGTGTAGAAGTGAAAGGACATACAGATAATGTAGGATCAGAAGAAGTAAACATGAAACTTTCAAAAGAAAGAGCAAAGGCTGTTGTCAACTACCTGGTTAGAAAAGGTGTGGGAAAAGATAAGATATCATACAGTTATTATGGAATGTCGGAACCTCTCACAACAAATGACACCGAGGAAGGACGGACCATGAACAGAAGAGTTGAATTTGAAATTTTAGGTAATTAATAAAAACAGGAAATTATGAATATTATAAAGTCTATCTATTCAGGAATTAAAGCATCTGTATTCCTGCTCGGAGTATTCTCCCTCTCTTCTTGCTTGGAAAACGGAGATGAAACAATTATTCTGGAAACCGAAACCGTTTTGGGAATTCCCAGTGACGACAAGGCTGATCCCAACCCAGTCATAAGCAATCCTAATGCCGATATACCCAATATTCAATACATAACAGAAAAAATAGACGGACAATATGTTATGCGTATTGATATGACAGGTATTCAAGATCCCAATACAAAAGAATGGCTTAAACTATTTGGAATCAGTAGCAACGAAGAATCATCACAGAATATATGGGTTTCTGTAGATAACAAGCCCAAAGGATTTATTGTAAAAAATACAATAGATAATGAAGACAATAACAGAAGAGTCATGAATGATATTGTCTTCTTGGTTGATAATTCTGGAAGTATGAGTGAAGAAGCCAACGCTATTGCTCGAGATATCATCAGTTGGGCACAAAAATTGAGCTCCACCCTGGATGTTAAATTTGGATGTGTTGGTTATGATGGCAGAATCACAGGTGCTATTAACTTAACCAGCTATAATGCAATGAGCGAATACTTGAATCGCTCAACAGGAACTTCTAGAACTGTGGGATTCAGCGGCAATGATGCAGAAAAACTTGAATATGCTGCGTCTTCTTATGCAAATTCATATGATGAATGCGGAACGGCAGCCCTACGATTTGCCGATGAACAGTTCACTTTCAGAAATGGCGCAAATAGAATTTACATTAATTTCACGGACGAACCAAACCAACCTAATGGTCAAGAAGGTTTCTCTGTATTATTTGTAAATGATCAGAACAATTGGAACACCTCACAGGGTACAATACACACAGTATTCAGTGGAAATAAGAACTTCACAGAATCTTTCTATTACAATGAATACCCTTGGAGAATGTCAGATTATACAGGAGGAACAACCTTATATGCTTCCTCTAGCTTTACAGGAGTAACTTTAGATGATCTCCCTGTAACTGGTGCCTTACAGAATTCATATGTTATTTACTTCACAAACATAAAGGAATTCATGGATGGACAAGTGCACCAAGTTAAAATAACTGTTTTGTCAGAAGATGGAACTGTTCGAGGAGAAAAAATATTCTATGTTATTTTTGGTGAGAAAAAGGATACAGATGATAACGATAGCGAAGAAAATATCTCAAAAAACAAGCTCATCGGTGAATGGGAAATAGAAAGCGGCTTGTTTGAGGTATACAAGAATGGCAAGCTGATAGAAAGCTACATGGAAGAAGGAGGCGAACTTGAGATCTTTAATAGTAACGGAATCTATATATATGATAATGGTGATACCGGCAAGTGGACACTTTCTTCCAATAAGTTAACAATAAAATATTTAGTGGAGGAGGATGATACGGAGGTATGGACCATTACCAAACTAACAAGTTCTGAGATGGTTAGAGAACTTCAGGAGTCAGAAGACGGCTATGTTTATAAATATAAGGTAACTTCCAAAAAGTTATAATATTCGTCTTGTTAAAAACTTCAAATACAAAAATAGGCTGTATCATAAGATAATATGATACAGCCTATTTTTGTATTTCTTTATCCCCATTAGACACTATAAAAACAGTTATAGTTCACCAATTACTCCATACCAAAGACTTTAGACATCAAATTTAAAATTAAACCTGATATTACTATTTTTATTATCTTCGCATCCTAAATATCTCATTTCATTATTCTATGGCAAAGACATGCATCGCAATCATAGGCGGAGGAGCTGCCGGATTCTTTTTGGCTGCCAATATCCGGAAAAGCAATCCGGATACACAAATCATCATTTTCGAAAAAGCGGCTAAAGTACTGGCTAAAGTTAAGGTTTCGGGAGGAGGACGATGTAATCTGACCAACTCTTTTGCAGAAATCAAAGATCTGGTGCATGCCTATCCACGCGGACACCGACTGATGAAAAAGCTCTTTAAAACCTTTAATTATAAAGATGCTTACAAGTGGTTTGAAGAAAGAGACGTCAAATTGACAACTCAGGAAGATCAGTGTGTATTTCCGGTGTCGCAAGACTCAGAATCTATCATTATGTGTCTGAAAAGAGAAGCACAAAAGAATGGGGCAGAAATCAGAACAGGTCATGAAATCAATCAGATTGAATATCTGGAAGACGGCACTTTCCGTTTGTCATTCAGTTCGCCCGATATACCTCCGTTCCGTGCCGACCGCGTGGCAATTACTTCGGGCGGCGCTCCCCTTCCCAAAGACCTGGTTTTTTTACAGAAACTGCCTCATGAAAGCGAGGCGCCCGTTCCCTCGCTTTATACATTCAACATTAAAAATGAGGCGGCTCATCAGTTAATGGGCATCGTTGTAGAAGAAGCTACAGCATGGATTCCAGGCACAAAATTCAAAAGTCAGGGCGCTTTGCTGTTTACTCATTGGGGAATGAGTGGTCCGGCCATACTGAAACTGTCTTCCTATGCAGCCCGATGGATTCATGAAAACAATTACCGGTTTCCGCTACAAGTATGTTGGATTGAGGAAAACAACACCGAACGGGTAGCAGAAGAACTGAAAAACATCCAAAACCAGCACGCACAAAAGCAACTGGCAAGTATCCGTCCCTACCTGCTTCCGCAACGGCTATGGAATTATCTGATAGAAAAAGCAGGACTTACACCCGACAAGAAATGGGGAGAACTCGGAAAAAAAAGTCTGAACCGTCTGGTAACTTTACTCACCTCTGATACGTATGAAGTAAACGGAAAAGGCAGTTTTCGCGATGAGTTTGTCACCTGCGGGGGAATCAGCTTGAATGCCATATCGCATCAGACATTGGAAAGCAAACATTATCCTGGCCTATACTTTGCCGGCGAAGTGCTCGACATTGACGCCATAACCGGAGGATTTAATCTGCAAGCAGCCTGGACTACCGCCTTCATTATTGCACAAAACATAGGAAAATCAGAATAATCTTTCATCAAGCAAACAATCAGCCCTGACGGTAAAACGCTCAGGGCTGATTGTTTAAATAAAGAAACAAGCCGATTACAATATCATTGCAAAAAGTTTTTTTTCCAAAAGAAAAAAAGATAACTACAAGACAGCATATCGGAAAAAAATTACCTTTGTCGGATAAGATTCAAAGGATAACAAAAATGAGAAAGTCCATATTATTATTTGCTCTGGTGTGCTGTTGGAACGCTTCCGCACAGACCGCACGTGAGGATTTCGAAAAGAATCCGCTTCTGAGCGCGGGAAAATATTTTGCTTATCAAGAGCCCGCCACGACACAAACAGCGCCTCCAGCGGGCTATAAAGCCTTTTATTTGTCTTCTTTTGCCCGTCATGGCTCCCGTCATCTTACCAAAGAAAAGAAATATACCGAACCGCTCCAGATTCTATGGGACGCAGAAAAGGCTCAGATGCTGACTCCGACAGGAAAAAAGACTCTGAAAATTGCCACAGAACTTTATGACCGCGCCAAGGGGCGTTACGGGGAACTGACCGAAAAAGGAGCGCGTCAGCACCGCGAACTGATTCGGAGAATGTTCCGGAACTATCCGGAAGTGTTTGCCGACGGAGTACACGTCGACGCACGGTCTACCTATAAAACCCGTGCCTTTCTGTCCATGGCTGCAGCCTGTGTGGAACTGAAAGGGCTGAATCCGAAACTGAACATCACCACGGAAAGCAGCAATGCCGACTTGTATTACATCAAATACGAGAATGAAGCTTACGAACAACAGCATCTCGCTAATATGGACTCGGTGTACCGTGTGGCAGACAGCATTTATATTCATCCGGAAAGAATGATGAAAGAGCTGTTCCGCAATGCGGATTTTGTGCGGAAACATATTCCGGACACCCGCAAGTTTATGGCCGATCTGTTCGAACTGCACGGAATCAGCCAAAGTTATGACAACCAGCAGGGAGTGGACTTTCTGTTCTCCAAAGAGGAAGCATACGACATGTGGCAACGCAATAATTTTGAATGGTATTACGAAAAAGGACCTTCGCCTTTGAGCGGAGGACATATGTATTATCTGGAAAAGAATCTGCTGAACAACTTTATCGAAACAGCCGATTCGGTTATCAATCATTCTTGCAGACTGGTGAGCCTGCGCTTCGGCCACGACACCAATCTGGCTCCTTTGGCCGCACTGATGGGACTGAACAGCCTGCGTACGAAAACCGCAGACTGGCAGAAAATTGCCGATACTTACCGCACTTATCAGATTATCCCGATGTGCGGAAACATTCAGATGGTATTCTACAAGAACGCAAAAGGCCATGTTCTGGTAAAAATCCTGCTGAACGAGCGGGAAGCCAGGCTGCCCATCCAATCAAAAACGGCTCCTTACTATGAATGGAACGCCGTAAAAGATTACTGGAAAAACACACTGACTCAGATATCGCTGCCGTGATAATCTGAAACAAACGAAAATCGCTCCACAAAACAGTTCTGTTGCCTGTTTTCGTGGAGCGATTTCTTTTTCTTACTGACAGCAGTCGCGAAGCACCAGAAGGCTTTCCGGTCCCATATTGAAGAGTAGGTCGGCAATGCTCAGATTGGGCAGGAAACCGTTTCTTTCGGCGAACACCTGATAATACGGTACGGCTCGGAAATGGGCGTCCTGCTCGGCCGGAACACGCGGCTGGATCAGGAAACGGCAATCTTCTGCCGGACCGCAGTTTTCGTCCAGGAACTGGTCGGAACGGCTCATCTGGGGCTGAAGGTCGATCAGACGGCACACCGTGTCCTGAATGGCCAGATTGAAATCCAACAGGAAATCCCACTTTTTCTCATAGAACGAACGGAAATCATCGGCATAGTACTCAAAAAACGGGCTGTTGCGATAGGCCGATTCCAGCGCGTTCCAATGCAGATGGCGCCAGTTGCCATGGTCGGAAATGCGTATGTCCTTCATGGGGCATTTCGGTCCGTCGTATTTCACGGTAGGCACTGTCAGTGCCAGCGGTCCGTCGGGCGCGGCAATCACGCAGCGGTTCCGGTAAGTCTGCTTCGTATAATGATCAAACTGTTCCGTCACCACACGGGGATAACGGAACAGTTTGGTATAATATTGCACCGGGGCCCAATAAGCGGTTGTGAGCCATACGGTGTCTTTTTCTTCGGTCATAATTCTTGTTTCTGCTTATTTGATATTATCTACCAGACGGAAGAGGCGGTTCCAGCGTACATGGCCATCAAACCATCCGCGGTCTTTGTCGAGCGACAGCCAGATGATAATCGGCTTGCCGACTACATGATCCTCGGGCACAAATCCCCAGTAACGGGAGTCTTCGGAATTGTGACGGTTGTCACCCATCATCCAGTAGTAGTCCATCTTGAAGGTATAACTCTTGGCTTCCTTGCCGTTGATGTAGATCTTTCCGTCTTCCTTCACCTGCAGGTCATTGCCTTCGTACACACGGATCGGGCGCTCATAAACGGCAATATTCTCCGGAGTCAAGTCGATAGACTTGCCCTTGGCCGGAATCCATACCGGACCGTAATTGTCGCTGGTCCATCCGGTTGCCTGATTCCAGGGATAGATACCTTCGGTTTCATTAGCCGGTTCGTAAGCGATGCTTTCTACAATATCCTTACGCTTGGACAGAACGTCATAAGCATGCTGGGTGAGCGGCATCACGCCACCGCGCTGTGCAGCTCCCTGAAGGTCTTCCTGACTGAGTCCCAGTTCGCGAACCAGTTCGTCGGGAATATTCTGTTTCAGGCTGATGCGGTAATTATACTGCACATTATCAGGTTCTTTATTCGGTTTTCCGTCCAGATAAACAATGTGATCCTTAATCTGGAGCGTCTGTCCGGGCAGTCCCACACAGCGCTTCACATAGTTCTCACGACGGTCCACCGGACGCCAAGTTACCTCACCGAACTCGGCCTGATTCTGCGCTACGTACTGACGTCCCAGTTCATAGAACTGAAGCAGATAGGAGCGCTGCTGCATCACGGGCAGTGAGTCGAGCACGGGTACCGGAGCAACCATCTGGTCGTAGATCTGACGACCGTATCCGTAACACAGGCGGTAATACACGGCCTGGTAGTTCGGATTGAGTGACACGGTATCTCCGGCCGGATAGTTGAACACAACGATGTCGTTCAACTGTACCTTGCCTCCCTTGACACGCTTATACTCCCACTGAGGCCACTCGCTGTAGGATTTGGTTCCCAGAATAGGCATGGTGTGCTGTGTGAGCGGCATGGAAAGCGGCGTTTGTGGTACACGCGGTCCGTAACTCATCTTACTCACAAACAGATAATCGCCTACCAGCAGGGATTTCTCCAGCGAAGAAGAAGGGATGGTATAGTTCTGGAAGAAATAAATATTCACAAAATATACGGCAACCAAAGCAAAAACAATGGCGTCTACCCAACTCATCACGGTACGGGTAACAGGATTCTCGGCATCTTTCCACCAGGTCCAGTTGATTTTCTTAGTGATATAGGCATCGAAAATGAACGGCAGTACGATCACACCCCACCAGCTTCTGATCCAGATCAGAAAGGCAATATAGAGCAGGCACACCACGCTCATTTTGATCCATTGTGCCTTGGTCGGTTTCTGATTCTTTCTTTTCATGATGTTTATCTTCTTGAGGTTAGTTAGCTTTTAGAACTGGAACAGATCGTCCATCGTAAGCAGTCCGGTGTGGTTTGCCGTATATTCGGCAGCCAACACAGCGCCCAAAGCAAACCCCTTGCGGTTGTGGGCATCGTGTGTGATGGTAATCTTATCAGCCTCACTGTCGTATGAAATGGAGTGAATGCCCGGAACCTCATCACGACGGATGCTGTCGATCGGGAACTCGGATGGCTGGCACTCGTCACTGCCGCTCAAAGTACCGTCCGGAGCCAACAGGGTACCTTTCACCCATTTGTCCTTGCGGTCCAGCTCACTTAAAATGCCTTCGGCCAGAGTAATGGCGGTTCCGCTCGGAGCATCGAGTTTGTGGATATGGTGCACTTCCTCCATCTTCACTTCATATTCCGGAAAACGGTTCATGATACGGGCCAGATACTTGTTCACGGCGCTGAAGATGGCTACTCCCAGACTGAAGTTGGAACTCCAGAACAGAGTCTGTCCTTCCTCACGACACATACGGCGCACATCATCTCCATGCTCCTCAAGCCATCCGGTAGAACCGGAAACCACCTTTACGTGGTGTTTGAAAGCTTTCAAATAGTTATCATAAGCCACATGAGGCGCGGTAAACTCTATCGCCACATCGGCACTGCGGAATGCCTCAGAATCGAAATCCTGAGGATTGTCAATATCAATGATGCTTACAATTTCGTGTCCTCTGCTCAGCGCAATCTGCTCAATCATACGGCCCATCTTGCCGTAACCAATCAATGCTATTTTCATATTCATCTGTGTTTTTGTTTGGCAAAGATAGGGATTTGAATTTAAATTCGTTACATTTGTATAGAAATAATATGGATATAAAACCGGCATACCATGGAAAAACTGTTGCAATTTATTTGGAAACACAAAATATTTCCGCTGACGCCTTTATGCACAGAAACCGGGGAAAAAATTGAAGTAATTGACCCCGGAACTCAGAACACAAACTCCGGACCGGACTTTTTCAATGCGAAAATCAAGATAGGAGATACGACATGGATCGGCAATGTAGAAGTGCATCGCCATTCGTCGGAGTGGTTTCAGCATGGGCACGACAAAGATGCGGCATATAATAATGTGATTCTGCATGTAACGGAACAGATGAACTGCCCTGTAGTTACGGCTGATCACAAGACAGTGCCACAAGTACAGTTGCCGGTGTCGGAAGAAGTTGTCCAACAGTATAACATATTGAAGGCATCGGACGATTATCCCCGCTGCCATGAAATCATCCGGACATTGAGTGGCTTTATGATACATAGCTGGATGAGCGCTTTGGTCTATGAAAGACTACAGGAACGGTCGGAACTGGTACTGCAACGCCTCAAACAGCAGAACGGCGACTGGGAACAGGCTTTCTTCATCACACTGGCCCGTAACTTCGGTTTCGGACTGAATGGGGACGCCTTTGAGCGCTGGGCACGACGGATTCCGTTTCAGGCCATCGCCAAGCATCGCGACAGTCTGTTTCAGACTGAAGCCTTCTTTATGGGACAGGCCGGTCTGTTGGATTCCGATGCCATGGACCGTGAAGAACGCGAAGCGGCCCTGAACGATGAGTATTTCCTGCGCCTGCAAAAGGAATATGCGTATCTGCGCCATAAGTTTGAGCTGACTCCGCTGGCGGCAGACAGTTGGCGCTTCATGCGCACACGGCCACAGAACTTTCCGCACATCCGTCTGTCGCAAATCAGCCGTATGTATCAGGAGGAGAAACTGAACTTTTCCATTATCCGAGACATCAGCGACATCGACGAACTGCGCCGGAAGCTGCAATTCCAGACCAGCGAATATTGGGAAACGCATTTCCTATTCGGCTATCCGTCACCACACAGCACGAAGCGGATGGGACGCGGTTCCATAGATCTGATCATTATCAACACCATCATCCCCACCCTTTTTGCATACGGCCGCTATCTGAATGACACACGCTATCAGGAGCAGGCCGTGGGACTGTTGGAACAGCTCAAGCCCGAAGAGAATCACATTATCCGCCTGTGGCGGCAGTGTGGACTGGAGGTGCAGCATGCGGCCGACAGTCAGGCTCTGATCCAGTTGAAAAAGGAATATTGCGACCGGCACGAATGCCTGCGCTGCCGCTTTGGCTATGAATTTTTGAAATCGAATAAAAAACAAAATAATCATGGAAGATAAATACTGTTATGAACTGAAAATGAAGGTACGTGATTATGAGTGCGACCTTCAGGGAATCGTCAACAACGCCAATTACCAGCATTATATGGAACACACACGGCATGAGTTTCTGCTTTCTACGGGCGTGAGCTTTGCCGACCTTCATAACCGGGGTATTGATGCGGTAGTGGCACGACTGAACATCGCTTTCAAGACTCCACTGAAAAGCGGAGACGAGTTTGTCAGCAAACTGCGTCTGAAGAAGGAAGGCATCAAGTTCGTATTCTATCAGGACATCTTCCGTCTGCCGGATATGAAATGTGCCATCAAAGCACAGGTGGACACGGTATGCGTCGTAAACGGACGTCTGGCCGAATCTCCGGAATTGTTTGCGGTTCTTGAAAAATATATCAGCGAATGACCGAACAGGAAATCATCTATACCATGGCGCTTACACGGGTGCCCCGGCTGAATCCTACGAATCAACGCATTCTCTTGCAAGAACTGGGTAGCGCCACCGCAGTGTTCGAAAACCGGAAAGACTTGAAACAGGTGCTTCCGGATGCTTCGGAAAAGTTGGTCGAGGCCGTAGCACACATGGATGAACAACTCATCCGTGCCGAAGAGGAAGTGCGCTTTGTCATGGAAAAGAAAGTGGATTGCTTGTGCTTTCACGATGCGGCCTATCCACAACGGCTGAAGGAATGTCCGGACGCTCCTATCCTATTATTCTTTAAAGGAAATGTGTCACTAAACCAAAGCCGCATCATCAATATCGTAGGCACCCGCCACTGCACAGAGTATGGTAAGGACATTTGCAGCCGTTTTATCCGCGAACTGAGCGAACTGTGCCCCGAAGTGCTGGTCGTCAGCGGACTGGCTTATGGCGTGGATATTCAGGCGCATCGCAGAGCTCTGGAAAACGGCCTGCCCACCGTTGGCGTACTGGCACATGGGTTGGACCAGATTTATCCGCGTATGCATCGCGACACCGCCATACAGATGATGACACAAGGCGGACTGCTCACCGAATTTATGAGCGGAACGAATGCGGACAAGGTAAACTTTGTGCGCCGTAACCGCATTGTGGCCGGCATCAGCGATGCTACCATTGTAGTGGAATCGGCCGAGAAAGGCGGGGCACTGATTACCGCCGACATTGCTTCCAGCTATCATCGGGATGTATTCGCTTTTCCGGGACGTATCGGAGATCCTTACTCACAGGGCTGCAACCGGCTGATCCGTGACAGTAAGGCGGCCTTATTAGAATCGGCTCAGGGATTCATGGAAGCTATGGGGTGGCCCTGCAAGAAAAAGGAAGAGAATAACGGAAAAAGCTGTTTCGAGCTGTTCCCGGACTTATGTGAAGAGGAACAGCGTATCGTGGACTGTCTGCGCCAGCATGACAAACTTCAGATCAATATGCTGACCGTTGCCACAAATCTGCCCGTACATAAATTGAGCGCCTTTCTGTTTAATCTGGAGATGAAAGGCATCATCAAACAGCTCAGCGGAGGAATGTACCGACTGCTCTGAAGATTCAATGAGGATATCAAGAAGAAAATGCAGTTTAAAAGTCACTTTTAATGATTTTGAACTGCATTTTCTCTATTTTAACAGATTATTTCTATTTGACTTATTTCTCGTTTCTTTATTTTTATAGATAACTAACAAAATATCAGGCATTTACCTTCATTTCAAGGCATTGAGATTTCATTTTTTACTGGATTCTCCCCTTCTGTACGGAAATTCTAAAGTCTGATATTCATTTTTTAGAGTATGCCCTCAAAGCCTTCTTCTGAAAAATGGAAAGACAAAACAAAATCTGTAGATTTTCTATTTCTGATGGAAAACCTACAGAATGGTTAACTCCGTCACAAAAGATTAAGTCTTCAATTCTACATCTCCTAAGGAGCCTTCTTTTCGAGGACCTTTGAATAGATAACTCAGATATAACAAAAACAAAAAGCGGAACCGCCATCCGGCAGTTCCGCTTATCTTTTATTTAAACCGTCTATGAGGCATTTTCAGCCCCGTAGAGCGCTTATTAGTCGTTCAACTTAGCCTTGATGAACTCACGGTTCAAACGGGCGATGTTGGCGATGCTTTCGTTCTTCGGACAAACAGCCTCACAAGCACGAGTGTTGGTACAGTTACCGAATCCCAGCTCATCCATCTTGGCGATCATGGCCTTGGCACGGCGTGCAGCCTCAGGACGTCCCTGTGGCAACAGAGCCAACTGGCTAACCTTAGAAGAAACGAACAACATAGCTGAACCGTTCTTACATGCAGCAACACAAGCACCGCAACCGATACAGCTTGCGCAGTCCATAGCCTCGTCAGCATTCTGCTTCGGAATCAGGATCGCGTTAGCATCCTGTGGCTGTCCGGCACGCAAAGTTACATAACCACCGGCCTGCATGATCTTATCGAATGCTGTACGGTCTACCATACAGTCCTTGATAACCGGGAAACCGGCAGAACGCCATGGCTCAACAGTGATGGTATCACCATCGTTGAACTTACGCATATACAACTGACAAGTAGTAGCACCGCGCTCAGTCTTACCGTGTGGAGTACCGTTGATGTACAGAGAGCACATACCGCAGATACCCTCGCGGCAGTCGTGGTCAAATACGAATGGCTCCTTGCCTTCCTCAACCAACTGCTCGTTCAGGATATCGAGCATTTCCAGGAATGAAGTATCGCCCGGGATGTCTTTCATCTCGCGCTCGTCGAAGTGACCTTTATCTTTCGGTCCGTTCTGACGCCAATATCTAAGTTTAAATGAAATATTTTTTTCCATTGTTTTTGTCTTTAATAATCGTTGAACACACCGTTAATTAGCTCTTGTAGTTACGAGTCTGTACCTTGATTGCTTCGTAAACCAGAGGCTCTTTGTACAATACCGGAGCCTTGTCGTCAGAACCCTGATACTCCCAGCAAGCTACATAGAAGTAGTTCTCGTCATCACGTTTAGCCTCGCCTTCCTCGGTCTGGTACTCTTCACGGAAGTGACCACCACAAGACTCGTTACGGTTCAATGCATCGTAAGCGATCAACTCACCCATAGTGATGAAGTCGTTCAAACGGATAGCCTTCTCCAACTCAACGTTCACACCTTCCTTAGAACCCGGAACGAACAAGTTTGTTTCGAATTCCTTACGGATCTCTTTCAGGCGAACCAAAGCAGTCTTCAAACCTTCTTCTGTACGGCCCATACCTACGTACTCCCACATGATATGACCCAGTTCCTTGTGGATAGAATCTACAGAACGCTTGCCATGGATACCCATCAGGTGATCGATACGGCTCTGTACGTCTTTCTCTGCAGCTGCAAACTCAGGCAGATCGGTAGAGAAACGAGGAACAGTGATCTGGTCAGCCAGATAGTTCTGGATGGTGTAAGGCAATACGAAGTAACCGTCAGCCAATCCCTGCATCAATGCAGAAGCACCCAGACGGTTTGCACCGTGGTCAGAGAAGTTACACTCACCGATAGCGAATAGACCCTTAATTGAAGTCTGCAACTCATAGTCTACCCAGATACCACCCATTGTGTAGTGGATAGCCGGATAAATCATCATTGGGTTGTAGTACTTCACACCGTTAATTTCCTTAGCCAACTCACCTGGATTTACGTCAGTGATCTCTTCGTACATATCGAACAGGTTACCATAACGCTGCAATACAACGTCGATACCCAGACGCTCGATACTTTCTGAGAAGTCGAGGAATACGGCCAAACCGGTATTGTTTACGCCGAAGCCCTTGTCGCAACGCTCCTTGGCAGCACGTGAAGCCACGTCACGAGGAACCAAGTTACCGAATGCCGGATAACGACGCTCCAAGTAGTAGTCACGATCCTCTTCCGGAATATCGCTACCCTTCTTGGTACCAGCCTGCAATGCCTTGGCATCTTCAATCTTCTTAGGAACCCAGATACGACCGTCGTTACGCAGAGACTCAGACATCAAAGTCAGCTTAGACTGCTTGTCTCCGTGTACAGGAATACAAGTCGGGTGGATCTGAACGTAAGCAGGGTTAGCGAACCAAGCTCCCTTACGGTAGCACTGCATAGCGGCAGAACAGTTACATCCCATAGCGTTCGTAGAAAGGAAGTAAGTGTTTCCATAACCACCGGTTGCGATAACTACTGCATGAGCAGCGAAACGCTCCAGCTTACCGGTCACCAGGTTACGGGCGATGATACCGCGAGCACGGCCGTCGATCATAACCAGATCCATCATCTCATAACGGGTATACAATTTAACAGTACCGGCATTTACCTGACAGCTCAATGAAGAGTAAGCACCCAACAGCAACTGCTGACCTGTCTGACCCTTTGCATAGAAAGTACGAGATACCTGAGCACCACCGAATGAACGGTTAGCCAACATACCACCGTATTCGCGAGCGAAAGGAACACCCTGAGCCACGCACTGGTCGATGATAGCGTTAGAAACCTCAGCCAAACGATAAACGTTAGCTTCACGGGCACGGTAGTCACCGCCCTTTACGGTATCGTAGAACAAACGATAAACAGAGTCACCGTCGTTCTGATAGTTCTTGGCAGCATTGATACCACCCTGAGCAGCGATAGAGTGAGCACGACGAGGAGAGTCCTGAATACAGAAGTTGAACACACGGAATCCCATCTCACCCAATGAAGCGGCAGCAGAAGCTCCGGCCAGACCGGTACCTACTACAATGATATCCAAGCGACGCTTGTTTGCCGGGTTCACCAATTTCTGGTGTGCTTTATAATTGGTCCATTTCTCAGCTATTGGACCTTCAGGTATTTTTGAATCGATTATCTTAGTCATAATACTTTTTCTATTTAATGATTCGTGAATTTTAATTAGCAGCAGCTACCGCAAAAAGAGAAATACAAAGCTACTACAAGGAACATCAGCATCACTACTGTAGAGTAGATGTTACCGATAACTTTCCAACGGTTGAACCAGATCTTACCGTTCCAGCCCAAAGTGTGGATAGCACTCCAGAAACCGTGAGTCAGGTGGAACCAGATAGCGAACAACCAGATTACATACAATACCGTGTAAACCGGATTGCTGAAAGTCTGCACGATGTATCCGTAGCCGTCTGTTGCATGAATACCACCCATGTAAGGATCACCCAACAACTCAGCGAACATCATGTTGTACCAGAAGTTGTACAAGTGCAGCAACATACCCAAAACCACGATCACACCCAGAGCCAACATATTCTGTGAAGCCCATTCTACCTTTTCAGGTTTTGCAGTGACATCGTAACGGTTGTTACCGCGGGCACGACGGTTCTGGATAGTCAGCCAGAACGCATAAATGATATGAATCACTACCAAGGCAGCCAGACCGAGGGTAGCAGCTACTGCATACCAGTTTGCGCCCAGGAATTCACAAATCATGTTGTAGCCTTCTGCAGAGAACAGTGCCACAACGTTCATTGACGCATGGAACGTCAAGAACAGGACCAGGGCAATACCAGTTACTGACATCACAACCTTACGTCCAATAGATGAATCACATAACCACATAAATGATTGAAATTAAATTATTTAAAAATTAAATTAAGAAAATAGTATACTTGGTACACTTACTACAAGATGCAAATTTAATCTAAATCCGTGATTGCACAAAGGAAATATCCAATATATTCCTAAAAATACATTACTTTTGCAAACACTAAAAACATCTCTTTAAACATGGATTTTAAATACGACGTAATTGTGATCGGAGCAGGACATGCCGGATGCGAGGCCGCTGCCGCTGCCGCCAATATCGGAGCCAAAACCTGTCTGATCACCATGGACATGAACAAGATCGGGCAGATGAGCTGCAACCCGGCTGTGGGCGGTATCGCAAAAGGACAGATCGTACGCGAAGTGGATGCCTTAGGAGGATTCATGGGTATCGTGACCGACCGAAGCTCCATCCAGTTCCGCATGTTAAACCGCTCCAAAGGACCGGCCATGTGGAGTCCGCGCGCCCAGTGTGACCGCGGAAAATTTATCTGGCACTGGAGAGAGATTCTGGAGAACACACCCAATCTGCATATCTGGCAGGATCAGGTAAAAGAACTCATTGTAGAAAATAAAGAAGTCAAAGGGGTACGCACATACTTCGACCTGACCATCCAGGCCAAGTGCGTCGTACTGACTGCCGGAACGTTCCTCAACGGCCTGATGCATATCGGCCATACACAAATACCGGGGGGCCGTGTGGCCGAACCGGCTTCTTACCACTTGACCGAATCCATCACACGCCACGGCATTACGGCCGGCAGAATGAAGACCGGAACTCCGGTACGTATCGACGGACGGAGTGTGCACTTTGAGGATATGACCATACAGGAAGGCGAGCATGACTTCCACCGCTTCTCATTCATGGAAGAAAATCGTCCGCTGAAACAACTGACCTGCTGGACGTGCTTCACCAATCCTGAAGTGCACGAGGTACTGCGTGGCGGACTCCCCGACTCTCCTTTATATAATGGACAGATCCAAAGTATCGGACCGAGATATTGCCCGAGTATCGAAACCAAACTGGTCACTTTCCCCGAACGGGAGCAACATCAGCTTTTCCTCGAACCGGAAGGTGAAACCACTCAGGAATATTATCTGAACGGATTTTCTTCCAGTTTGCCTCTGGATGTTCAGATCCGGGCCCTGAAAAAAATTCCGGCATTCCGTGATCTGGTAGTGTACCGACCGGGATATGCCATCGAATACGATTTCTTCGATCCGACCCAACTGGAACACTCGTTGGAGTCAAAGATCGTTTCCGGACTTTTCTTCGCCGGACAGGTAAACGGAACGACAGGATATGAAGAAGCCGCCGGACAGGGTATCGTGGCCGGTATCAATGCTGCGCTGAAATGTGGCGGATCAGATCCGTTTGTCATGCATCGCGACGAATCCTATATCGGCGTACTGATCGATGACTTGGTCACCAAGGGTGTGGACGAACCTTACCGCATGTTTACCTCAAGAGCCGAATACCGCATTCTGCTCCGCCAGGATGACGCAGATGCTCGACTCACAGAGGTGGCCTACAAAATGGGACTGGCCGGATCGACACGTTACCAGAACTGGATACGCAAGAAAGAGAAGATTGAAGAGATTATCCACTTCTGCGAAAACTTCTCCCTGAAACCGGCGCTTATCAATGCCGGCCTCGAAGCACTCGGCTCTACTCCACTGCGCTACGGTTGCAAGCTGTTTGACGTGATCAACCGTCCTCAGATCACACTCCTCAATATTGCACCTTACATCCAACAGTTGCAACAATTGCTCGACAGCATCACCGAGCGCCGTGAAGAAATTATTGAGGCGGCAGAAATCAAAATGAAGTATCACGGCTACATTGCCCGCGAGAAAGTCATTGCCGATAAGATGCAGCGTTTGGAGAGCATCAAGATCCGCGGACGCTTCGACTACGAGAATATGAATTCACTCTCCACCGAAGCCCGTCAGAAGCTCAGCAAGATCAACCCCGAAACTCTGGCCCAAGCCGGAAGAATACCTGGCGTTTCTCCAAGCGACATTAACGTGCTGCTCGTTCTTCTGGGCAGATAAGCGGCAGGTTCCACGTGAAACATTACTTAAACAAACAACACTTAACGTACTGTATATGAATAACGAAACATTGATAAAAAACCTGAGAAACATCCCGGACTTCCCTATTCCGGGAATCCAGTTCAAGGATGTGTCCACCCTTTTCAAGAATCCCAAGTGCATGAAGATCATGGTCAACGAAGTATATGATCTTTATAAGGATAAAGGAATAACCAAAGTGGTCGGCATCGAGTCACGCGGATTTATTCTGGGTGCAGCAGCAGCCGTAAAATTAAACGCAGGTTTTGTACTTGCACGCAAACCGGGCAAGCTTCCGGCCGAAACCATCAGCGAAAGCTATATGAAGGAATATGGCAAGGACACCATCGAAATCCATAAGGATGCCATCGACGAAAACGATGTGGTTCTGATCCATGACGACCTGCTCGCAACCGGAGGATCTATGAAGGCTGTATATAATCTCGTACAGAAATTCCACCCTAAGAAAATATACATTAACTTCATCATCGAGCTTACCGGCGAAGGACTGAACGGTAGAGAAACCTTCGATCCGGAAACAGAGATTACAACACTGATCAAAATCTAAATACAAAGGCTGTGGCTTTCCACAGCCTTATTTTTTCCAGCTGCATAAATTTATGACGCAAGAAGAAAAAGAGAAAACCGACAGCTATCTGAAGAACATCGTACTGAATCTTCCGGAGTGCCCGGGCTGCTACCAATACCTCAATGAGCAGAACGAAATCATCTATGTGGGTAAGGCACGCAACCTGAAAAGAAGAGTGTATTCTTATTTCAGTAAAGAACACGATAACCGCAAGACAGCCCTACTGGTACAAAAGATACGCGACATCAAATACATTGTAGTCAAGACCGAGGAAGATGCCCTGCTGCTCGAGAATAATCTCATCAAGCGCTATAAGCCCCGATACAATGTATTGCTGAAGGACGACAAGACTTATCCGTCCATCTGCATCACAAACGAATATTTCCCGCGCATCTTCAAAACCCGCCAGCTGAATCATAAGGGTTATACTTACTTCGGCCCCTACAGCCATATCCCCACGCTGAACAGTCTGCTGGAAGTGATCGCCAAGCTGTATCCGCTGCGCACCTGTTCCCTACCTCTTTCGCCCGAATCGATCGAAAAGCAGAAATACAAGGTCTGTCTGGAATATCACATCAAGAACTGTCTGGGCCCCTGTGTCGGCAATATCTCCGTGGAGCAATACATGAAATACATTCTGGAAGCCAAAGAGATTCTGAAAGGCAACACTGCCGAACTTTGCCGGCAGATGCTGGAAGAGATGCAGGCTTTGGCTCAGGAGATGCGCTTTGAAGAAGCACAGGTCATCAAGCAGAAATATATGTTGCTGGAAAACTACCGCAGCAAAAGCGAGATTGTGAGCCGTACCCTGCACCGTATTGATGTGTTCAGCATCGAAACCGACGAACAGGCTGCCTATATCAATTATCTGCACGTAAGCAACGGAAGTATCAATCAAGCTTTCACCTTTGAGTTCAAAAAACGGCTTAATGAGTCGGATGAAGAGTTATTGTCGCTCGGTATCGTTGAGATGCGCGAACGATACAAGAACGATTCGCGCGAGATTATCGTGCCGTTTGAAATTGACCTGAATCTGGAAAATGTCATCTTCACTGTACCGCAACGGGGAGAAAAAAGAAAGCTTCTGGACCTGTCTCTACTCAACGTAAAGCAATATAAGGCCGACCGCATGAAGCAGGAAGAGAAGCTCAATCCGGAACAGAGGAGCATGCGCCTTATGAAGGAGATTCAGGACAGCCTGAAACTGCCGAAACCGCCCATGCGCATCGAATGCTTCGATAACTCGAATATCTCCGGAACAGATGCCGTAGCAGCTTGCGTGGTGTTTCAAAAATGCAAGCCCAGCAAGAAGGACTACCGTAAATATATCATCAAGACGGTAGAGGGACCGGACGATTATGCTTCGATGAAAGAGGTGGTATTCCGCAGATACCAAAGAGCCGTACAGGAAGAAACACCCCTGCCCGATCTGATCATTACCGACGGTGGCAAGGGACAGATGGAGGCCGTGCGCCAGGTGATCCAGGACCAGCTGCATCTGGATATCCCGATTGCCGGACTGGCCAAAGACGACAAGCACCGCACGAACGAACTGCTCTACGGCTTTCCGGCGGCCACCATCAGCATGAAGGTAGACAGTCCTTTGTTCCGTCTGCTTACACAGATTCAGGACGAGGTGCACCGCTTTGCCATCACCTTCCACCGCGACAAGCGCAGCAAGCATCAGATTGCCTCGGAACTGGACTCTATCAAAGGAATTGGAGAAGCTACAAAAAGCACATTGCTGAAACATTTCCGCAGTGTGAAACGCATCAAGGAAGCTGAAGAAAGCGAACTGACCAAACTGGTCGGTGCTGCCAAAACCCGCATCCTGCGCGAAGCCTTCGGTTTAACCGGAACAAACAGTCAGCCGACTTCATCTGGAGAATGACATATTTAAAGAAATAATGTTTTCGGAAAAAATACTGTCTGCACGAAACCTCTGCCAACAACCTTGCTCCTATCCCTACGGACAGAAGTATAAAACAAAGCAAATCTTTAAAGGAATATAAAAGGAGAAGCAGCGGCACACAAAAGCCGGAAAGCCGCTTGCATATCTCCCATTTTTTCACGAAGATTGTATTTATAAGTTTTTCAAAAACCTATGAGAGTAGTTATACAAAGAGTAAAACATGCGTCGGTCACCATCGACGGAAACTGCAAATCATCCATTCAGAAAGGTTATCTCATCCTGCTGGGCATTGAGAATGCCGACACTCAGGAAGACATCAGCTGGCTCTGCAAAAAGATTATCGGACTGCGCGTTTTTGACGATGAAAACGGCGTGATGAACAAAAACATTCTGGACGCTCAGGGCGACATCATCGTGGTGAGTCAGTTCACTCTGATGGCTTCTTACAAGAAAGGAAACCGCCCTTCGTACATCCGTGCCGCAGGTCACGAAATCGCCATTCCACTCTACGAACAATTCTGTGCGGCTCTGAGTGCAGAACTGGGCAAACCGGTTCAGACGGGCGAATTCGGAGCTGATATGAAGGTGGAACTGCTGAACGACGGTCCGGTGACCATCTGCATGGACACGAAAAACAAAGAATAATCCCTATGACCATTCAAGAAGCGCAACAAGCCGTAGACCGCTGGATCAAGGAATACGGTGTACGGTATTTCAGTGAGCTGACCAACATGGCCTGCCTCACCGAAGAAGTGGGCGAACTGGCCCGTGTCATGGCCCGAAAATACGGCGACCAGTCCTTTAAAGCCGGAGAAAAAGAGAATCTCGACGAAGAAATGGCCGATGTGCTCTGGGTACTGATCTGCCTGGCCAACCAGACCGGAGTGAACCTGGAAGAAGCACTGAAAAAGAGCATCGAGAAGAAAACCAACCGTGACAAAGAACGACATAAAAACAATTCCAAACTATATTAGTTATGAAACCATACGAAGATTTTGAGCAGGATCAGGAAAGCAAATATCTGCAAGCCCTGGATCAGTACAACACCTCAATCAAGGATGAGGATCTAAAAATGGCGGTAGAGAAACTGATTGCCGAACGTGTTCCGGAAAACGATACCAAAGAAGTAAAGAAGTTCCTTTTGGGAAGCGTAGAGCTCACCACCCTGAAAACTACTGACAGCGACGAAAGCGTCCTGAAGTTCACAGAAAAGGTAAACGAATTTGAGGAAAAATATCCCGATCTTCCTCATGTAGCCACCATCTGCGTGTACCCGTGCTTTGCATCAATCGTGAGCAAATCACTCGAAGTAGAAGGCGTAGAAGTAGCCTGCGTTTCGGGCAGTTTCCCTTCTTCACAGGCCCTTCTGGAGATCAAAATTGCCGAGACAGCGCTGGCTCTGAAAGACGGTGCTACAGAGATTGACATGGTGATGTCGGTAGGCAAATTCCTGAGCGGAGATTACGAAACCGTATGTGACGAAATCAGTGAAATGAAGGCTACCTGCGGCGACCGCAAACTGAAGGTGATTCTCGAAACCGGATGTCTGAAAACTGCGGAGAACATCAAAAAGGCCTCTATCCTATCCATGTATGCCGGAGCCGACTATATCAAGACCTCTACCGGTAAGGAATCACCGGCAGCTACCCCGGAAGCGGCATATGTGATGTGTCAGGCCATCAAGGAATATTACGAGAAAACCGGCATTCAGATCGGTTTCAAGCCTGCCGGAGGCATGAACTGTGTGCACGATGCCTTGGTATATTATACCATCGTAAAAGAGGTTCTCGGTGAAAAATGGCTCACCAACCAGTGGCTGCGTTTAGGTACCAGTCGTCTGGCCAACCAACTGCTGAGCGATATTCTGGACGAAGAAGTGAAGTTCTTCTAAAACAGAAATCCTCATAAAAGGAAGTCACAACAGAGAAAGGTTCCATAATATCAGAAAATGACTGTAGGAAAATGCATAGTCCTTCGCCGTGAGTACTGAAGTACTTTGCCCGAAGTACCGGAGTACTCTGCCGAGAGGACTGGAGTACTCCGCCCGAAGTACTGGAGTGCTCTGCGAAAAAAAGCCGAAAAAGGAACCTTCAAGACAAATAAGGAGTCCCATTACCTTTTGCCCGATGCAATCCGGTAATGGGACTCCTTATTGTTATATTCAGATTCAGATTCGCGATAAGAATATCGGTCAGGAAACACGTTTCAGCACAAAATCCAGATACAGGCGCAAAGCCTCATTCACGGCTTCATCTCCTCCGGTTCCTACCAGTTCAAAAGCGGTCAGACGAATCTCTTCCATCTTCTGGCGGGCATACTCGATTCCGCCAGATGCTTTGGTAAATTCCACCAAAGCCGCAATCTCTTCATCATTGGCCGTTCGTGAACGAACCTTATAAGCCAACTTCTCCCATTGTTCGTCTTTAGACTCCAGCACAGCATGAATGACCGGCAACGTGAGTTTTCCTTCCTTCATATCATTTCCGGTAGGTTTTCCCACCTCCTGATCGGTATAATAATCAAAGATATCGTCCCGAATCTGGAAGCATTCGCCTATATATTCGCCAAAACGGCGCGCTTTCTCTATTTCCTCTTCCGAAGCACCGGCCAACATGGCTCCAATCTGTGCGCTTACAGCAAACAAAGAAGCGGTTTTTTTGCGGATCACCTCAAAATACTGCGCTTCAGAAATCTCTTCCGATTGGATATTAGCCAACTGCTGCAGCTCGCCGTCAGACAAGGCCTGTCCCAGCCAGGAGATCAATTCTACGACACGTATATTTCCGGTCAACGCAGCATGCTTCAGTGCTGTTGAAAGCATATAATCACCCACCAATACGGCCGCTTTATTATCCAACAAGGCATTCACAGACTTCTGTCCGCGCCGCTCGGCACTCTCGTCCACGACATCATCATGCACCAGACTAGCCGTATGAAGCATCTCCAGACTGACTGCCGCATGTAAAGTCTGTTCGGTAACCGGACCGCACTTTTTGGCGGCCAGAAAAAGCAATATGGGACGCATCATCTTCCCCTTACGCCCCAAAACGTGGCGCAGAGCTGTCTCCAAAAGAGGATTCCGGTGCTGCAAAGTAAAATCAAACAGATTCTTGAATGCCTCAAGTTCTGCTTCAATCGGTTTTCTGATTTGTGATAAAACGTCCATATAATCGGCTAATTGTTAACTACAAAATTACATAAAAATCAAAAGCAACTCATATTTTTTATGTAATTTTACAGAGAAATATATCATTAATATGGAGAAATTATTCTTATTGGATGCCTATGCTTTAATTTATAGAGCATATTACGCTTTTATAAAAAATCCCCGTATCAACTCCAAAGGTCTGAACACATCGGCCATTCTGGGCTTTGTCAATACGCTGGAAGAGGTATTGACCAAAGAGCAACCCTCGCATATCGGTATTGCTTTTGATCCCTCGGGACCGACTTTCCGTCATGAAGCCTATGAACAATATAAGGCGCAGCGCGAAGAAACGCCCGAAGGAATACGTACTGCTGTACCGTATATAAAGGATATCATCCGTGCATATCGGATCCCCATTCTGGAGATTCCGGGCTATGAGGCCGACGATGTCATCGGAACCTTGGCGCGTCAGGCTGATGCCCGAGGAGTAGATACCTTCATGATGACTCCGGACAAGGACTACGGTCAATTGGTCACCGACCATGTCAAAATGTACCGTCCGAAATACGGAGACAAGGAGTTTGAGGTCTTGGGTGTGGAAGAAGTAAAGGAGAAATACGGTCTCACCTCGCCTACTCAGGTCATTGACATGCTGGGACTGATGGGTGACTCTGCCGACAATATTCCGGGCTGCCCGGGTGTTGGTGAAAAGACAGCCACCAAACTGATCCAGCAGTTCGGAAGTATCGAGAATCTGCTTGCCGGAACCGACCAGCTAAAGGGAGCTTTGAAAACCAAAATCGAAAATAATAAAGAACAGATCGAGTTTTCAAAATTTCTGGCGACCATCAAAACAGATGTGCCTATCGAACTCGACATGGAACAACTCAAGAAAGAAGAACCCGATGAAGAGAAATTACGCAGTCTGTTCGAAGAGCTGGAATTCCGTACTCTGCTCGATCGAAAATTCAAAAAAGAGAATCCGCAACCGGCACAGGACCTTTTTCAGGGCACTCTCTTTGCAGATTTTACTGCCGATTCCCCGGAAGATCCCAAAAATTCAAGTCTCACGAAGTATAATAAGGCTGATTTCGATTATCAACTTATTGATACAGAAGAGAAAAGAAAGAAAATTATTGATTTATTCTTGACAAATGATTTTCTCAGTCTAGATACGGAAACCACCGGAACTGACCCAATCTCGGCAAAACTTGTGGGTTTGAGCTTCAGCATCCGCGAAAATCAGGCATTTTATGTGCCGATACCGCAGAATAATGAAGAAGCTCAAAAAATCGTTAATGAATTTAAACCAATTTACGAAAATGAAAATATTCTAAAAATTGGTCAAAATATCAAATACGACCTGTTGGTACTACAAAATTATGGTGTGGAACTGAAAGGAAAGATTTTCGACACCATGATAGCCCACTATCTGCTCCAACCGGAATTGCATCATGGTATGGATTATATGGCCGAGGTGTATCTGAACTATCAAACCATCCATATCGAAGAACTCATCGGCAAGGGAAAGAACCAGAAGAATATGGCCGACCTCCCTCCTACTGCCGTGTATGAATATGCTTGTGAGGATGCCGATGTCACACTCAAACTGAAAAATATTCTGGAGCCGCAGCTGAAAGAAAACGACTGCGACCGCCTGTTCTGGGAAATCGAGATGCCACTGATGCCGGTACTGGCTTATATGGAACGTAACGGCGTGTGCATCGACCGCGAGGGATTGAAGGAAACTTCACGCCTTTATACCGAAGAGATGAACCGCATAGAGCAGGAAATCCATGAACTGGCCGGAACTGACTTTAATATCGCCTCACCCAAGCAAGTTGGCGAAGTGCTTTTCGACCGTCTGAAAATTGTGGACAAACCCAAAAAGACCAAGACGGGACAATACGTCACTTCGGAAGAGGTGCTGGAAAGTCTGCGCACCAAACATCCGGTGGTAGAAAAGATTCTGGAACACCGCGGCCTGAAGAAACTGCTGGGCACCTATATTGAC
The DNA here is from genome assembly GCA_944320795.1 of Candidatus Paraprevotella stercoravium. GTDB lineage: Bacteria > Bacteroidota > Bacteroidia > Bacteroidales > Bacteroidaceae > Paraprevotella > Paraprevotella stercoravium. The sequence continues at coordinate 45,163 of CALUIU010000003.1, read as the reverse complement.
GCCCTGCCGAAGCTGGTAAATCCGGAAACCGGACATATCCACACTTCATTCAACCAGACCATCACCACCACCGGCCGTCTGAGCAGCAGCAATCCGAACCTGCAGAATATACCCGTACGCAACGAATATGGAAAAGAAATCCGCAAGGCTTTCATTCCTGAAGAAGGTTGTCTGTTCTTCTCGGCAGACTACTCACAGATCGAACTGCGCATCATGGCACATCTGAGCGGCGACGAACACATGATTGAAGCTTTCCGCAACGGATACGACATTCATGCGGCCACCGCGGCCAAGATCTTCAAGAAAAGTCTGGAAGAGGTAACCAAAGAAGAAAGAAGCAAGGCCAAAACAGCCAATTTCGGCATCATATACGGCATCACGGCCTTCGGTCTGGCCGAACGCATGGGCGTGAGTCGTACGGAAGCCAAAGAGCTTATTGAGGGCTATTTCCAGACCTATCCCAAGGTGAAGGAATACATGAACCGCAGCATTGAAATGGCACGCGAAAAAGGATATACAGAAACCGTATACCACCGCAAATGCCATCTGCGCGACATCAACAGCCACAACGCTGTGGTGCGCGGTTATGCCGAACGCAACGCCATCAATTCTCCGATTCAGGGAAGCGCGGCCGATATCATCAAGATAGCCATGATCCGCATCTACCACCGCTTCCGCGAAGAGCAGTTGCGCTCCAAGATGATCCTTCAGGTGCACGACGAATTGAACTTCAGTGTCTATCCTGAAGAAAAGGAAAAAGTACAACAGATTGTCATCGAGGAAATGGAGCATGCCTACTCCATGCAGGTACCTCTCGAAGCCGACTACGGATGGGGAAAAAACTGGCTCGAAGCCCATTGATCCAAATGCTTCTCCGGCAGAAATACGGAGAAGCATTTTCTGTATACGGGATTTATTCTTAATTTTGCAAACTGTTTGGAAATAAAAGCATATCATTAAAAACAAAATAACATTATGGCATTAAAAGCAGGTATCGTAGGCCTCCCGAATGTGGGCAAGTCTACCCTATTCAATTGCTTGTCCAGCGCAAAGGCACAAGCAGCAAACTTCCCGTTCTGTACCATCGACGCCCAGCTGGGACAGATCTCCGTTCCCGATGAACGACTCACCAAGCTGGCCGAACTGATCAATCCGGACCGTATCGTACCGGCCACTTGCGAGATTGTGGACATCGCCGGACTGGTAAAGGGTGCCAGCAAGGGCGAAGGACTGGGTAACCAGTTCCTGGGCAACATCCGCGAAACGGATGCCATCATCCACGTGTTGAGATGTTTTGACAACGATAATATCGTGCATGTAGACGGTTCTGTAGACCCGGTGCGCGACAAGGAAATTATCGACACCGAGCTCCAGCTCAAAGACCTGGAAACCGTAGAGAACCGCATCAAGCGTGTAGAAAAGATTGCCAAAGTGGGTGGCGACAAGCAGGCCAAGATTGAATACGAAGTGTTGCTGAAGTATCAGGAAGCCCTGCTGAAAGGAAAATCAGCGCGTACCGTATCTTTCGACACCGATGAGGAAGTGGCAGCAGCCAAGAATCTGTTCCTGCTGACAACCAAACCGGTACTTTACGTGTGCAACGTAGACGACAAGTCGGCTGCCAACGGCAACAAATACGTAGAGGCTGTACGCGAGGCCATCAAGGACGAGAATGCCGAACTGTTAACTATCTCAGCCCAGACCGAGGCAGACATCTCTGAGCTGGAAAGCTACGAAGAGAAGCAGATGTTCCTGGAAGATATCGGTCTGAAAGAATCCGGTTGCGACCGTCTGATCAAGGCTATCTATCATCTACTCAACCTGCAGACTTACATCACAGCCGGAAAGATGGAAGTACGCGCCTGGACATTCCGTCGCGGATGGAAGGCTCCTCAGTGCGCCGGTGTGATCCACACAGACTTCGAGAAAGGCTTTATCCGTGCCGAAGTCATCAAATATGAGGACTACATCAAGTATGGCTCGGAAACAGCTGTACGCGAGGCCGGAAAGATGAGCGTAGAGGGTAAAGACTACGTGGTGCAGGACGGCGACATCATGCACTTCCGCTTTAACGTATAATCCGTACTGCAATGACTGCCCTCCAGTATATTCTGTGGAATCCTCCGGTGGAGGCATTCCACATCGGCGGACTCAGTATCCGCTGGTATTCCATCTGCTGGTGTCTGGGTCTTCTGGCCTGCTATGTGATTGTGCAGAAGCTCTATAAGAAGCAAAACATCAAGGAAGAACTCTTCGAGCCTCTCTTCTTTTATTGCTTTTTCGGTATCCTGATCGGTGCCCGCCTGGGTCACTGCCTGTTCTACGAACCGGGCTATTTCCTGAGTCATCCGTTGGAAATGATTCTACCCATGCGCCACACCATGAACGGATGGGTATTTACCGGATACGAAGGACTGGCCAGCCACGGAGGAACCCTCGGTCTGATGATTGCCTTGTGGCTGTATGTGCGCAAAACCAAAATCAATCTGATGCGTATTCTGGACAACATAGCCATAGCCACTCCGATCTGTGCTTTCTTCATCCGTATGGGAAATCTGATGAATTCCGAAATTATCGGAGATCCTACTACAGTTCCCTGGGCCTTTATCTTTGAGCGTGTAGATATGATTCCACGCCATCCGGGACAGCTGTACGAAGCACTCTGCTATCTGGCCTTTTTCTTCATCGGTCTGTATCTGTATAAGAAACGTCCGGAACAGGTGGGCAGCGGTTTCTTCTTCGGATTCTGCCTGACCACCATCTTCACAGCACGCTTCCTTCTGGAGTTTACAAAGGAGGTTCAGGAGGCTTTCGAAGCCAATATGTTGCTGAATATGGGTCAGTTGCTCAGTATCCCATTCGTTATCTTGGGAATATATTGCATGGTGGGCGGTAAGCTCTGCCGCAAACTCGGCGAACCGCAGTTCAGAAAATAATACTAAAAACTATACGAATATAGCCATATCCGGCATTTACGCTTTGGATATGGCTATATTTTTGGTTCATCCGACATTTCGCGTGATAGTTGTTAATAACGAAGAAAACCGCTGAACAAATTGTATATTTGAATCACCACAAACAAATGTACAGTAATGAACAGCAGTTTTCTATATCATGCTTGGGGGTTATATAACCACAAATGCACTCGTGAGGAATACAAAGGTAATACAATTATCTTACATATTGAAGCAAAAGAGCGGAAGAAAGACTGTCCTAAGTGCGGGCATCGCCAATTGGTCAAGAACGGTTTTCGAGTTCGTGACTTTATAGGACTCCCGATAGGCGGCAAAAAGGTGATAATCCGCATGAAAGTCCAACGCTATAAGTGCAAGAATCAGGATTGTGATTATGACCGTCAGGAGAGCATACCCTTTGCCACGGGTAGTTGCGGTTACACCCATCGTTTCGCAAAATATGTAGTCGACCTGTTAAGGAGCATGACCTTGAAAGACGCAGCCAATCTCCTGGGCGTATCCTGGGATACCGTCAAGGATATCCATACGCGTCATCTTGAATACCATTACGCGCCTCCCTCCCTTGAAGGAGTAGACAGCATCGGCATAGATGAATTTGCGGTCAGGAAAGGACATGTGTACAAGACAATCGTGGTTGACCTGAAGAGTGGCCGTATTCTCTATGTCGGTAACGGCAAAGGAGCAGACGCCCTGGATGGCTTTTGGAAACGGATCAGAAGAAAAGGCGTTGACATCAAGTATATTGCAACAGATCTCTCCGCCGCCTTCATCTCCTCTGTATATGAAAATTGCCCGAATGCGGTGCACGTGTTTGACCATTTCCATGTGGTAAAGCTTATGAACGAGAAGCTGGATGAAATACGCAGGGTGCAATACCACATGGAAAAAGACATCAACAAACGCAAGGTGTTGAAAGGTACGCGATACCTGTTACTGAGTAATGGGGCGGATATCTTCGACAAGGAGTATAAGACACGGCTTGACAACGCGCTGGATATGAACAAGCCCCTGTCGCAGGCATACTACCTGAAAGAACAGCTCAGGGAAATCTGGATGCAGGTCAATAAGGACGATGCCGAAAGGGTTATGTCGGATTGGGTAAAGCAAGCCCGGGAGAGCAAAGTGCCGCAATTGGTGAAGATGGCAGCTACGGTAACGGCACACAGGACAGGCATACTCGCATGGTATGACTGCCATATATCGACCGGAAAGGTAGAAGGCATCAACAACAAGATAAAGGTCATGAAGAGAACGGCATATGGATTTAGGGATGAACGATACTTTGAATTGAGGCTATATGCACTGCATGATTGCCGCATCACGCGAAATGTCGGATGAACCGACAATATATTATGACGTAAGGGGATTTATTCCTAACATTACCTCTCTGTCCTATATAGGGGATATGGGAGTAGAGAAAGCGGATTATTTCATTCAGGTACGATATGATGGAAAAGCCATTAATGGAAAACCGGATAATGTTTATATTGCATATAATGGAGGGATGTTTAATCCTAGTTTCGGAAGTATGGAATACATCAAAAGCTACCGCACTTTGGCCTACTTGGACAAACTCTATTTCTACACAGATTACTGCCCACGAGAAAGAAGCAGCTGGAAATACGAACAGTCCAACATCCCCGATATGGTCATTGATCTGCACAAATACCCGAATGATGCAAAGAGACAGACTTACCGTGACCGCTGGATTCTGCTGGACGGATTTGCTGTATGCGACACCTTCTATTCGCCAGATTATTCCAAGCAACCGCTGCCTGAAGTAAAAGATTATAGGCGCACTCTATATTGGAATCCGAACATAACGCTGAAGCCTGGAGAAACCAAGACCATCAGTTTCTACAATAACTCCAAAACTACCATACTGAGTTATGAGGCTGAGGGAATCACAAAAGACGGAAAATTTTTAGTTCAAAAGAACGAAAACAACAGGCAAAAATAGAGTTCATTTAATAAGGTCAAAAATTCCAACTTTGCAGATATAAACAAATGCTCCCGACGTTTTCCGGAAAACGTCGGGAGCATTTGTTTAAAACCTCTCGATAATTTAAATAAAACGATTTTTAGAGGTAATGGAATTATCTTCCTAACACAATTCGCTTGATTTCATTTAGTTTATTCAAAGCTTCTATCGGAGTCAGATTATTGATATCGAGATGAAGAATCTCATCGCGCACCTGACACAATACCGGATCGTCCAACTGGAACAGACTGAGCTGAACCGGCTGCGCGTTCTTGGGATCTTCTTTCAACGAAGCAGCCAGCTGTTCTTTGCCACTCCCTGACTCCAGTTCTTTCAGAATCACATTGGCACGCTGCACAATACTCTTAGGCATACCGGCCAATTTGGCCACATGAATACCGAAGGAATGCTCGCTTCCGCCACGCTCCAGTTTACGCAGGAAAATCACCTTGCCGTCTACCTCACGCACGGAAACATTGTAGTTCTTGATGCGTGGGAATATCTGCTCCATCTCATTCAGTTCGTGATAGTGAGTCGCAAAAAGCGTACGTGCCCTACCCTTCTTGTTCTCATGGATATACTCCACAATGGCCCAGGCAATACTGATACCGTCATAAGTAGATGTTCCACGGCCCAACTCATCGAAAAGCACCAGACTTCTGGAAGACAGGTTGTTCAGAATGTTGGATGCCTCGTTCATCTCCACCATAAAGGTACTTTCACCCAAAGAAATATTGTCGCTGGCTCCCACACGTGTAAAAATCTTGTCCACCATACCGATACGGGCGCGTTCTGCCGGTACGAAAGAACCAATCTGTGCCATCAGAGTGATCAGGGCAGTCTGACGGAGCAAAGCCGATTTACCGGCCATATTCGGACCCGTAATGATGATTATCTGCTGTTGGTCGCAATCCAGATAAACATCATTGGCCACATAGCGCTCTCCTACCGGCAGCTGCTTCTCGATAACCGGATGACGGCCCTGAATGATCTCCAACGCATCGCTGTCTTCAATGACCGGACGGATATAGTTGTTTTCCTGAGCTACCAAAGCAAAAGAAAGCAGACAGTCCAGACGGGCTATCAAATTGGCGTTGATCTGAATGGCAGGAGTAAATTCTGCCAAAGAAAGAATCAGATCGTTGAAGAGTTTCATCTCCAAAGAGAGAATCTTGTCCTCGGCTCCCAATATCTTTTCCTCGTATTCTTTCAGCTCCTGAGTAATGTAACGCTCGGCATTGACCAAGGTTTGTTTTCTGATCCAACCCTCTGGTACTTTGTCCTTATGAGTATTTCGTACCTCTAGGTAATATCCGTAAACATTATTATAACCTATCTTCAAACTGGGAATTCCGGTTTCTTCGGTTTCGCGCTGCTGAATCTGCAACAGATAATCCTTACCTTCGTAGGCAATATGGCGCAACTCATCAAGTTCGGCATTTACTCCTTCGGCAATTACCCCACCCTTATTGACCAACAAAGGCGGATCAGCTTTAATCTCGCGGGCAATACGGTCACGGATGGAAGCACACAGATTAAGCTGTTCGCCGATACGTTTCAATGTAGGGTCTTCTGCCTGCTCACAGGCAGCCTTGATCGGTTCGATAGCCTGAAGCGCTACACGCAACTGGACCACATCGCGGGGAGAAACTCTTCCCACGGAAACTTTGGAAATAATACGCTCCAAATCTCCGATCAGATGCAACTGTTCTTCTATAATCTCCCTGAAATTCAGATCTTTAAAGAAATATTCCACCACGTCCAAACGCTCGTTGATGGGCTTTTCATCCTTCAAAGGAAATATGAGCCACCGTTTTAGCAAACGGGCTCCCATCGGAGTGATGGTACGGTCAATAACATTCAGCAAGGAATTTCCACCTTCATTCATCGAACCCAATAACTCCAAATTACGTACAGTGAACTTATCCAGACGCACGTAACGTTCTTCCTCAATACGGGAAAGCGAAGTGATATGCCCGATCTGGCTGTGTTGTGTCATCTCCAGATATTGCAGAATGGCTCCTGAAGCAATGATTCCGGATTTGAGATGATCCACACCAAAACCTTTCAGATTTTTCACCTCAAAATGCTTCAGTAGCTTCTCGTTGGCAGTCATTTCGGTAAAGACCCAGTCCTCCAACTCAAATGTAAGATATTTTGTTCCGAAGTTTCCTTCAAACATACCCCTCTTTCCTCTCTCATAAAGCACCTCTTTAGGAGAAAAATTGGCAAGCAGCTTATCGATATACTCAAAAGAACCTTCAGCAGTCAGGAACTCACCGGTACTGATATCCAAGAAAGAAACGCCACAGTTGCTCTTTCCGAAGTGAACTGCGGCCAAGAAATTGTTTTCTTTATAATTCAATACATTATCTCCCATGGCTACACCGGGAGTAACCAATTCCGTGATGCCGCGCTTCACCAGTGTTTTAGTCAGTTTCGGATCTTCCAGCTGATCACAAATAGCAACACGCTTTCCGGCGCGGATCAGTTTCGGCAGATAAGTATCCAAGGCATGATGCGGGAAACCAGCCATTTCAATAGGTTCCCCACCCTTGCCTCCATTATTTCTTTTTGTAAGAGTTATTCCTAATATTTCCGAAGCAGAAACGGCATCGCTGCTGTAGGTTTCATAAAAATCGCCACAACGAAAAAGCAGCACCGCATCAGGATGCTTTGCTTTCAAATCATAGAACTGCTTCATCATGGGGGTGAGCCCGTCTTTTGCCATAACCAAGTGATTTATAAAATAAGTTCGCGCAAAATTACAAAAAAATAATCTTCCCGAAACCGGGAAGATGCAAGTTGTGGCTTTTTTGTAGAGATTCATAAAAATAAAAAACGGGACAGCTTAAAAAGCGCCCCGACAATCAATCCTAAATCTCTCAATTTTTTGAAAAACCCTAAACATTAAATCCCATTGTATCCCTACAACGACAATTTACTAATTATCAATTTACTAACAATCTTTTTACTTTAAATCTCTCGTTGTTCTTTTGAACACTGCAAAGGTATAGCTAATTTCATTTTTCAGAAAAAAAAGCAAGTGAAATTAGAAAAAAACATACTATTTCTTGACCTATGTCAAGCAAAACTCCGTTTTCTACAAAAATATATAAAATTATCGACCTATGGCACATCGTTTTTAAAGCAAGAATAGACACTTCATTATAGATTTTTTATATCTTTGCACCTTATTAATAAAAGAAAAAATGAAACAGATAGAAGCCTCTGAATTCAAAGAAAACATCTTTGAAACAATCGGTAAGGAATGGATGCTGGTAACCGGCGGTACCAAAGAAGATTTTAACATGATGACAGCCTCATGGGGTGGAATAGGGTGGCTGTGGAACAAACCCGTAGCCTTTATCTTTGTCCGTCCGGAAAGATATACTTATGAGTTTCTGAAAAAGAACCGCAAACTGTCGCTTTCTTTCTTGGGAAAAGAAGAAGAAGCGCGTAAAATTTATTCTTTCTGCGGCTCTAAATCGGGTAGGGAGCTGGATAAGGTAAAAGAAACCGGACTGAAACCGGTCTTCACGGAAACTGACGGCATCACCTACGAACAGGCACGCATGACTTTGGAATGCCAACAGCTTTATGAAGGAGAGATGCGCGAAACAGATTTTCTGGATCCGGAAATCCTGAAAAACTGGTACGGAGAAAAGAAGGGCAACCTGCATAAAGTGATCGTTGCCGAAATCGAACATATCTGGATCAACGAGTAGGAGAGTGTGCCCAATCATTTGCAGACAACATAATAATTATCATAAAACAAAACTCACAATGGAATACAATTTCAGAGAAATTGAAAAAAAATGGCATCAACGCTGGATTGAGAACCATACTTACAAAGTGACAGAAGACGAATCAAAAAAGAAATTCTACGTGCTGAACATGTTCCCTTATCCAAGTGGAGCGGGTCTTCATGTGGGACATCCGCTGGGATACATCGCTTCGGACATTTATGCCAGATATAAAAGACTGCAGGGTTTCAATGTACTGAACCCGATGGGTTATGACGCCTACGGACTGCCAGCCGAGCAGTATGCCATCCAGACCGGACAACATCCGGCCATCACAACTGCCGCCAACATCAACCGTTACCGTGAGCAGCTGGACAAGATCGGTTTCTGCTTTGATTGGGACCGTGAAATCAGAACCTGCGAACCGAACTATTATCACTGGACGCAGTGGGCTTTCCAGAAGATGTTCGGAAGCTTCTATTGCAACGACTGCCAGAAGGCACAACCTATCGAAAAACTGATTGCTCACTTCGAACAGCAGGGTACGGAAGGCTTGAACGTGGCCTGCAGTGAGGAACTCACCTTTACTGCCGACGAGTGGAAAGCCATGAACGAAAAGCAGCAACAGGAAACTTTGATGAATTACCGTATTGCCTATCTGGGCGAGACTATGGTAAACTGGTGCCCGAAACTGGGAACCGTATTGGCCAACGATGAGGTAGTGGACGGTGTTTCTGAGCGTGGAGGTTATCCGGTAGTTCAGAAAAAGATGCGCCAGTGGTGTCTGCGCGTCAGCGCTTATGCACAGAGACTGCTCGACGGACTGGATACCATCGACTGGACCGACTCTTTGAAAGAAACTCAGCGCAACTGGATCGGTCGCTCAGAAGGTACTGAAGTGGAATTCAAAATCAAGGACAGCGACCGTTCATTCACCATCTTTACCACCCGTGCGGATACCATGTTCGGTGTAACCTTCATGGTATTGGCTCCGGAAAGCGAATTGGTTCCATTGGTTACTACAGCCGAGCAGAAGGCCGAAGTGGAGGCTTATCTTGAAGCAACCAAGAAGCGTACCGAGCGTGAGCGTATTGCCGACCGCCGTGTAACCGGCGTATTCTCCGGTTCTTACGCCATCAATCCGTTTACAGGAGAGGCTAATCCGATCTGGATCAGCGACTATGTATTGGCCGGATATGGTACCGGTGCCATCATGGCCGTTCCGGCACACGACAGCCGCGACTATGCCTTTGCCAAGCATTTCAACCTGCCGATCGTTCCATTGGTTGAGGGATGCGACGTGAGCGAAGAAAGTTTCGATGCCAAGGAAGGTATCGTTACCAACTCACCGAAAGAAGGAGTAACTCCTTATATCGACTTCTCTTTGAACGGTCTGACCGTGAAAGAGGCCATCGCCGCCACCAAGAAATATGTAAAGGAACATAATCTGGGACGCGTGAAGGTGAACTTCCGTCTGCGTGATGCCATCTTCAGCCGCCAGCGTTATTGGGGCGAGCCGTTCCCGGTATATTACAAAGACAACATGCCTTATATGATTCCGGAAAACTGTCTGCCTCTGGAGTTGCCGGAAGTAAGCAAATTCCTGCCTACCGAAACCGGTGAGCCTCCATTGGGACACGCTACAAACTGGGCATGGGATACCGTAAACAACAAGGTGGTAGCCAACGAACTGATCGATAACCAGACCATCTTCCCGTTAGAGTTGAATACCATGCCAGGATTTGCCGGAAGTTCGGCTTACTACCTGCGCTATATGGATCCGAAGAACGACAAGGCGCTTGTTGATCCGAAGATCGACGCCTACTGGCAGAATGTAGACCTGTATGTGGGCGGTACAGAGCATGCTACCGGTCACTTGATCTACAGCCGTTTCTGGAACAAGTTCCTCTATGACTACGGTTACAGTGTGAAGGAAGAGCCATTCCAGAAATTGGTGAACCAGGGTATGATTCAGGGACGAAGCAACTTTGTATATCGTATCAAGGATACCAACACTTTCGTTTCTCTGGGTCTGAAGGATCAGTACGATACTACACCGCTGCACGTGGATGTAAACATCGTTACCAATGATATACTGGATGTAGAAGCCTTCAAGAACTGGCGTCCGGAATACAACAACGCCGAATTCATCCTCGAAGACGGCAAGTACATCTGCGGATGGGCTATCGAGAAGATGAGTAAGAGTATGTTCAATGTGGTGAACCCGGATATGATTGTCGAGAAGTTCGGCGCCGATACTCTGCGTCTGTATGAAATGTTCTTGGGTCCGGTAGAGCAGAGCAAGCCTTGGGATACCAACGGTATTGACGGATGCCACCGTTTCCTGAAGAAATTCTGGTCGCTCTACTTCAGTCGCGACGGCAAGTTCCTGCCGGAAGAAGGCGAAGCTACCAAAGAAGAGCTGAAGTCTCTGCACAAGCTGATCAAGAAAGTAAGCGCTGACATTGAGGCCTTCTCATACAATACTTCGATCAGTGCGTTCATGATCTGTGTGAACGAACTGGGACAGCTGAAGTGCAAGAACAAGCAGGTATTGGAGCAGCTCGTAGTGCTGATCGCTCCGTTCGCTCCGCACATCGCTGAAGAACTGTGGGAGCAGTTGGGTCATACCACTACGGTTTGTGACGCACAGTGGCCGGAATTCAACGAGAAATACCTGGTAGAAGACAATATGCGCCTGAGTATTTCGTTTAATGGTAAGACACGCTTCACCATGGACTTCCCGGCCGATGCCGACCAGAAGACCATCGAGGAAACCGTTCTTGCAGACGAACAGACTCAGAAGTATATCGACGGCAAGCAGATTGTGAAGGTGATCATTGTTCCGAAACGAATTGTAAACATCGTAATCAAATAACAATGTTCAACGACATTAAAAAGCTAAAGCCGAAGAAATTGACCAAAGCGGCTGTAATGACCGAAGCCAAAGACTTCGTAGCCATTAACTTTGGATTGATTTGTTATGCCATCGGTTGGGCAGCATTCTTGCTGCCCTACAAGATGACAACAGGAGACCTTACGGGTATGTGCGCCATCCTGTACTATTTGACGGGCATTCCCATTCAGCTATCCTATTGTATTGCCAATGTATTCCTGTTGGTATTTGCCATCAAGGAATTGGGATATCGCTTTGTGCTGAAAACAACGTATGCCATCTTTGCCTTGTCATTCTTCCTGGATGTAGCGCAAAATATCATGAAGGACGATCAGGGACAATTCCTGCAACTGCTCGGTCCAGGACAGGATTCCATGGCTTGCGTATTGGGCGCCATTATCTGTGGATTCGGTATCGGTACGGTATTTGTCAATAACGGAAGTACCGGCGGACTGGATATCGTTGCGGCTATCGTAACCAAGTACCGCAATATCAGTTTGGGCCGTGTCATGATTTACATCAACATTCTGACCATTTCTTCCTGCTACTTTTTCTTTGACAGCTGGAGAATGGTGGTGTTCGGTTATGTAGTTCTGGTAATCTGTAACTACACGCTTGACATGATTGTCAACAGTTCACGGCAAGATGTGCAGTTTATCATCTTTACCAAAGACCACGTTCAGCTAAGTGAACGCATTATCAATGAAACAAGTCACTCGGTAACGGTAATCGACAGTGAAGGCTATTACAGTCATACACCGACTAAAATACTGATTACCATCGTACACAAAAATGAATCCATTCATATCCTACGTATGATTCATGAAGTGGATCCGAATGCATTTGTTTCAACAAGTAGGGCAGAGGGTGTTTACGGAAATGGATTTAACCAAATAAAATTAAAATGAAACACTTTAAGATTAATGCATGGCAAGAGATAAAAGACTATGCGCTCATCATGATCGGGCTTCTTTGTTATGCCCTGGGAGTTACCATTTTTTTGCTTCCCTATGAAGTGACCACAGGAGGTGTAGCAGGTATTTCTTCATTGATTTACTTTGCAACCGGTATTAAAGTACAGTATTCCTATCTGGTCATCAACTCTATTTTGCTCATAGCTGCCATCAAGGTGCTGGGCTTTAAGTTCTGCATCAAAAGCATCTATGCCATCATTGCTCTTACCCTATTATTAGCTGGCTTTCAGGAACTGATCGCCGACGAGCAAGGCAACTTGCCCCGCATCATCGGCGATCAGGCCTTTATGGCCACAATTATCGGTGGCGCACTCGAAGGTTTTGGTCTGGCTATTGTTTTTCTGAATAACGGTAGTACCGGAGGAACAGATATTATTGCAGCCATTGTCAATAAATACAGGGATATTACCATGGGACGCAGTCTGATGATCTGTGACTTCATTATTGTATCTTCCAGCTATATTGTATTCCAGGATTGGGAAAAAGTAGTTTTCGGTTTCTTTACACTGCTAGTATCCAATCTTATGCTGGACTATGTCATGAACTCTTCAAAACAATCAGTTCAATTCCTGATTTTCTCCAATAAATATGACGAGATAGCGGCAGCAATCAGTCATGACGTATCTCGCGGAGTAACCGTGCTCTACGGAGAAGGCTGGTACAGCAAGGAACCGAAAAAGGTATTGGTCATTCTGGCCAAAAGAAGAGAAAGTGTCTTGATCTTCAGACTCATCAATCAGATTGATCCAAAAGCCTTTGTGTCACAAAGTAATGTCGTGGGTGTATATGGAGAAGGATTTGATCAAATAAAAGTAAAATAAACCTATGGAAAAAAGAAAACTAGTATTCGCAACCAATAACAAGCATAAATTGGAAGAAATCCGAGCTATTCTGGGATCAAGAATCGATATTCTTTCTCTGGATGACATCGGTTGTCATGAAGATATTCCCGAAACAGCCGACACCCTGGAAGGAAATGCACAAATCAAGGCACAGTTCGTATATGATCACTATCATCTGGACTGTTTTGCCGATGATACGGGACTGGAAGTGGAAGCTCTGAATGGGGCACCTGGGGTATTTTCAGCCCGCTATGCCGGAGGTGAGGGACATGATTCAGAAGCCAACATAAAAAAACTCCTCTCTGAAATGCAAAACAAGACAAACCGTAATGCCCGTTTCAGAACAGTCATTGCCTTTATCGAACAGAGAGAAATCCGTCTCTTCGAAGGTATTGTCAAGGGATGCATCACCGAAGAAAAACAGGGAGACAGCGGATTCGGCTATGATCCGATTTTCCGTCCGGACGGCTTTTCTGAAACATTTGCAGAAATGGGTAATGAAGCAAAAAACCAGATTAGTCATCGCGCCAACGCCGTAAAAAAACTTTGTGAATACCTAGCTCAATAAAATAAAACCACATTCATTATGAACAGAATATTATTCCATATCTTTTTGATTATCGGATGTCTGCATGTATCCTTGGCAACAGCACAAAGAATGTACCAATGGGAAATCTATCCCTCATATCATAACTCTTTGAAAAATGTAGCCGGGAATGAAAAGATCTATTCTCTTTGTAATAATAATCTGTTGTCTTACCAACCGAATAATCAGGAACTTTATCTTTACGATAAAACGAATCTGCTGAATGAATCGAATATAGCATTCATTCAGTACAACAATTCTGTTCAGAAACTGCTTATTATTTATTCAGACGGAAATATTGATCTGCTCAGAAAAAATGAAACTGTCATCAATATACCTCAATATAAAAATACGAATATAAGCAATAAAGATATCCATGGAGTAAATATTTCCGGCAAATATGCTTTACTCTCTACAGCTTTTGGCCTAGTCGTACTGGATATGGATAAAGAAGTCATTGTTAATACCTATACTCTGGAGCGAGAAACATACGCAGCTGTTATTTACGAAAATAAATTATATGCAGCTACCACAAACGGTGTATATACAGGAGATATGGCACTTAACCTTCTGGATAAGAAAAACTGGAACTACTTCAGTCCATTAGTCTTTACAGAAATGACAGTCTTTGACAACTGTGTGTTCGGAAACAATCATGATGAATTTCTATATAAACTATCTAAAGCTGAAAATCAGTTTCTCAAAATAGAAGAAAGAAACTTTCATATCCTGAATACTTATGAAAACCAAATGATTGCTGCCAGTAATGATAAAATCTGCTTATTCACAAAAGCAGACGAATATACCATAATCTATCAAAATAATAATTTTCAAGATTTAAGCTATAGTAACGGTATATTTTGGGCCAGTAAAGGATATGAAGGTCTGCAACCATACAAAAAGAATGCCAACAATCAGCTGGAGGCTATAGGGGAAGCCATCATTCCCAATAGTCCGATCAGAGACTGCTTCAATTATCTTAGCTATACAAGCGGAAATCGCTTATTAGTAGTAGGAGGAAGCCTAAATTACAGCGGGGTTGTCGATGATGGTACCGTCATGTATTACGAAAATGGAAAATGGACCAATTTTCAGGATGGAAATGATATAGTCGAAGCTACACAAGTTCCATATACCAATACGGTCAATATAACACAAGATCCACAAGATCCTAATCATCATTTTGTAACCAGTGCCCGTACAGGACTCTATGAATTTCAAGATGGAAAACTTTTAAGACATTATTCCTGTGACAACAGTCGCCTGAACAGTATCCGTCCGGACGACGAAGAAAAGAAAAGACGATATGTCAGTACTTCTGGCGCTGTTTATGATCAGGATCACAATCTTTGGTTGATCAATAATGAAGTGGACACCATCATCAATATAATAAAAGCTGACGGTACATGGACAAAGATTTACGATGAGAAGATCAAAGGATATCCAACCTGTGACTTTATCCATTTTGACAGAAAAGGAAGAGTATGGATCAATTCACGAAGATATTCTCCTGGAATATATATGCTCGATTATAATGGTACTATAGATAATACTTCTGACGACCAGTCTATCTTAAGAAGTACAATTACCAATCAGGACGGAATATCTTATTCACCATACTACTTCTATTGTATGACAGAAGATCATAATGGCGAAATATGGATAGGTACAGATATAGGTTTGTTCGTCATCTCTGATCCGGATCAGTTTGCCAATACCAATTTTCATTATACACAAATCAAGGTACCCAGAAACGACGGTACCAACTATGCTGATTACCTACTGAACAATACTACCATAACCTGTATCGCAGTAGATGGCGCAAACAGAAAGTGGATTGGTACGACTAGCGGTGTCTATCTGGTAAGCGCAGATGGTCTGGAAACCATATATCATTTCACCACAGACAACTCTCCGTTGATTTCCAACAACATCAACTACATCGCCATAGATCCAAAGTCCGGACAGGTAATGATTGCCACAGATAAAGGTCTGATAGCTTATAACAACGATGCCGCAGATCCAGAAGAAACTTTGGAGAAAAGCAATGTACTGGCTTATCCAAATCCGGTTAAACCAGAATATAACGGATATATCACCATCAAAGGCCTAACAAAAAATTGTAGTGTGAAAATTACTTCGCCTAATGGTCAACTCATAACTTCCGGTACTTCTAACGGAAGCATATTTACCTGGAACGGAAGGGACAAACAAGGAAAACGGGTTGCCAGTGGAGTATATAGTGTCATGGCTACAGATGAAGAAGGTAAAGAAAGTGTAGTAACCAAAATTATAATGATTCGCTAAATAATGAACAGAAATCTTGTCATGCCCCGGAAAAACGGAGTTACTTCTCTAAGATACATCTTTGCATATGTATTGATTATCTTTCATTACAATGTTCTTTCGGGGCATGATGTTTTTTGGCTGCTGCAAGGAGAGTTTAGCGTTAAAGCATTTTTTATTCTGACCGGATTTCTCACGTTTTACAGCTATTTCAAACGTCCCGGAACTAAAGAATTTGCCAAACGTCGTTTCAAACGTCTGGTTCCTTCTTATGCCTTTGTCATTATGCTGTCCTTTTTAGCCTGTTCTCTGATCAGCGAATATTCTTTTTCTGAATATTTCAGTTCTCCGCAGAGTTTCAAGTATCTGATATCCAATTTACTGTTTCTCAACTTCCTGTGCCCGGACCTGCCGGGAGTCTTTACAAATAACCTGTCTCCTGCAGTAAACGGTTCACTATGGACCATGAAAGTTGATATCATGTTCTATATAACAGTACCTCTGCTTTATTATTTGTTCCGTAAATATCCCAAACGTTGGGTTTTGCTTGCTATTCTTGCTATCACTATTCTTTATAATGAAATATTTGAATACCTGTATATCCATTTTGGAAATTCTCTGTATCTGATGCTGAAAAGACAAATCGGAGGACAATATATTTATTTTCTGGTCGGCATGTGCATTTACTTCTATTATCAGCAAATACACAGTCAAAGAAGATGGCTTCTTCCCATATCCGTAATTATCTTTCTCGTGGGCTCTTATTATCATTCGTGGGAATATGTTACCGCATTCTGCTATGCTGTAATTATTATGGAGTTGTCACTCAATACAAAGATATTAAGCCGTTTCAGTGAGGTTCCCAATATCACTTATGGACTATACCTCTTTCATTTCCCTGTGATACAGACTTTATTACATTTTAAGGTGAACGAATGGAGCCATACCGGATGTTGCATGCTTACTTTGGCTATCGTCACTCTTTTATCAATTATGAGCTATCAGTTAATAGAAAAAAGAATCAGATAATATATGATGGATATTATTATTCTGGACAAGCAGGAAATCACCCGTGAAGGCTTAAAAAGCATCCTGAAGCAATATGTTGAACCATCCTGCATCCACACTCCCATAGAAGACCAACAACTGATCCAGGAACTGATTCTTTATCCGGAAGCTGTCACTTTCCTGGACTACACCCTGATGAACTTCACTGCCGAGCAGCTCTTGGTATTAAACCAACGCTTTCCCAAAGCACACTTTGTGCTTTTCTGTGACAATCTAAGCAAAGAATTTGTACGGCGGATGTTACTTACCAGTAAACAGTTCCACATTCTTCTCAAGGATTCTACCACCGAAGAAGTGCGCCAGGCTTATACGGAAATCAGTAAAGGAAGGCAGTTTGCCAGTACCAAGTTGTTGGCCTGGATAGAAGCCACGGAAAAAAACGAGAAGCCACCATTGACAGCCACAGAAAAAGAAATTCTGAAAGCCATGTCATTGGGAAAAACTACCAAAGAAATTGCTGCCGAGCGCTATTCCAGTGTCTATACCATCATGACACACCGCAAAAACATTTTCCGCAAGCTGGAAGTAAACAACGCCCAGGAAGCTATCCGTTATGCTGTACAGGCCGGAATTGTGGATGTGATGGAATATTATATCTGATCGTTTTTATTTGATTATATCCCAAAGAAAAGCCGCTTTAGGACAGATCCGATATCGGACATCTGCCTAAAGCGGCTTTTTGCACCTTAAAGATTAAGGTATATCAGTAAAGTGGAAGTATGGTTCAAAGTAATCGGGTCAGATCTGTTCAAAAGCCTGCTCCAAATCGGCTATCAGATCATCAATATGTTCTGTACCGATAGAAAGACGGATGGTTCCCGAAGTGATATGCTGTTCAGCCAGTTCCTCCGGCGTCAGCTGCGAATGGGTTGTCGTTTCCGGATGAATCACCAGCGATTTTACATCGGCCACATTGGCCAGCAATGAGAATATCTGCAACGAATCGATAAAGCGATGCGCCTCAGCTGTTTCTCCCGCAATCTCAAAGGTAAAGATAGATCCGGCTCCTTTCGGGAAATAACGCTGGTAAAGCACATGATCAGGATGCGACGGCAACGAAGGATGATTTACAGTCTTTACCTTAGGATGCTGCTGCAGGAATGCAACGATTTTCAACGCATTTTCCACCTGACGCTCCACACGCAAGGACAATGTTTCCACACCTTGCAACAACAGGAAGGCGTTAAACGGACTGATAGCGGCACCGGTATCGCGCAGCAGAATGGCACGGATACGGGTGATATAGGCCAGTCCCGGAGCGGCATCTACGAAGCGTACTCCATGATAACTTGGATCCGGTTCGGTGAACTGCGGAAATTTTCCGGATGCTTTCCAGTCAAAACGACCGGAATCAACAATGATACCTCCCAAACTGGTACCATGACCACCGATAAACTTGGTAGCCGAATGCACCACAATGTCTGCTCCGTGTTCCAACGGACGGATCAGATAAGGAGTGCCAAAGGTATTGTCAACAACCAACGGAATTCCATATTTATGGGCCACAGCCGCTACAGCTTCCATGTCAATGATATTGGAGTTCGGATTACCTAAAGTCTCGATGAAGATCAGTTTTGTGTTCTCCTGAATGGCTTGGTCGAAATTATTGATATCCGACGGATCGACAAAAGTAGTGGTCACTCCCGACAAAGGCAGAGTATTGGCCAACAGATTATAAGTACCTCCATAAATGGTATTGGCCGAAACCACATGATCGCCAGCCAAAGCCAGATTCTGAATGGCATAGGCAATGGCTGCCGCCCCAGAAGCAACTGCCAGGGCCGCTGCACCGCCTTCCAAGGCTGCTACACGCTCTTCGAGCACGCTTTGGGTGGAATTGGTTAACCGGCCGTAGATATTGCCGGATTCGGTCAGATTAAAGCGGGCTGCCGCCGACGCGCAATTATCAAATACATACGAAGTGGTCTGATAAATAGGTACGGCACGCGCCCCAGTTGCCGGATCGGCCTGCTCCTGGCCCACATGGAGCTGAAGCGTTTCAAAATGCAGTTTTCTTCTTTCCATAAGCATTATCTTTTTTTGCAAAGGTAAGAAGAGATTTTCCCGACAACAATACCCTATATAAGGTATATTTTAGAAATCCAACTGATAGGCCAGCCGCTCCGTTCCGTTTGCCACACGGATTATCCCACAATATTGGAATCCGTTCTTTTCCAGAATATGCTGCATGGTCTTGTTGTCCTGATGGGTATCCACACGCAAAGAATGACAATGTTGACGACACCAATTCAGACAAAAATCGGCGGTACCCTTTACCTTACCATTGGAAGCGATACGATGCACAACATAATAAGGTGTATCCGAAAGCCATTCTCCTTCGATATGCGCATATGTGGGGTCCGGTCCCGGAATAAAACAGAATGTAGATACGACTTCACCATTTTCTTCGCACACATAGCACCACTCCTGTTCTATCTGCAGTAAAATCAGTTCGGCCGAAGGATATCCCTGAATCCATTGATTGGGATTTCCGTGAGTGACCATATACTGTTTGGCAATTTCAAAAAGTTCCATCAGAGTGTTCAAATCCTCCGGAGTTGCTTTTCTAACTTTCATAGATAGTATTCCTTTTAAATAGGTATATCATAAAAAAGGAGAGGGGTCAGCAACCCTTCTCCTTCATTGAATTATTATAATCCGAGTTTTTCGGAGATCTCCAACATCTTGTTTATCGGTTTGATAGCCTTCTCTGCAACAGCAGGATTCACCTCGATTGCAGGCCATTCATATTTCAATGTGTTATACAGCTTTTCAAGGGTAATCAGGCGCATGTAATTACATTCATTGCAGGCACAGTTACTGTCCGACGGAGGAGCCGGTATAAAGGTCTTTTCCGGACAAGATTTCTGCATCTCATGCAGGATACCGCTCTCTGTAGCCACAATATACTCTTTCGCGGGCTGTTCGATGGCATATTTCAGCAAAGCGGCTGTAGAACCTACTTTATCGGCCAGCTTGGCCACAGCTCCCTTACACTCCGGATGCACCAGGATTTTGGCTTCCGGATACTGTTTCTTCAGTTCGATGATCTTTTCTACAGAAAAGCGCTCATGCACATGGCAGGCACCGTCCCAAAGCAACATGTTCCGTCCCGTTACGGAATTGATATAACCACCCAGATTCTTGTCCGGACCGAAGATGATCGGTGTGTCCTCGCTAAAACTTTCTACAATCTGCTTGGCATTACTGGAAGTAACCACCACATCAGTCAGTGCCTTAGTGGCAGCCGTGGTGTTTACGTAAGAAATTACAGTATGCTCCGGATGAGCCTTGACAAATTCTTCAAAACGATCGGCCGGGCAGCTTTCTGCCAGAGAACAAGTGGCATTAAGATCCGGAACCAGCACTTTCTTGTCCGGACAGAGAATCTTATTGGTTTCGCCCATAAAATGCACACCACACATCACGATAATGTCTGCTGTGGTTTTAGCTGCCTTTTGGGCCAGTGCCAAGCTGTCGCCAACAAAGTCAGCCAAATCCTGTACGGCACCGTCAGTGTAATAGTGCGCCATAATCACAGCGTTCTTCTGTTGGCACAAATTTCGGATTTCCTGTTTCAGATCCAGCGCTGCATCCACCGGTTCATCTACATAACCTTTTTTCAACCAATCTTCTTTAATCATATTATTAATATATTTATTCTTTTATTTTTTAGAAAAACCTTATGATAATATGTATTGCCTGTTGAAAGTGTTCAGAAAAAAAAGTCTGATTATTTGCTTTTTACGTTATAATCTACAGAGAATAAGTAATAAACATTTTATCGACAATTTAATTTTTTGCTTAGTCTTTGATTCTTATGGCTATATCTGACACTTTTTATGTGTTTTCAACTATCTGTTGATAAAGTGCAAAGTTAAAAACTTTAATAGAAAAAAGAGGTAAAAATCAGATGAAAATCTCGTTCAAACTCTGTTTTAAGTTTTTGATAACTAATTTGTCCATATCCGGAGAAAATATATTAACCAACTGATTCTTAGGATGCAAATTTATTTTTTAATTTGTATCGTTTATTTATAAACGGGTTTTAAACAGGTTTTAACCCCGTTATTATTATCTTTGTGAACAATTTATTGATAACTGTCATGAGAAAGCTAAAAATTACGGAGCTGAACCGTGTTTCCAAGGAAGAATTCAAGAATATCGACAAGCTTCCGTTGGTCGTGGTGCTCGATGAGGTGCGAAGTTTATATAATGTAGGATCGGTATTCCGTTCTTCTGATGCCTTTGCCGTTTCGGCTGTTTATCTGTGCGGCATCACGGCGGTACCACCTAATGCGGAGATTCATAAAACGGCTCTGGGAGCCGAGGATTCGGTAGACTGGAAGTATTTCAAGCGTACGCAAGACGCTGTAAATGAACTGAAAGCGGATGGATACGAGGTGCTTGCCATCGAACAGGTGGAACACAGCACTATGTTGCAGCATATGACTCTGGATCCTCAGAAGAAATATGCCATTATTTTGGGAAATGAGGTGAAAGGAGTGCAGCAGGAGGTTGTGGATATGTGCGACGGCTGCATCGAGATCCCTCAGTTCGGAACCAAGCATTCATTGAATGTATCCGTTACCGCCGGCATTCTTATCTGGGAATTTGCACGACTGCTCAAACTCGGTTGATAACTGTTGATAAGTAACGGACTGACAAAATTATCTTGCTTTTAAAAGACTATTTATCAGATGATTATAATAATGAAAAACATTGTTGATATCTGTTGATAACTCCGGTTGATAATTTTGTTTGTTACTGCGCGATGCTTGGAAACCCTTGATTCAGAATTTTCTTCAAAAGCTATAAAAGAATCATTTGGCAACGAAAATACGTTTCAGGCTTTTGCTGATGATTTTGAAAATGGATATTCTGGAGGTTGATTTTCTATAAATATGCGTATAAATATTCTATGTATACCTGAATTATGCGGTTTTTATTCGGAAATGCTGCTGATAGTTTGAAAAGACATCAAGAGTTTTCTGAAGATTGATGACGATGAAAAAACAATGATCCCTATCTTTTGAACCAGTTATCAACAATATCTGTTCATAAAGATGGGGATCATTGTTTTTTATGCTGCGTTTTACTTCAAATATTTCTACTTGTTCTTTTTTTTTAGTTGTACTTTTTGCTGATGAAATTATTGTGTTTCAGATTATTATATATGTTTAGACTATTTGAGACTGAAGTCTTTGTGAGATATTCGTTTGTCTGTGTATAGTTTAAAGTCTAAACGTCTGTTTTTTACAAAGTGTCAAAAAGCTGCGGTCTGCCTGTGCTTTCAGACACGGATAAATCAGATGGAACCGGATTCAACCAGTTTCACCACACGTTCCACCATGCGGTCATCATATTCCGGATCGTACTCTTTCTTCAGACTAGCACCAAAAAGCCAGGCAAAACTCTGATAGAATCCGGCTTTAAAACTTCCGAAGAATGCCTGTACAATATGGAAAGAGGACTGATTACATTCACGGTCAATCAGTTTAATCAATAGTTTCCCCTGAGCGTAAGTCAGTTTTTTCATTACCGGAGTATATTCGGCTTTAAGATCCTTTTCCACTTTTTTCATGTAAGCGTCTCGTTGCTTTTTGGTTGGCAGTTTTTCCAACTGTTCATAAGTTTCCAGGATTTTCCGGTTCACCAGTTTGGCGTAGGGAAGAGTGCGCTTGACATTTCGTACCAGTTTGTTGTAACGGGCCAGTTCTCTTTTGTTTTTGAATTTCAACGGAGGATATACAGGAAGTTCCGGCATGACAATGACTTCGATGGAATCACCCTTATAGAATTCTTTTTTTACTTTTTTATAGAAAACCACACGAAGCTGCAACTCGGGAGCATCTCCCAAGTCGTCTACATCTTCGTATTGGGCATGGGCCGGAAGCGAAGACATCAGCATCCATATCAGTGGAACATACCATTTCATAATATCGGTGCAAATTTATAAATTTAATTGTTTGGTAGGCACATGTTTTTGTGAATATCTTCTGTGATTTAAACTTTAAAGACATTTGTTTATATGAATCAGCAGAATCAGCAGTTTTCAAACTATCAACAGGTGTTGTTGAAAAAGTTTGTACTTATTTGTTTTTCAATTATATATCTTGTTGATAACTTGTGCGCACAAGAACTTTCCTGGGATTATTATTTGGAAAAACTAGGGCAGGAAGACTTTTATGAACAGGCCATATCTGAAGAAGAAATGTATGATCTTTATACCATACGCGAGCATCCCTTTAATATTAATGCGGTAACCAAAAATGATCTGGAGCGGCTTGTTTTTCTGGAATCGGTCCAAATAGAAGATATTTTGGCTTATCTGTATCAGTATGGGCCTATGAAATCCTTGGGAGAATTACTGTTTATCGAGAGTTTGGACTATGATACCCGTGAATTTCTCAAGTTCTTTTTTTATGTTGATGATAACCCTGTTGAAAAGTCATCATTTACGTTGAAAAACTTGTTGAAAGAAGGAAGATATTCGTTCACAACTCGTTTGGATATTCCTCTTTATCAAAGAGATGGATATAAAAATTATCCGGATAGTGTTCTGTTGAAAACTCCTGATAAAAAGTATTTGGGAAATGCCCTTTATCACTATATCAAACTGCAGTATGATTACCGTAACCGTCTGTATTGGGGACTGACAGCAGTGAAAGATGCCGGAGAACCCTTTGCCAACAATCTGAACAAGGGATATGATTCATACAGTTTTCATCTGCTGTTGAAAAACTGGGCGTTTTTTGAAACCATAGCTCTTGGAGATTATCGGGTGCGTACAGGCGAAGGATTGGTTTTCGGTTCCGGTTTTTCCATGGGAAAGGAGTTTGATATCACTATGAGCCGACAGGTTATCAACAAGCATACTTCTACAGATGAATATTACTTTATGCGTGGGGCGGCGGCTACAATGAAATGGGGAGATCTGTGTTTTTCTCCTTTTGTATCCTTCCGGAAGACGGATGCCTCGCTCGATGATAATGGTAGGATTGAAACCTTGAAAACAGATGGTTATCATCGTACGTGGACGGAATATTTCCGTAAAAGAAATGTTTTCAACGGTCTGTATGGAGCGCATCTTTCTTATAACCGACCTCATTATAAAGTGGGAATGACGGGGTATTATCAGCATTGGGACCATGAGTTTTCAACAGGTACCCAACTTTATAAACACTATGCTCCGAAAGGAAGAGCTTTTTGGGGGCTTTCTACCGATTATGGGGTTGCTTTGGGAGATTGGGCTTTCTCGGGAGAGTTGGCACATAGTGGACTTTATCATGGTTGGGCCACGGTAAACAAACTTCTTTACCGTCCCTTGTCGGATTTGAAACTGTTTGCTTTGTATCGTTTGTATTCCTATAAATACTATGCTCAATATGCCTCTGCTTTTTCCGAAGGAAGCAAAACACAGAACGAAAGCGGTTTTTATTTTGGTGTGGAATATCAGCCCTGGCGGTTTGTCCAACTGAAAGCGGCATTTGATTATTACTATTTCCCATGGCCAAAGTATGGATTGGATCATAGCAGTGACGGATACCAGATCCGTCTGCAGAGTGACATCAGACAAAACGACCGGATGCGTTATTCGGCAACATATTCTTTCAAGAAGAAAGAGAAGTTCAATGTGTTTCATTATACGCACCGTCTACGTCTGAAATACATATATCAGCCCGATGAACGTATGGCGCTGCAAACCGAATGTTCGGGAGTGAGAGCCAATAAAGCCGGCGGAAAACGGAAATATGGCGCGTTGGTCGGTGAATCATTTTCGTGGGTTATCAACAGATTGTTGAAAACTACGCTGACCTGTGCCTATATCCATGCCGACGGCAGTCTGTGCAGTCTGTCGCTTTATGAACCCGGTTTGCTGTATTCCTTCTCTTTCAACAACTATTATGATCCGGTGTTACGGCTTTCGGGCATGCTTCGTCTGGATTTAGGTCCGCGTTATCTTCTGTTGTTCAAATACGGCATGAGCCGTTATTTTGGAGTGTCTGAAATATCTTCGGGCCGTCAGCGGATTTCCGGTTCCCTCAAGCAGGACCTTTATTTGCAGTTGCGCGTCAAAATCTAAATTAATAAGAGTATTCATCTGCAAGAAGAAAATAAATCATTAATTTTGCGAGATTGATTAACAAAACAAGGATTGCTATGTCTACAATTATTTACCCTTCACCGGTGTTCGGACCAGTTCACAGCCGCAGGCTGGGGGTTTCTTTGGGTATAAATCTGTTGCCCGAAGATGGAAAATTCTGCACTTTCGACTGTGTTTATTGTGAATGTGGCTTTAATAAGGACCATAGGCCTCACCGTCCGCTTCCCACTCGTGAGGAAGTATGTGCTGTGCTTGAGGAGCGCTTGAAAGATATGCATGAAAACGGTCCGCACCCCGATGTATTGACTTTTGCCGGCAACGGAGAGCCGACCTTGCATCCGGAGTTTGCCGGAATCATAGATGACGTGGTGCGTCTGCGCAACCATTATTTTCCGGAAGCGAAGATCAGTGTGTTGAGTAATGCCACACAAGTGTTGAAACCCGAGGTTTTCAACGCCCTGTTGAAAGTGGATAATAATATCCAGAAGCTCGACACGGTGAATATGTCTTATATCGAACTTGTGGATCGTCCTACCGGGCATTATGACGTACAGCAGATTATCGACCAGCTGAAAGCCTTCTCCGGTCATGTGATTATTCAAACCATGTTCATGACGGGCAGTACGCAGGGACATTCAGTGGATAATACCACTCCGGAATTTGTGGAGCCTTGGTTGGAAGCAGTTAAGGAAATCAATCCACGGCAAGTGATGATTTATACCATTGACCGTGAGACTCCGAATCATGACCTCCGCAAGGCCGGAAAGGAAGTGCTCGACCGTATCGGACAACAGGTGCGTGAGGCGGGCTTCGAAGTTTCCGTATCTTATTGATGTCATGATTTCCTTATAAGAATATAAAGAAGAAAAAAACTATTCTATGAAATCGAAGATTTTTGGAATTCTTATTCTGATGGAAGCGGTCTTTATGCTGCTTTCTTCGGGAGTGTCTTTATTTTATAAGCATCGTTGTGGCGATCAGGATCTGGAAGCATTGTTGTATTCCACATTGATTACTTTTGTGATCGGAGCCGGACTTTTTCTGATCGGAAGGCGAAGTCCGAAAACCAAACTGACGCGTAAGGACAGTTTCTTGATCGTGGCTCTGGTATGGGTGATTTTCTCGTTTCTGGGTATGTTGCCCTTCCTGTTTTATGGAACGACCACAACTATAGAAGATGCTTTCTTTGAAACGATGTCCGGTTTTACCACTACGGGAGCTTCGGTGCTGAATAATATCAATGATCAGCCGCATGGTATTCTTTTTTGGCGAAGCATCATACAGTGGTTGGGAGGTTTGGGTATCGTGGTTTTTTCGTTTGCTCTGATTCCTGTGTATGAGTTGAAGA
Source organism: Candidatus Paraprevotella stercoravium (assembly GCA_944320795.1). Taxonomy (GTDB): domain Bacteria; phylum Bacteroidota; class Bacteroidia; order Bacteroidales; family Bacteroidaceae; genus Paraprevotella; species Paraprevotella stercoravium. The sequence continues at coordinate 18,354 of CALUIU010000003.1, read as the reverse complement.
ATACGCAGATCTTTTCTGCCGAGGTTACAGGATTGGATGTAGATAAACTCCGGCCCAAAATTGGAGATACGGCCCGCAGGCTGCTTGTGATTTATATGCTCATTACAGCTTTGTGTACGTTCTGTTATTGGATTGGTCCCATGAATTTCTTTGATGCGATTTGCCATGCCATGACTACCATAGCCACGGGTGGATATGGTACGCATCAGAACAATTTGGCCTATTTCAACTCTCCTTACATAGAGTATATGTGCAGTTTCTTTATGTTTATTGCGGGAGTGAACTTTTCACTTTACTATTACTTGAGTATCGGAAAGAGAAAGGTGTTTTACCGAAATGAAGAGTTGCGCTGGTATACATGTTTTACTCTGGTTGCCGTAGCCGTATTTATGGGGCTGTTCTATTACACCCGCTATCAGATGTCCACCACACCCGAGCAGTTGGCTTCGCTTCCCGAAGGTTTTGAGGACACGTTCCGTACTTCGCTCTTTCAGGTGACCACTCTGCTCACCTCCACCGGATTTCAGGCGTCCAATTATGATTATGTGGCATGGGGCCAGGTGTTCTGGATGCCTACACTCATTATTCTTTTCATTGGAGCCTGTGCCGGATCGACAAGTGGTGGATTTAAGGTTATCCGCATGCTGGTGTGTCTTAAAGATGCCAAGAATGAATTCAAGCAACAATTGCATCCCCGTGCCGTGATTCCGGTGCGTCTTTCCGGCTACGTGCTTCCGGAAAATAAGGTGCTTCGTGCGTTGGCTTTCCTGTTTCTTTATCTGGTTATCATTGTGATCGGAACTTGCTTGCTCACGATGATGGGACTGGATATGGATTCGGCTCTCGGTTCGTGTATCACGAGTTTGAGTAATGCCGGTCCGGGATTGGGATCAACAGGTCCGGCTTCGAACTTTTCTGCTGTGCCGGCTTTCGGAAAATGGTTACTGAGTTTCCTGATGCTGGTCGGTCGTTTGGAGATCTTTACAGTGCTGTTCCTCTTTATGCCTGACTTCTGGCGTGAGAAAGCCTGATAAGGAAACGAATGGAGATACAAGCAGACAGCTAAACAAAAACAGAATAAAAACGGAATCGGGTCATCATTCACCTTTTTGAATGATGACCCGATTCCGTTATTTATAGAGCGATATAAGTCCGTTTCTTTTCGGATAAAATTTCAGAATCCTCAAGAAGCTTCCTGAAGACAAGCCTGCTGTTGCCGGTATCTTCTGCGCGCCAGTTTATGATGTACTAAGATAAAGGCCGGAATGAGGAATACATCGGCTGCCAGCCATGCCGAAGGATCGCCATAGCACACTCCGGTATAGCCCAACATCGGCACTAAGAAAAGACTCACGGCTACACGGTCTACCATCTCAAATACACCGGAAAGCATGGCCAGACGACTGAATCCCAATCCCTGAATACTGTATCGCAGAATGCAGAGCAATCCGAGCGGAATGTAATATGTGCTGGATATTCTCAAAAACTGAGAAGCCTTGTTGATAATTTCGGTCTCTTCGGGAGAGACAAACATCAGCAGCAGAGTTTTGTCTGAGGTGTATAAAATCACCAGACATACCAGACAGTAGGCGATAATCATGGAGAAACTGGCCCGCACGCCCCAGTTGATTCGTTTCAGTTGTCCGGCTCCCAGATTCTGTCCGCAATAGGTAGCCATGGCAATACCCATATTCTCCAACGGACAGATAAAGAACATTTTGATGCGCACAGCCGCAGTAAAGGCGGCCACACAGGTGGTGCCCAGCGCATTGTTCGCGCTTTGCAGCATGATGCTTCCGATGGCGGTGATGGAAACCTGCAGGCCCATAGGAAGGCCCATTGCCAACAGTCCTTTGGCATAGTGCCAGTCATACCGTTTGTCCTCGGCATCCATTTTCAGGAGAGGAAACTTGCGGAACATATAGATGAAGCACAGTATGGCGGATAGGGCTTGGGAGAAGACGGTGGCGATAGAGGCACCCATTACACCCCAGTCGAGCACCAGAATGCAGAACAGATCCAACAGAATGTTCAGTATGGCTGCCAGAATCAGAAAGTTGAATGGGGTGCGGCTGTCGCCTAATGCCCGGATGATGCTTGAGAGCAGGTTGTAGAAGAACGTGAACGGGATGCCGATAAATGTTACCAACAGGTACAGATACGCGTCGCGGAAGATTTCATCAGGTGTCTGCATATGCTCCAGAATGGTGTGACACAGCAATGAAGTGACAATCATCAGAAAAACCGATATGCCTAATGCCAGCCACAGACTGTTGCTGATATAGCGACGCATGCTTTTGTAGTCTCGCGCGCCGAAAGTCTGTGCCACGGGGATACCGAAGCCGCAGCAGCATCCCAGACAGAATCCGATGATGAGAAACACCACAGAGGTGCTGGCGCCCACGGCTGCCAATGAGTTAATGCCCAGATATTTTCCCACAATGGCTGCATCAATCAGACTATAGGTCTGTTGCAGGATGCTGCCTAAAATCAGCGGAAGGGCGAAATTGAAGATCAGTTTGAAGGGAGACCCTTCAGTCATTTCCTTTACCATAAAAAACTGTTATACCTTGAAAACAATATAAGAACCGAAAGACTATCCCGGTTCCTCCCGGATCCGGAATAGTCTTTCAGTTCATCTTATCTATATCATGTCTTGAAGTCGGGATAATTCATGCTGTTATCTCCTTTACTTCATGCATATTAAACTTTGTAATCGTGTTTTATTTCTGGTCGTAAGCGTGCTTCGGATAGTCGATGGTGTAGTGCAGTCCTCGACTTTCCTTCCGCTCGATGGCCTGGCGGGTAATGAGATAACCCACATTGATCATGTTGCGCAATTCGCAGATGTCCTTGGTGGCTTTTACCCGCTTGAAGAGTTCTTCGGTTTCTTCGTAGAGCAGGTCTAGACGGGTCCATGCACGCTTCAGACGCAGATCGCTGCGCACGATGCCCACATAGTTGCTCATAATCTGTCCCACTTCCTTCATATCTTGGGCAATGAGCACCTTTTCTTCGTTACTCAATGTACCCTCGTCGTTCCATTCCGGAACCTGTTCGTTGAAGGTATATTTGTCGATGTTCTCCAGACTATGCTTGGCTGCCGCGTCGGCATAGACCACAGCTTCGATGAGTGAGTTGCTGGCCAGACGGTTACCGCCATGCAGACCGGTGCAGGAACATTCGCCCACGGCATACAGACGGTGAATGCTTGATTCGGCGTGCAGATCCACTTTGATTCCACCACACATATAGTGGGCGCACGGAACTACCGGAATATATTGCTTGGTGATGTCGATACCGATGCTGAGACACTTGGCGTAGATATTCGGGAAGTGTTTCTTGGTTTCTTCGGGATCCTTGTGGGTTACGTCCAGACAGACATGGTCCAGACCATGAATTTTCATTTCCTTATCGATGGCGCGCGCCACGATGTCGCGCGGAGCCAGACTGAGCCGCTTGTCATACTTCTGCATAAACTCCTCGCCGTTAGGCAGACGCAGAATACCTCCGTAACCACGCATGGCTTCGGTAATGAGGTAAGCCGGATGGGTTTCGCCCGGGTGATACAAGGCAGTAGGGTGGAACTGTACAAACTCCATGCCCTCTACCGTACCTTTGGCACGGTAAACCATGGCGATACCGTCGCCTGTAGAGATATTCGGGTTGGTGGTTGTGGCGTAAACGGCTCCTGTTCCTCCGGTGGCAATCAGGGTCACTTTAGACAGGAAAGTATCGATTTTCTGGGTGTCTGGATCAAGGATATACGCACCGTAGCACTCAATGTCCGGAGTACGGCGGGTTACCTCTACGCCCAGATGATGCTGCGTGATGATTTCTACGGCAAAATGGTTTTCCAGAATCGTGATGTTCGGTTCGTTGCGTACCGCCTCCATCAGTCCGCGCTGAATCTCAAAACCCGTGTCATCAGCATGGTGCAGGATGCGGAATTCAGAGTGTCCTCCTTCGCGGTGCAGGTCAAACTCGCCGTTTTCCTTCTTGTCGAAGTTTACGCCCCATTTCAGCAGGTCCTTGATACCCTGCGGAGCATTCTTCACGACCATTTCCACGGCCTTCGGGTCGCTGATGTAATCACCTGCGATCATGGTGTCCTGGATATGTTTCTGGAAATCGTCTACTTTCAGATTCGTTACCGAAGCGATTCCACCTTGCGCTTTAGCAGTATTGGCCTCGTCGAGCGTTGTTTTACATACTAAGGCTACTTTGCCTTTTCCGGAACGGGCCACTTTCAGGGCATAACTCATGCCGGCTACGCCCGAACCGATAATCAAGAAATCAAATTTGCGTATCATGTCTGTTAGCGTTTACGACTGCAAAGCTACAGAAAAACTCGCTTCGTTGTGCCGCCGGACTTCCGGTTTTTTGTAAAATCCTTTGTCGGAGTTCCCAAAAGGGCAAACTTTGCGGTCTTAGTACAGTCGGTTGATCCATTCCGCAATGTCCTGCATTACTTCCGGTGCGAGCGTTTCCTCTATCTGATAATATTCGGAAGAACGAAGAAAGGTTTGTGATTAAATATTTCTTCATCGTGGTTCTGGGAGCCGCTTCCCGGAATAAAAAGAATGACCGGGTAATTTTTTTCCGTCTCGTAGTTCACGGGGTAGGTGAGTGTTCCGCTCAGCCACACATTACCCCGGGTGGTAAAAATCCATGATTTTTGCAAAAGAAAGGTTGTAGCTCTTGCTTTTTGTCGGACAGAATTTGCTTTTTACATTCTGTCATTTTGCTTTTTATACTTCTTGAGAATCCGTTTTTTCTGACCTAAAGGACGGCTGATAGAAAAATAAAGATTCTCAAAAGGGAATTCTTGAAATAACGATTTGATTTTTAGATGTCTATACGGAAAATGAGTAAATTTCCAGACTTTCATTTAGCCGAAAACAAGGCAAGAAAAGAGGGATTTTTACCGTTTTTTGAAACCACTTTGATGTTTTTGAAGAGTTACCGTGGTGCTTTTCGGTAATCACTGTGGTGTTTTTCTGATACTCACTGCATCTTCATGCTTTGAGGTTTGCGTCTTTCTTTTGCATAAATGCTGTATATATACTGTTTTTATGCCTATTTTTCATGTATATATATGCAAAAACCTCTATAGAATGATATTATGGTTTAGAAGGTCTGTTTCGTGAAAATGATTATCATCAAGCAAATGGAAACTGAAAGCTTTTTATGGTTTCCATTTTGTTATGGTCAGTTTTGTACTTTAAATCAGCTTCTTTTCAGATTAAAATCAGATGCCCCATTCAATTTTCAGATATACTTTAGTATACTTTTCCTCAAAAACTGCCCTTAATTTTTTTGGTGTCCTATAAATTGTCTACATTTAAGGGCATCATTTGTATGAAAGCGAAGCAACTTGTGTTGTTCGCCATGTTTCATCATTAAAAGATACAGCCATGAAGAAAACAAGTCTGATGCTGCTTTTGCTTGCCGGTAGTTTCTGTTTGCCGGTTGCAGCTGAAAATAAGCAAGATGCCTGTCGGATACCGACTTTGAAGAGCGCTTATGCGGAGCTGAAAGCCAATCCACAGTCGAAAGAAAAACAGCAGGCTTTTCTGACTGCTTTTCCGGATTCGTGGCAGGAGTTTATTGCCGTTTATCATCATTATGATCCTTTGACTGATTCGTACGACCGGCTGTATCAACAGGCGCCGCAATATATCGAATACTTGAAGTCTTTGGATCAGGTGGACAATACCCGGCTGATACCACATTTGGTGGACCTGACTTATGGAAGCTGTTGGGATGCTGATGCCCCCAATTATTTTCAGGAGGTATTGCACGAACTGATGACTGGGAAAAAAGAAGCTTTCTTTGCGGAACTGTCTAAAAAAAGCAAGGCTGCACAGTTTGATTTCTGGGCCTTTTATTGGTCAAGCCCCGCAAAGAACGGAACGGATTCACCTTATGAGAAAGAAAAGAAAGCACTTGAGTCCGCCATGAAAGACAAGTATCCGCAGATCGTGCGGGCCATGTCACTGGCCTATGAATATTATTATGGAGAGGTCATTCCATAAAGGATATATGTTTTTTGAAACAACTCTGAAAGCCTTTTGAAGTTCTTTCGGGGTTGCTTCAACCTTTTATTTTGCTCAACATGATGAAAAAGACAGTTCTTTTATTTGGGTTACTGAGTTTTATACCGGCTTTCAGTAGCATCACTTTGGGAAATCCAAAACTTTCCAAAGACACTTTATTCTTTCAGAACGATACGATTTTCCAGACTCTGATTTTGGAAAAAGTGAATGATCTGAAAATATCATTCTGATTGTCCTCAAAAGACGCGCACCAACAGAAAGCATGTATTTTTCAAGGAGAAGCGGAGCGGCCGGATGGTTGGGACTTTGATGATGAAACCTGTATGGATGCAGATGGAAAAGGCTATCCGGCTTCAGAATATTGGTATCACGGAAAAGACGTGGAGTTTTCCGTAAGAATCAGCCATGATCTTCAGAAAGTACGGATCTATTCCTTGAAAACCCCTCCTTGCCGTTTATCTATACCTTGCGCAAGAAGTCTGCGCCGGCTTGTCCTCCTGCTTCGGCCTTAACGCTCTACGAATCTGTCCGAAACGTAGCCTATCAGCATTACAAATCCGGCTTTGAACCGTGGAAAGGCAAGGAGTTTTCCTTAGATCTCTTTCTGTCGTATCATTATAATGTTCATTTTATTGGTTTAAGCTCTGTTTTTTTAGAAAGAACAGAGCTTTTTTGTGTAAAAATTACGATATTTGCTTGAAAAGCCGCACGAGCGTAATATAGATATAGAATGAAAGAAAATTATACGATACCTTTGCTGCCTCTGAACTTTGATTTGGAATCGAAGATTGTTTTAAAGCAGTTGAACAAATCACATAGAAGGCTCGCAGAATTGAAGGGGATAGCCCGAACAATTCCTAACGAACGAATTCTTATCAGTACATTGACCCTACAGGAAGCAAAAGACAGTTCTGAGGAAGATCGGACTGGTCCATCTGTTTATGAATCATTCCGAACCGGCAAGTGAAACACCGACCATTGAATCCATAAGGGAATAGAATGTACATAAAATCATATTTTCATGCACATAGCCTAAGAGGTATGTACATGAAAATGCTCTTTTGTGCACATACTTTGGTCTGTTTGCATATTGGAAATATTAAGTAAGGTGAATAATAACATAATGATCAATTCAAATTTATAGAAATCAATGATACGTACTTTTCATGCCAAGATAGATCCGGTCCTGTTGGTCGGATGCCTGTTGCCCAGCACCGTGCTGGCCGTTGTCTTCTTTTGGATCAAGCAGCCCATTCCGGCTCTGGTTTTCCTGGTGCTGATGGTTTTAATTGTAGAACGCCTGATTCACACCTCGTATGTACTGACCGATGACGGTGTGCTGTGGATAGACAAGGGCCGTTTTGTCCGCAAAAAGGCTGTGCGTCTGGAAGAGATCGATCGGGTAGAGCTGTTTCAGTTGCGGTCCTTCTTTCTGATACGTCGCCGCGATGCCGTGATGCTGACGCTGAAGGACGGTTCCCAACTGGTGGTCAATCCTTTTCCGGCCGAAGAGTTCTGTCATGTCTTACTGAAAAGGATGGGAAAATGAAACAGCACGTAAACCGATATCTGTTCCGTCTGTTCGGAATGCTGCTGTTGCTTGCCGTCTGTCCGTTTTCGGCTGTAGCGGCCGATGAGGCAACCGAAGAGCAGGAGTGGCGCGATGAGCTGTGTCAGGAACTGGACCGCCTGTGTGCTTCTCCTTTGTTCGAGACCACCCAGTTGGGGTTGTGCGTTTACGACCTTACGGCCGACACGATGCTTTATAGTGTGAATGCCCGCCAGCGCATGCGTCCGGCTTCGACCATGAAACTGCTGACTTCCATTACTGCCCTGTCGGTGCTGGGAGGTTCGCATACGTTTCAGACCACGTTGTATCACACCGGAGCCGTGAATAACCGGGTGTTGCAAGGCGACCTTTATGTGGTGGGAGGTTTTGATCCCCGTTTCGGTAAGGATGACTTATATGCTTTTGCCGAAGAAATCAAGCTGATGGGCGTGGATTCCATAGCCGGAACCCTCTATGCCGATGTCAGTTTCAAGGATACGCTCCGTTGGGGCGAAGGCTGGTGTTGGGACGATGAGGCCGAGCGCCTGACTCCATTGCTCTATCAGGGTAAAGACTGTTTTATGGAACAGTTTGTACGTGCCCTTGGCGAGCAGGGCATTGCGTCGGCTGGTGTGACCGGACAGGCTGTATGTCCGGCTGATGCCTTTTATATTACCAAGCGGGCGCATGCCATAGATCAGATTCTGATGCCCATGATGAAGGAAAGCGACAATCTTTATGCCGAATCCATGTTCTACCAGTTGGCAGCTCGGAGCGGTGTGTCTTATGCTTCTGCCCGTCAGGCGGTAAATTATATCCGTTCCTTGATCCGTGAATTGGGTTACGATGCCGACCTGTATCGCATTGCCGACGGTAGCGGACTTTCCCTGTATACTTATCTCACTCCGGAGCTTGAGGTGGCTTTTCTTCGCTATGCCTATCAGCATAATCCCATCTTTACCCATCTTTATCCCTCGCTGCCTATAGCCGGCCGTGACGGTACGCTGAAATCGCGCATGAAGCGTGGAAAAGCCTATAAGAACGTGCGTGCCAAGACGGGTTCTGTAAGTGCCGTGGCTTCTTTAGCCGGATATGCACAGGCTTCGAACGACCACATGCTGGCTTTTTGTATTATCAATCAGGGATTGGTCAAGCTCAAGTCCGGACGCGACTTTCAGGATGCTGTATGTGAGGTACTTTGCAGATAAAAGAATCCGACCGCAGTTTGAAGTAATAAAAAAGTAGCCTGTATTGTCTGTTTTTCATTTTCTATTTCTTATATTTGTAAACGACAACTTTTAAAAAGAATAGGCTATGAAGTACAAATTATTGGTTCTCGATGTGGATGGAACCTTGCTGAACAAGGCAGGCGAAATCACGAAACGCACCCTGACCACTCTGCGCAAAGTACAGCAGATGGGAGTACGCATCATGTTGGCATCGGGCAGACCGACGTATGGTTTGTTACCGTTGGCCAAAATGTTGGAACTGGGCACTTACGAAGGCTATATCCTCTCTTATAACGGCGGGCAGATTATCAGTGCCCAGAATGGAGAGGTGCTGTTTGAGCGCCGCATTAACCCCGAAATGTTGCCTTATCTGGAAAAGAAGGCCAAGAAGAACGGGTTCTCTATTTTTACTTATAACGAAAACCGCATCATAACGAATAATGCCAGTGATCCTCATATTGTGGATGAAGCATTCATTAATGATATGGAGATTCAGCAAGATGAGGAATTTTCGCTTGCCGTGGACTATCCCCCTTGTAAGGTGGTATTGGTGAGCGATGACGAAGAGTCGCTTGTGAGCCTGGAACACCATTGGAAGCGCCGCCTGAACGGTGTGCTCGATGTGTTCCGCACTGAGGATTTCTTCCTGGAAGTGGTCGGTTGTGGTATCGACAAGGCAAGTGCTTTGGCAGCCTTTATGGATAAGGTGGGCATCCGTACCGAAGAAGTCATTGCGATCGGTAATGGAGTGGCCGATGTAACCATGTTGCAGATGGCCGGACTGGGTATCGCGATGGGAAATGCTCCCGATTCCGTGAAGCGATGTGTGGATTACGCTACCTTGTCCAACGAAGAAGATGGTGTAGCTGTTGCTGTAGAAAAAGCCATTATTTCAGAAGTTCACTTGTCAGAGATTCCTCTTGACGCTCTGAACGAGCAGGCGAAGTCTACGCTGATGGGTAATCTCGGTATTCAGTATACCTTTGCATCTCCGGAGCGGGTGGAGGCTACGATGCCGGTAGATCACCGCAACCGTCAGCCGTTTGGTATTCTGCATGGCGGAGCTACGCTGGCTTTAGCCGAGACTGTTGCCGGATTAGGCTCCATGATTGCCGCCAAACCCGATGAGTTCGTGGTGGGAATGCAGGTAAGCGGAAACCATATATCATCTGCTCATGAGGGAGATACCGTACGGGCTGTGGCCACCAGTGTGCATTTAGGCCGCTCGTCTCACGTTTGGAATGTGGATGTGTTTACTTCTACCGGCAAGTTGGTTTCTTCCGTGCGGGTGGTCAACAGTGTGATGAAAAGAAAATGATTGAAGGAAACGAAAAAGAATGGAGTAATATAGAAAGGTGGCTGGCGCAGGGCGCTTCCTTTGCCCTGTACCGCATGCCTCAGGATGATGTCTGTCACGGACTGATGCAAAACGGAGCGGTGGAGCGGTTGGAAGATATCTCCCTACTGAATGGAAAAGCCGGATTTGTGTTTGCCCCCTTTCGAATAGATTCCCAAAATCCTTTATTATTATTGAAACCTGAGGAGCGGATCTGCTTCTCTCTGAAAGCCGAACAAGACTTCGACCGGACGATTGCTGAGGAAGTATCCCCGTTATCGGAGTCTTATTCGGCTTGCTTTGCATCGTTTCTGCAGGAACTCTGTGAAGGTGAATGCCGGAAACTGGTCCTTTCGCGCCGTGCCCGTATCGGGCGGGAGGAAGGTTTTTCCGTGCTGCGCGCTTTCCATGCGGCCTGTTGCCGTTTTGAGTTCTCTTATGTGTATTTGTTCTATACTCCCGAAACCGGTTTCTGGTTGGGCTGTACGCCCGAAATACTGCTCTCTGGCGGACAGGGAGCTTATCACACGGTAGCACTGGCAGGAACACAGAGTCTGCAGCAGGGCGAGCTGCCGCAACAGTGGGATGACAAGAACCGTGCCGAGCAGAATTATGTGACCGAATATATCCTGTCGCAACTGGCCCGAAAGGGAATCCATGCCGAAAAGAACGGTCCTTATCCGGTACGTGCCGGAGCATTGGCGCATCTGAAAACCGATGTGCGCTTCGCGTTGGCAGCAGGTGAGGGACTGGGTGATTTGCTGAAACTGCTACACCCCACACCGGCCGTGTGCGGAGTGCCCAAGGAAAAGGCCTTTCAGTTCATCCTGGAGCATGAAACGACTCCCCGTACCTATTACACCGGCTTTTTGGGTTGGCTGGATCCGCAGGGACAAACCGATCTGTATGTGAATCTGCGCTGTATGCAGATGCTGCCGGATGCATTTGTGCTTTATGCCGGAGGGGGAATCCTTTCTTCTTCACAGGTGGAAGATGAATGGCAGGAAACGGAAAAGAAGATGGGAACGATGCGCTTTGTGGTGCATCATGGCTATGCAAAATAATTTATGTATTCAGAAAAAAAGAATATCCTACAGTTAGTGTCCCTGCTTGAACTGCATGGGGTGCGCACGGTCGTGATTTGCCCCGGAAGCAGGAACACGCCGCTGATTCATACTTTTGTCACTCATAAAGCCTTTGAGTGCTTTTCAGTGACCGATGAGCGAAGCGCGGGTTTTGTGGCGCTTGGTCTGGCTCAGGAGCGGAACACTCCGGTGGTGGTTTGTTGCACCTCGGGTACCGCGTTGCTGAATATCCATCCCGCAGTGTGCGAGGCTTTTTATCAGCATCTTCCGCTGATTGTGATTTCGGCCGACCGTCCGCAGGCCTGGATCGGACAGATGGACGGACAGACGTTGCCGCAACCGGGCGTATTTGGTCCGTTGGTAAAGAAAAGTGTGCATCTGCCCGAAATCCTTTCCGAAGAAGACGAATGGTATTGCAACCGTATGGTGAACGAAGCGATATTGGAATGCACGCATCGTGAGTGTGGACCGGTACAGATTAATATCGCTCTGTCGGAGCCTTTGTTTCAATATGGAGCAACTGCTATGCCTGAAGTGCGCTGCATCCGTCGGGTAGAAGCAGACCGGATATCCGATTTGGCCACAGCATTTCGTACAGCCGAGCGCCGCATGCTGATTTGCGGACAGCTCACTCCGGCTCAGGCTGCCCGTTTGCAACCTCTGTTACAGCAGTTTGACGGTGTGGTGCTTTCGGAACATTTGAGCAACTTGCATCTGAAGGATGAGAAAAGCAGTCTGCGCTATTTTGACGCTGCCCTCTCTACTTTGGGAGAGGCACAGCAGAAGGTGTTTGCGCCCGATCTGCTGATTACAATGGGCGGACACATTGTGTCCAAACGGTTGAAGAAGATGTTGCGTAAATATCCGCCTCGTGAGCACTGGCATATTACGCCTCAGGGCGAAGTGGTGGACCTGTTCTGTGCATTGACTCATGTGGTGGAAATGAAGTCCGAGGACTTTCTTTGTGCTGTTTCTACAGCCGCAAACGAAGAAATCTCCGGTTTCCTGAAGCAATGGGCCGACCTCTGTCGGATGCCACAACCGGCTCCAGAAACTTTTTCCAGTCTGATGGCCGTGGGGCACTTATTGGAAGCCTTGCCCAAATCTTCCTGTCTGCATCTGGCCAACAGTTCGGCCGTGCGTCTGGCGGCTCTGTATCCGATTACATCCGGTATCCGGGTATTCTGTAACCGGGGTACCAGCGGAATAGAAGGTTCCCTGTCTACAGCTATTGGTTATGCTTCGGTTTCCAAGGAACTGAACTTCGTACTGATTGGGGATTTGAGCTTCTTCTATGATATGAATGCTCTTTGGAACGGAGCTATCCGCTCGAATCTGCGCATTCTGTTGCTCAACAATCAGGGAGGTGGTATATTCCATACTTTGCCCGGAATGGATCTGGAAAGTCCGTCGTGCCGGTATGTAGAAGCGATACACGGAGCAACGGCCCGTGGTTGGGTCAAGGATTGCGGACTGGTTTATTTCAAGGCCGGAACCCGGGAGCAGTTGGCAGAAGGCATCCGCCTGCTTACGGACCCTCATTTGGACGCTCCAGTGCTTGTAGAGGTTTTTACCGATATTGAGCATGATACTGAGGCGTTTAAAGCCTTTTTTGATTCACTGAAAAATTAAAAACAAGATAGATTTATGGCAAATAGAGAATGGAAAGTCTTGAAGACTTACGAAGACATTATTTTTGATTTCTATAACGGAATAGCCCGTATTACCATCAACCGTCCGCAGGTGCGTAACGCTTTCACACCGCTTACTACGGCTGAAATCAGCGATGCCCTGCTGGAGTGCCGTGAGCGTCAGGATGTGCGTGTGGTGGTCCTTACTGGAGCCGGTGACAAAGCTTTCTGCTCAGGAGGAGATATGCATGTAAAAGGTCGTGGCGGATATGTAGGTCGTGACGGTGTGCCTCGCCTGAACGTGCTTGATGTCCAGAAGCAGATCCGTTCGTTGCCGAAGCCGGTCATTGCCGCTGTAAACGGTTTTGCGATTGGCGGTGGCCACGTGCTTCATGTGGTGTGCGACCTGACGATTGCTTCCGATAATGCCATCTTCGGACAGACCGGTCCGCGTGTGGGCAGTTTCGATGCCGGATTCGGTTCTTCTTATCTGGCCCGTGTGGTCGGACAGAAGAAGGCGCGCGAAATCTGGTTCCTCTGCCGCAAATACAATGCTCAGGAAGCATTGGAGATGGGATTGGTTAATAAGGTCGTACCGTTCGATCAGCTGGAAGACGAATATGTGGCTTGGAGCGAAGAGATGATGACGCTGAGTCCGTTGGCTTTGCGTATGATCAAGGCTGGACTGAATGCCGAACTCGACGGACAGGCCGGTATTCAGGAATTGGCCGGAGATGCCACCATGCTGTATTATATGACCGATGAGGCCCAGGAAGGTGGACGTGCCTTCTTGGAAAAACGTAAACCTAATTGGGACGATTGTCCACAGATGCCTTGATCGTTATGGAGAAGCTTACTGTACAGGAAGAAGATGCCATGGTGCTGATCTGGCAGCATGCTCCTTGTGTGGTGCGCGATGTGTTGGCTTTTTATCCGGAACCTCGTCCGCCATATACTACTTTAGCCTCTGTATTTAAGAATCTGGAGCGTAAAGGATATATCGAAGCCCGTAAGGTGGGTATTGTTTATGAATACACTCCTTTGTTGAGCATGCGCGAATATAAAAGTGCGTTTCTTGAAAATTGGGTACAGACCTATTGTGAGGGGTCTTACAAGCAATTGCTGGCTTTTTTGGTAAACGACCAGCGCTTGTCGCGCAAGGAACTGAAAGAGATGTATAAAATTATGGAGAAAGATGGTAAGAAATCGTAATGTCACACCCGTACTCTCAGCAAAATACCTTTTCATGGTTTGCGTGCTTTGCTTTTTGCTTTTCGGTTGCGGTTTTTCTGGGTTGTTCGCTCAGACCTCTATAAAGGCAGAGCTTCAGTTGGAAAAGGTGGATCTGCCTCCGGCATATACAAGGAGGGGAGCAGCAGTTTATTGAGTTTCTGCAAAAAGAGATTCATTATCCGGCCGATGCTCGTGCATATGGAGTGGAAACTTTGGTCACGGTTCATTTTGCCATTGATGAGTCGGGAAAGATTCAGAATCCTGAGGCTAAGGTAGGACGTTTGCATTTACGGAAACAGCATACCGAGTTGGATGGTTATACCGGAGCTACTCAAAAACAAGAATCTGAGCGTTGGTGGGGTCAGATCCGGAAAGAAATCGGTAGTCAGATGGAGCACGAAGTATTACGTTCGCTTCTGAAGTCCCGAAAATGGAAGCCGGGTAAGAAGGAAGGGAAGAAGACCGAAGTGAAAGGGGTTCTGAAGGTTTATTTCCTTTATGCTGATGATAAAGTGAAGTAAGTTCAATTTATTACGTATCTTATCAGAAATATAATACTAATAACCTGTCTTATAGAATTATAGATATTGTTTTGTTTTTTTGGGGGACAATGAAGCTGTATCTCTTTTAATTCGGATTTATATACATTTGAAAACAAAGTAGCCCTCCTGATTCTTTACAAAGGAATCAGGAGGGCTACTTAATTTTATTGTAATATTTGATTAATTTTTATAGTTTTTGAGTCTTGTGTAGTACTTTATTCAGAACTATAGTTCTCTTTGTTTTTACAAAAACAAGGATTTGTGTTTTAGGAACAACCTTGTTTTAAGTAAATAATACTGTTTTTATCTCTATTTTTGTCAAAAGATAGCCGAATACATATTTTTTATGCATTTTGGTATTACTTGATAAATTAAAATACTTTATTAAAGTAAGAATCTTGTTTTAGAATACAAATATATCAACAAAGGTTATGGGAGCATTGATAAATATTTTTATGTATTCAATTGGAAGTATCTTTTTGGGAATACTACTGACTGTTTTGGGCATTGTTCTGATGTTTGTGCTCATTCGTTTATGGTGGAAAAAAGGTAATTTTACTCCTATGAGCTTTTTAGTAGGAGCTGTTTTGTTCTTTTTTCTTTCCTTTCAGTCGATATTACTTTGTGGAGCGGTTACCATAAAATCTTATTGTGATGATGTGGAATATGCCATCAATAGAATGGTAGCACCAATTCCGGAGAATACGATATTTACTCAGGAAGATAGTCAGGCTCTGTTAGATGAAATCAGTATGGAATGGCCGTTAGTCGGTTATTATGTGAACTTAGCTGATTTTGAGGGGCATACTCCCTCCACGATAGCGTCAGCCATGTCCGATGAGTTGCGTAGTTATATGAATTATTTCATTTTGCGTCGTATTGGTTGGAGTTTGCTTTTTGTAATTATAGGCGCTGTTATTGTGATCAAGACAATTTCCTTTAACCAGGGCTATTCGAGAAAAAGAGGAAGTGTTGCTACAACAAACCGTTCTCGGACAACAGGACAGCAGCGCAGACGTGCAAATTATCGTAGATAATACTTTATTTTATTTTGATTAACTTAATATATCAGATATGACGAAGAGTTATTGTAATAGCAACCATATTTTGGTTGGTTTGGGAGGTACGGGTGGAAAAATCTTGCGTGCCTTTAAGATGCGTATGTTTGAGGAGTTTCCTACTCAAGATGAGCGGAGACAGCAACCTGTTTCCTTACTTTATGTAGATTCTACAGACGAAATGATGCCGAAGGACGGTAAGGCTCGTCCAGATTTCAGAGTAATGGGGCAGGATGCATCCTTTACGAATAATGAGTTCTTGAATATTAAGGCTGTTGATGTAGAGCATATCCTGGATCATATTGGTAATTATCCATCAGTGAAAGGTATAGTTAACAATGTGACTGCGGTAAAATCCGCTATCGGTTCATTGGGACAGGCCGCAGGACAGAAACGTCGTGCCGGCCGCTTGTTGTTTGCTGCCAATGCGGTAGGTTATGTAAACAGTTTGCGAGATGCTTATGCTCGTTGTGAACAGGTTTCAGCTAATAGTAATGAAACTACCATTCATATCTTTGCCGGTTTGTGCGGTGGTACGGGCTCTGGTTCTGTTGTTGACGTCATTACCCAATCTAGAAAAGCTTTTCCGAATGCCAAGATTCTGGCTTATGTGATGATTCCTGAGATGAATCTGCCGAAGAGTGATATGGATCAAGGCCGTTATTATCAGAATGGTTATGCTGCCATGAACGAGTTGAATGCTCTTCAGACAGGTCGTTGGTGTCCTCAGGATGTAACCGGTATGGGAGAACTGAAGCTTTATAACGATCGTATCAAAGGAGTGGCAGACGGTTTGACGGTATATAGCAATGTGAATGAAAATGGGGTTACCATCAATTCCCTTACGGAACTTCCCAAGATAGTCAGTGATTATCTTTTTGCCCGAATTTTCTTTGTTAATGAGGAAGACCAGGTTAATGGAGATATGATTCGTGCATATAATTTTGAGAATATGGATGATTTTGCTCTGGAATTTGATGAAGCCGGAATTCCGGGAGCAGATGGTCGTATTCCGGTTGCACGTACGAAGAAAATTAATTCTTTTGGAATCAAGCGTGTGATGTATCCGGAATTGCGTATCCTGAAACATATCACCTATCAGGTTGGAGAGAATGTCCTTTTCCAGTTTAAATATAATAACTGGCGTGAAAATCAGGGATTTGTTAATGAAGAAAGAAATAAGGATTATCGTAAGGAGTATCTGAATGATGATAATTTGAGTAAGTGGATGCTTGATGATCTGCATCTTACTTTGGAATATAAGATTCTGGAGTCGGATACAGATTATCCTTCATTTAATGATTATTGGCATGATAAGGCCATCGGTTATGCAGAGGATGCCAAGAAGGCAGATTGTCCTTTGAATGAACTCGATAATATTATGAATGATTTCTTTGTGCAGCACTTCCGTGAAGAAGGTGTAGAAGCATTTTATCGAGGCAAAGAACGTGCTATTCCGGAGATGGCCCGTGAAATTCGTCATAAGGTTGAGTTGGAACTTTTTGAGAAATGGAAAGTCGGTGATGTTTCTATCGTAGAATTGCAGAAAGTTTCCAAATTATTGTTGGAGCATCTGAATGATATCCGTATTGATCTGGAGAAGAAGGCTAATGATGAGAAGGGCATTTATGATGCTTGCGATCATGACCGTGGAGCTAATGTTGAAGAATGGAGCGGATTGGGTATTTTGCAGCGCATGGTGAATAAAGGTGCCCGTTTGTATGCTGATCACCAGACCATTCTTACGGATTATTATGTTTCAAAAACCAAATTGATCGCTTGGGAGTTTGCTAAGAAGCTGGCTGCTAAGGTATTGATTGAGATTGGTAAGATGGATTCGGATATTTCTGCTTTCGGACAGAAAATTAATGATGCCATTGACGAAACGGAGCGTTTGGTTGCCGCACAACGTAAGATCAATAAGGGACTGGAGGACATGAAGGGAGCCATTATTGAGGTGAGTGAGGATGAGGCTATGAGTGAATTTGAAGTGGAAATCATTACGGATAAGGTGACTATGCCGGAGATTTCCCGTCAGTTACGGGCTTCTATCCTGCCGAATGAAGACTTCATTAACTTTGGTAACTTGTCAAACAGTATCACTATTGATGATATCAAGGATGCTTTCGATATTCGATTGTCACAGATTGTGAAGGAAAAACACGATCAGAAGGCAGAAAGTGACAAGAAAGTATTGGGCCTGAATATTCTGACTCAGTTACAGCAAAAATTGAAGACTGATGATGACATTAAGGCATTTGCTTCTAAGATTGTTAATCAGAGTGGAGTTTATTTGAAACTGAATAATGATCAGATACAGCTTCATTTGCGTAATAATGAAGGTAATTTGAGTCCGACAAATCCGGCTAGTATCAACAAAAAAGCGATATTGGTTTCCATTCCTTCTCCTGATGATAATGAAGGTTTGAAGAAATTTGCAGACAAGCTGGAAGATGCTTTCAAAAACTCTTTCAACCAGAGTACAGCACGTACAACAATTACTGTAAACCGGAAGAGTCCTAGAAAGGATGAATTGTCTATCATTACGGTTGCTTACCCGTTGGCGGAATTAAATTGATAAAAGATTTATGAATAAAAAGTTGTGCATATTGTTGATATTTAGTAAATTAAA
>CALUIU010000002.1 GCA_944320795.1 Candidatus Paraprevotella stercoravium | reverse complement strand
CGGTGCGTACGGGACTCGAACCCGTGACCCCATGCGTGACAGGCATGTATTCTAACCAACTGAACTAACGCACCAGTGGAAGTGGAGCGGAAAACGAGGCTCGAACTCGCGACCCCGACCTTGGCAAGGTCGTGCTCTACCAACTGAGCTATTTCCGCATTTAGTAGTGTGGGTAGTGATGGATTCGAACCACCGAAGGCATAAGCCAGCAGATTTACAGTCTGCCCCATTTGGCCACTCTGGTAACTACCCGCTCTTTAGTGACTCCCACAGGATTCAAACCTGTAACCTTCTGATCCGTAGTCAGATGCTCTATTCAGTTGAGCTAGGGAGCCAATTGTAAGAGGTTGTGGGCGTTGACGGATTCGAACCGCCGACCCTCTGCTTGTAAGGCAGATGCTCTGAACCAGCTGAGCTAAACGCCCTCTTGACTTTCAGGAAACCTGTTGTTTTTAACTTGTCAGTGTTTGTTTCCCGATTGCGAGTGCAAAGGTACGCACTTTTTTTGAATCTGCAAATTTTTCGGCACTTTTTTCTCAAAAAAAACGCATTTTTTTTGGATGCCTTCCGTTACTCCTTATTATAATAAATAAATGTTCTGCGATAATAATACAAGGGGGATTTGGTGCTTTGTGGGAAAAGCGCTACCTTTGTCGCGTTAATTTTTAAATAAAAGTAATGAAAAAAAGAGTATTTATGGCATCTGCCTTTGTGGCCGGTGCGCTCAGTTGTGCTGCACAGCTCAACGTCCAGTTACATTACGACCTGGGTCATACGATGTACGGTGGAGATTTGGACAACCGTCAGCGTCTGACAGCAACCGTTGAGAACTTTACAGCCGACAAGTGGGGTAGTACCTACTTCTTTATTGACGCCGATTGGAGCGACAACGCCGTGCGGGGGGCTTATGGAGAAATTTCCCGTGAGTTGCAATTCTGGAAGGCGCCGATTGCCGCCCATGTGGAGTATAACGGCGGACTGAACAGTTTCGGATCCTTCAATGACGCTTATCTGGTGGGTCCGGCCTATAATTGGAACAGCAAGGATTTTTCCAAGGGTGTTTCGGTACAGGTGATGTACAAATATCTGGCCAAGCATGCGCAGAACAAGCACTCCTGGCAGGTGACCGGGGTGTGGCGCAATACTTTTGCAAAAGGACTCTGTACGTTCAGCGGATTTCTGGATGTATGGCATGACAATGCCGTGGACGGTAATCTGATTGTGTTGAGCGAGCCTCAGTTCTGGTTTAATCTGGCTCCGCTGAAGCGGGTGAGCGATGATTTCAAACTGAGTGTGGGTACTGAGGTGGAAATCAGCAATAATTTTGTGTATCCGGTTAAGGGAATGAATAACCGTTTCTATGCGATTCCGACCCTGGCCTGCAAGTGGACTTTCTAAGATTATTAAGATAAAAAACGGAGAAGAGCCTGATCAGCTTCCTTGAGGGAGCAGGATCAGGCTCTTCCGGTATGTTGTATGACAGAAGGGAACTGTCAGGATTCCTTGTCCTGCAGCAGTTCTTCCATGCGTAGCATTTCGTCGCGGAAATGGGCGGCGGCCACGAAATCGAGATTCTTGGCGGCTTCCTGCATCTGTTTCCGGGTTTTGGCAATGCTTTTTTCCAGTTGTTCGCGATTCATGTATTCCAGGATCGGATCGGCGGCCTTGAGCGGCTTTTCCTCGACAATATAGGCCCGGCTTTCGGCCTGTGCCTCATTGTTGGCTTGAATCAGATCGGTCATTTTACGGGCTTTCCGGATCTGTTGGGGAGTGATGTGATGCTCCTCGTTGTAGCGGAGCTGCTTTTCACGCCGGCGGTTGGTCTCGTCAATGGTGCGCTGCATGCTCTCGGTGATGCGGTCGGCATACATGATGGCTTTTCCGTTGACATTACGTGCGGCACGGCCTACAGTCTGTGTGAGTGAGCGGTGGGAGCGCAGGAATCCCTCTTTGTCGGCATCCAGAATGGCGACGAGCGACACTTCCGGAAGGTCGAGTCCCTCGCGCAGCAGGTTTACGCCTACCAGCACGTCAAAGCGTCCGGCACGCAGGTCGTCCATGATCTGCACCCGTTCGAGGGTGTCCACATCGCTGTGGATATAGTTGGTGCGGATATCGTGCTTGAGGAAATAATCGGTCAGTTCTTCGGCCATGCGCTTGGTGAGGGTGGTGACCAGTACACGCTCGTCGCGCTCGATGCGCTGCTGGATCTCTTCCATCAGATCGTCCACCTGATTCATGCTGGGCCGTACTTCAATGACCGGATCAAGCAGTCCAGTAGGACGGATGACCTGCTCTACGACAATGCCTTCGCTCTGTTGCAGTTCATAGTCGGCAGGAGTGGCCGATACATAAATTACCTGTCGGGCCAACTGCTGGAATTCTTCGAATTTAAGCGGACGGTTGTCCATGGCTGCAGGCAGCCGGAATCCGTATTCCACCAGATTCTTTTTTCGGGCATGGTCACCTCCATACATGGCATTGATCTGCGGTACCGACACGTGGCTTTCATCGATGACGATGAGAAAATCCTCGGGGAAGAAATCCAGCAGACAGTAGGGGCGGGTGCCCGGTTCGCGTCCGTCAAAATAGCGGGAATAGTTCTCGATGCCGCTGCAATGGCCCAGTTCGCGGATCATTTCCATGTCGTAGGTAACCCGCTCGTAAATCCGCTTGGCTTCGAACGGTTTGCCGATTTCCTCGAAATAGGTCACCTGTTTGTGCAGGTCATCCTCGATCTGGTGAATGGCCGACTGGACGCTTTCCTTGGTCGTCATAAACAGATTGGCCGGGTAGATCTTATATTCCTCAAAACTGCCCAGACGGAGCAGGCTGACCGGGTCGACTTCTTCGATGCTTTCGATCTCGTCGTCCCAAAACGTGATGCGCAGAATGTGGTCCGTATAGGCCAGGGCAATATCCACCGTATCTCCCTTCACCCGGAAACAACCCCGTCCGAGCTCCAGGTCGTTGCGCTGATAGAGGGAGTCTACCAGACGGCGCAGCAGTACATTACGGTCGAGCAAGGCTCCGCGCTTCACATCGATCACATTATCGTAGAAGGCGGCCGGATTTCCCATGCCGTAGATGCAGCTGACAGAAGACACCACGATGACATCCTTGCGTCCTGACAGCAAGGCTGAAGTGGCCGCCAAACGCAGCTTGTCGATTTCCTCGTTGATGGCCAGGTCCTTTTCGATATATGTGTCGGTAGAAGGGATATAAGCCTCGGGCTGGTAGTAATCATAATAAGACACATAGTATTCGACGGCATTGTTCGGGAAAAAACTCTTGAACTCGCCGTAGAGTTGGGCTGCCAGCGTCTTGTTGTGGCTCAGGATGAGTGTCGGCTTGTTGATGTTTCGGATGACGTTGGCTATGGTAAATGTCTTGCCCGAACCCGTTACGCCCAGAAGGGTCTGTGCGGGGGTACCCTGAAGTACCCCTTCGGTGAGCTGGGCAATTGCCTCGGGCTGGTCGCCCGTAGGCCGGTAGTCTGCGATCAATTCAAAATTAGGCATATCGTTTTCATCTTTTACGGAAACTTAATTTTCGGAATCCATATTCTTACGGACTTGCAAAATTAATGAAACTTACAGACCATTGTCTGTCCGACGCTTTATTTTTTTGCAAAAATTAATTGCATAAGTGACTGAAAATTGATAATTTTGCAACTCAATTTGTATCATATGAAACGGATTTTCTTAGGAGTGTTTTGCGGAACCCTGCTGCTGACTTCGTGTAACGAATACAACCAGGTTCTGAAAACAACAAACAGCGAATATAAATACGAGGCTGCCAAAGCCTATTTTGTAGAAGGGCAATATTCCAAGGCGGCCCAGCTTCTGGGAGACATGATGGCCGTGCTCAAGGGATCTGTCTACGGTGAGGAATCGCTCTATATGCTGGCCATGTCGGAGTACTGTGCCGGCAATGTGGAAACCGCGGCGACTTACTTTAAAAAGTACTATCAGTCTTATCCGAAAGGACAGTATGTGGAAGAAGCCCGTTACTATGCCGGAAGATCTTTGTTTGACGGAATTCCCGATGCCCGTCTGGACCAGATGAACACTCTGGAAGCCATCAAGGAGTTTCAGGACTTTCTCGACCTGTATCCCTACACCCGCCTGAAGGCACAGACTCAGGATATGATTCTGAAACTGCAGGACAAACTGGTGGAGAAAGAGTTTCTGGCGGCCAAGCTCTATTATGATCTGGGTACTTATATGGGTAACTGCGCCTACGGCGGCAGTAACTATGAGGCTTGTATCGTGACCGCACAGAACGCGCTGAACGAATATCCTTATGCCAGTACCGGACGACGGGAAGAACTGAGCATCATGCTGCTGCGTGCCAAGTATCATCTGGCCCGACAGAGTGTGCTGGAGAAACAGGAAGAGCGTTACCGGGCAACTATTGACGAGTACTATGCCTTTGAGAATGATTTTCCCGAATCAAAATATCTGTCAGAAGCCCGTTCCATTCTGGCTCATGCACAGAAACAAGTAAAAGAATAAAACAGCAATTAATAATATCATTATGGATTACAAAAAAACGAATGCGGCAACCAACACAGTGACCCGTAACATTATGGACCTGTGTGATGAAACAGGTAACATTTACGAAAGTGTGGTCATCATCGGCAAGCGTGCCAACCAGATTTCTGTAGACATCAAAAATGAACTGTCCAAGAAACTGCAGGAGTTTGCTTCTGTCAGTGACAGTCTGGACGAGGTTTTCGAGAACCGCGAGCAGATCGAGATTTCCCGTTATTACGAGAAACTTCCGAAGCCAACCCTGATTGCCACGCAAGAGTTTATCGAGGGTAAGGTTTATTTCCGTAACCCGGCCAAAGAGACTATTGAGTAATTAGCGAAACCAGCCTTATGATTCAGAGAATTCAAACGGTTTATCTGTTCCTCATCACCGTGCTGGCCGTGGTTGCCCTCTGTCTGCCGGTAGGACGGTTTCTGCAGGACGGACTGCTGACAGCCGAACTGTATAATCTGTATATCGCTCCTGTGAAAGGGGAGGCCGTATACGCACCCTGGGCCTTGTTTGCCCTGTTGCTGGTGGTGGCTGTTTCTTCCTTTGTCTGCATCTTCCTGTTCAAAAAGAGAATGTTGCAGGTGCGCATGATTATTTTCAATGCCCTGTTGCTGATTGGCTATTATATTGCCTATGGTGTCTTTGCCTTTATTCTGGCAAAGGAATGGGGCACTTTTGCCTTGGGCTGGAGCGCCTGTCTGCCGGCTGTTGCCCTGATTTTGGACTATCTGGCTTTCCGGGCAGTGATGAAGGATGAAATGATTGTCCGTTCACTGGATCGGTTACGGTAATACAAAAGGGATATATAAAAAATAGGATGCACTGCGGTGCATCCTATTTTTTTTTCTTTAAGATATCAAAAAGGTAAGTTACTTTCGCTACAATCGTGCCGTTGGCCGAGCGGGAGAACGGATCGCGCTTACCATTGTTGTATATGTCACTCAGAGCGAAATAGTATCTGCCTTCGAGCATGAAGTGGCCGACCTTACGGGTGTTGACCTCAAGTCCCAGACCGGCTGTAATTCCATAATCAAACGGGCGGTCAATGGCCTTACCATACTGTTGGGTCACTTTATTGGGGCGTTTGTTCAGAGTTTCCTCGCTGAAAGCTCCTCCGCGGTGTTCCCGGTCGGCAATGCAATAGCCCAACTGCGGTCCGGCCACGACATAAAACATGGCTCCTTTCTCTTCGTAACCCCAACCCATACGTGCCAGTACCGGCATCTGGATGTAGTGCATGTCGCGGCTGTAGGTATCACTGCTGGTTTCGATCAGCTCTTCCCAGCCCAGATTGGCATAGTTGAGCTCCACCTGAAAGGCGCAGAGACTTTTGAAATATTTTTCGCAGGTATAGCGAAGAGTCAATCCACCAGAGAAGGCCGGTTTCAGATTCTGTTTGATGGTCGGTGTAAAGGTGACCATGTTCATGGTGGCGCCGGCATTGAATCCGATGGCCAGATCTCTGCGGGGATCGCCTACCTGAGCCCGGAGAGTGGCCGGAAGCGCCAACAGACAAGACAGTAAGAATACGGTGCGTCTTTTCATTATTGCTTGGTAAATTCGATAACGTCAATTTTCTTTTGCGGTGTGTAATGGATCAGTTCCGTCTTTTTGTTGATGAAGCCGCTCCAGTTGCTTGTCCGCTGAAAGTGAAAGTCATTTTGCAGCGGAGCGGTTTTCAGTGAACTGATTTTGCTGTTGAAGCCGCTTCCGTAGTCAGACAGTCCCAACAGGAAAAAGCGTCCCAGATCATAGCCCAGCATTCCAAAACTGGGGAAGGTGTTCTGCAGTCCGGCATGGAAGTCTTTTTCAAAGCGTCTTTCGAAAGGACCACAGGCTGACTTGTTCATATTCTTATAGAAAGAAGAATAGATATAGGTGTCGAAGCGGAAGAAGTTGTCCAGCTGGCTGGCGGTATAGATTTGCCATTCCGGATGGCCCAACAGACTGAACCGGTATTCCGGAGCGCTTGTTTTCAGGCTGTTCAGTTCACCGGTAAGGCTGTTCAGGCTCTTCAGTGTGGATGAAGTCGGAACAATGATATTCTTTTTTGCAGAAGACATCTGTGCCTTGAGAGCGTCGCTTCCGGCTGCCGCCTCCTTGTAAGAAATGCCATAGGCTTTGAGTTTCTTTTTCAACCCGCTGATGAATTCCCGGTCGTCTTCCTTTTCACCGCCACAGTTCCAGATGATAAAGTGGTCGTTCGCAAACTGGCTTTGGAGAAGACGGTAGGTCTCTTCGAACAACATGCTTTTCGGAACATTTGACAGATACAGGTAGGGATTCTTGTACACTTCATCACACTGAGATGTGAACGGAATTACCAGCTTGATCTTGTTCTGCTTGCAGAAATCACCCAAAACCGGTATCTGTGCTGAGGCCAGCGGGCCGAAGATGATATCGGCACCGGACAGACCCGGACGAGTCAGTGCGCTCTTCATGTCGCTCACGCTTTTGCCGCAGTCGTATGTATAGACGGTGACTGAGGTGCCCTGATTCTTCAGGTCCTCTACAGCCAGAAGCAGTCCCTGGTAAAACTCGATCATCTTTTCCCCTTCACTGTTTTTCTGAGTCAGAGGCAACAGGACTCCCATGGTGATCTGCTGCATTTTCTCCGGTCCGGACTGTTGAGGAAAAAGTTCCTGGTTGGTAGGCTGTTTGCGGGCGGTTTCCGGATAAGGGATACACACGAAACTGCCCTTTTTCAGTTTATAGTCCGGATCTTTCATTTCCGGGTTGGCCTGAATGAGCTGTTCGGTTGTGATTTCATAGTCGCGCGCTATACTGTAGAGGGTTTCACGCCGCTTGACCCGATGCATCTCCCGACAACCTTTGTTCAGAACACTGAGAGCATTGGATGCCGTAGTATTTTGGGATACGGAAGAGGCATTTGAAGGAGGGATTACCACCACTTCTCCCACCTTGAAGTTCGAAGCGGTCAGGCCAGGATTGGCCAGACAGATCTCTTCGGCCGATACCTTATAAAGCTGGGTGAGCTGATAGAGGGTTTCTCCTTTGGCTATGGTGTGAAAGCGCGAGAACTTCTGGTCCGCCTTGTTTTGCGGAATTTTCAGCGTTGTACCACTGCGCAGACCGTTGCGGGTTTCCGGATTCAGTGTATAGATATCTTCCGTACTGACATGGTAGATTTTGGAAATGGAATAGACCGTTTCCCCCGCTTCAACCGTATGGGTGAAGAACGGGGTCTGAGCCCAAGAAACTGTGGCATACAGGCTCCAGGATGCCAGCAGGGCAAAAAACGATTTGATGTGCTTCATGTAAAACTAATTTTATGCGGACAAAAGTACACAAAAAAAGTGGTTAATTCAACGGGAAATGCTATTTTTGCATAAATATAATGACTTATGAATCGAATTTTGAATTGGATTGTTTTCGTTTTCTTTCTTTTAGGGCCTTTCTGCCTGAAGGCCCAGAATGTTTATCCTAATGTTACACCGACGGCCCGTTATGTCACTTCTGAAGGAGAAGAGATTGAAGACGCCTCAGAAGAGCAGTCGGCGCCCATTACCGGATATTTCTCGGCTGAGGTGACGGATCAGGGATTGTATTCAGCCCATTACGAATGGCGTATCTTCAAGGCCGGACAGGAAAACGCGCCGCTGGTGGACCGTTTTGACCGGGAAATGGAATATACTTTTACACAGAGCGGTACGTTCTATGTGCAGCTCTATGTGACTTTTGTGCAAGACACGGATACGATCCGTTATCCCGACGGAGGCGGAGAGCCTTTTGTGGTGTCAGTCAGTCAGTCCAAACTGGAATTTCCCAATGCTTTTTCACCCAACGGAGACGGATTCAATGATGTGTACAAGGCCAAGGAAGGGTATCGCTCTATCGTGAAGTTCAAGGCAACAGTCTTTACCCGCTGGGGACAGAAAGTGTATACCTGGACCAATCCGGCCGAAGGATGGGACGGAAAAATCAACGGACGCACGGCACGGGACGGCGTGTATTATGTAGTGGTACAGGCCGAAGGAGCCGACGGACGGAAATTCAATATCAGAAAGGATGTCAATGTACTGACCGGATATTCCGGAGAAGGAGGAACGACGGATGCAGAATAAGATGATGAATACAGTGCAACAGGAGACAGAGAAGATTCAGGTGTTCGGCGCCCGGGTGCATAACCTGAAAAATATTGATGTGGAGATTCCCCGCAACAGCCTGACCGTGATCACTGGTATGAGCGGTAGCGGAAAGTCTTCGTTGGCTTTCGATACGATTTTTGCTGAAGGGCAGCGTCGTTATATCGAAACATTTTCGGCCTATGCCCGGAATTTTTTGGGTAATATGGAGCGTCCGGATGTGGACAAGATTACCGGTCTGAGTCCGGTGATCTCTATCGAGCAGAAGACTACGAACAAGAATCCCCGTTCTACGGTGGGTACCACTACGGAGATTTATGATTTTCTGCGTTTGCTTTATGCCCGGGCGGGAGCAGCCTATTCCTATCTGTCCGGTGAGCCGATGGTAAAATATACTGAAGAACAGATTCAGCAGCTCATTCAGGAACAGTATGCCGGCAAGCGGATTTATCTGTTGGCTCCCGTAGTGCGCAACCGTAAGGGACATTATAAGGAACTGTTCGAACAGATCCGTCGCAAGGGATTTCTTTATGCGCGTGTGGACGGTGAGATACGCGAGCTGATTCAGGAACTGAAACTGGACCGCTACAAAAATCATAATATTGAGATTGTGGTGGACAAACTGCGTGTGGAACAGACGGACGACAAGCGTTTGCGCGACAGCCTTTCTTCGGCCATGCATCATGGTGACGGACTGATCATGATTCTGGACGCTGACAGTGGAGAGGTGCGTCATTACAGCAAGCGTCTGATGTGTCCGGTATCGGGTATTGCCTATCGGGATCCGGCACCGCATAACTTCTCGTTCAATTCTCCTCAGGGAGCCTGTCCGCGCTGTAAGGGACTGGGTTATGTGAATCTGATAGACGAAGACAAGATCTGTCCTGACAAATCCCTATCGGTACATGAAGGGGGTATTCTGCCTTTGGGTAAATATAAGAACTGCATGATCTTCTGGCAGATAGAAGCTCTGCTGGCGCGTTATGATGCTACGCTGAAGACTCCTCTGGCAGAATTGCCGGAAGAAGCAATGAACGAGCTGCTTTACGGGTCGATGGAGAAGCTGAAGATCAAGGCTTCGCTTATCCAGACTTCTTCGGATTATTTTGTGCGCTATGATGGCGTAATCAAATATATGGAAACGCTTTATGAGGCTGATGATTCGGCCGCAGCCCAGAATTGGATGGAGCAGTTCTCCAAGGTGGCCTGCTGTCCGGAGTGTCACGGCAAACGGTTGAACCGCGAGGCCCTGCATTTCTTTATCGACGGAAAGAATATCGCCGATCTGTCGGAAATGGACATCTCGGAACTTTATGAATGGATGCAGGGATTGGAGGAACGCCTCACCGACCGCCAGCGGCGCATTGCTCCGGAAATTCTGAAGGAAATCCGTACCCGACTGAAATTCCTGCTCGATGTGGGACTGGACTATCTGGCATTGAACCGTACTTCGGTATCTCTGTCGGGTGGGGAGAGCCAGCGCATCCGTCTGGCCACCCAGATCGGTTCGCAGCTGGTCAATGTGCTTTATATTCTGGACGAGCCCAGTATCGGTCTGCATCAGCGGGACAACCGCAAGCTGATCCATTCGCTCAAGGAACTGCGCGACACGGGCAATACCGTGATTGTGGTGGAGCACGACGAAGAGATGATGGAGCAGGCCGACTATATCGTGGATATGGGACCGAAGGCCGGACGCAACGGAGGTAATGTGGTCTTTCAGGGTACGCCCCAAGCCATGCTCCAGACCGACACCATGACGTCGCAATATCTGAACGGCAAGCAGCAGATCGAGATACCGGCCGAGCGCCGCAAGGGAAACGGAAACGTGATCCGTCTGGAAGGTGCCCGGGGAAATAATCTGAAGAATGTGAATGTGGAATTTCCGTTAGGAACCTTTATCTGTGTGACGGGCGTATCCGGAAGCGGTAAGTCTACATTGATCAACGATACGCTGCAACCCATTCTGTCGCATCATTTCTACCGTTCGTTACGCGAGCCGGAACCTTATACCGCCATTCACGGCATTGAATATATTGACAAGGTGGTCAATGTAGACCAGTCGCCGCTGGGGCGCACTCCGCGTTCCAATCCGGCCACTTATACCGGAGTGTTCAACGACATCCGTGCCCTGTTCGTCAGTCTTCCCGAAGCGAAGATCCGTGGTTACAAGCCCGGACGCTTCTCTTTCAACGTAAAAGGCGGACGCTGCGAGGCCTGTGGCGGTAACGGTTATAAGACCATCGAGATGAACTTCCTGCCCGATGTATATGTGCCTTGCGAGGTTTGTCGCGGAAAACGCTATAACCGTGAGACGCTGGAGGTGCGTTTCAAAGGCAAGTCCATTGCCGATGTGCTGGACATGACCATCAATCAGGCTGTGGAGTTCTTTGAGAACCAGCCGGTGATTCTGAACAAGATCAAGGTGTTGCAGGATGTGGGCTTGGGCTATATCCGTCTGGGACAGTCGTCAACCACTTTGTCAGGTGGTGAGAGCCAGCGTGTGAAACTGGCTACCGAGCTGTCGAAGAAAGATACCGGTAAGACGCTGTATATATTGGATGAGCCGACTACCGGTCTGCATTTTGAGGACATCCGTGTGTTGCTTGGTGTACTGAACCGTCTGGTGGAAAAAGGCAATACGGTGATTGTCATCGAACACAATCTGGATGTGATCAAGAGTGCCGATTACATTATTGATATGGGACCCGACGGAGGTCGTGGCGGAGGCGAACTGCTTTCGTGCGGAACTCCTGAGGAAGTGGCCGAACGTACCGTGGGATACACACCTAAATTTTTAAAGGAAGTGCTTTATGGCAAAAGAAAAGATTAACAAGACTAATGTGGCCCGTCTGCTGGACAAGGCCAAAGTGAGTTATGAACTGATTCCTTACGAGGTGGACGAGTCGGACCTGAGTGCCGTGCATGTAGCGGCCAGTCTGGGGGAGAATGTGGAGCAGGTGTTCAAGACCATTGTGCTTCACGGAGAGAAAAGCGGGTACTTTGTATGTGTGGTGCCTGGTGATCAGGAGATTGACCTGAAGCGTGCCGCCAAAGTGAGCGGAAACAAAAAATGCGAACTGCTCCCGATGAAAGAACTGTTGCCCGTAACGGGATATATCCGTGGCGGCTGTTCGCCCATCGGAATGAAAAAACATTTTCCTACTTACATACATCACACGGCCGAGCAGTATCCTTATATTTACATCAGCGCAGGTCAGCGCGGTTTGCAGATCAAGCTGGATCCGGCCGACTTGTTGCGTGAGGCACGTGCCGAGTATGCGGAACTGACCGATTAAAAGGATGATAATATAAAAAAAGAATATGATGACAGAACCGGTTTATGCGGCCTCGGAAAGCCGTTATGAAAGTGGCATGAATTACCGCCGTTGTGGACGGAGCGGAGTGCTGTTGCCCGAGATATCTTTGGGCCTGTGGCATAATTTCGGCGATGTGGACACGCTGGCCAACAGTCGTCGCAAGTTGCATTTTGCCTTTGATCAGGGAATCACCCATATTGATCTGGCCAATAATTACGGGCCTTCGTTTGGATCGGCCGAAGAGACCTTCGGACAGGTGATGCAAAGTTCCTTGCGTCCTTATCGTGATGAGCTGTTTATCTCC
The DNA here is from genome assembly GCA_944320795.1 of Candidatus Paraprevotella stercoravium. Taxonomy (GTDB): domain Bacteria; phylum Bacteroidota; class Bacteroidia; order Bacteroidales; family Bacteroidaceae; genus Paraprevotella; species Paraprevotella stercoravium. Next base: position 178,283 of record CALUIU010000002.1, on the reverse strand, counting down.
ACCAAGGCCGGACACGATATGTGGCCGGGACCTTACGGCACGTGGGGATCGCGCAAACATCTCTTTGCCAGCCTGAACCAAAGTCTGAAGCGGATGCAGCTGGACTATGTGGATGTGTTCTATTCCCATCGTTATGACCCGGATACACCGCTGGAGGAAACCATGCAGGCATTGGCTGATATCGTACATCAGGGTAAAGCACTGTATGTGGGCATTTCCAAATATCCTCGGGAGCAGGCACTGGAGGCTTACCGCTATCTGAAAGCCGAGAAAGTGCCTTGCCTGCTGTATCAGGGACGTTACAATCTGCTGAACCGTGCGCCTGAAGAAGAGTCAATCATTCAGGATGCTGTGGATCACGGTACCGGTTTCATCGCTTTCTCTCCTTTGGCACAGGGAGTGCTGACTGACCGCTATCTGACAGGTATTCCTAAAGATTCGCGTGTGGCGCGTGGCGGTTTTCTGAAAAAGGAAACGCTCACGGAAGAATTGCTCACCAAAGTGTCGCAGTTGAATGATCTGGCGGCTCGCCGCGGACAGACACTGGCCGAGATGGCGCTGGCCTGGTTGCTTCGTGACGAGAAAGTCACTTCGGTGATTGTGGGTGCCAGTTCGGTGGAACAGTTGGCCGATAACCTGAAAGCTTTGCAGCAGACTACTTTTGATGAAGAAGAGCTGCAAAGTATTGATGCCATTATCCGAGGTTAGTGAACCTTGCTCGGATCATGATTATAAATTTCATACCAAAAAGATGATCATAAAAAATCCTTTCGATGAATTGAAAAAACATCGAAAGGATTTTCTTATTTTATCAGAATGATTTTTTGAAGTCTATTTTACGGCTAATTTTCCGTTCTGATAACTCAATGTGTATTTCTGGTCACGTTGGGTATCGAAAGTAAGCCGCTGCCCTTTGTAATGCACGAAGCAAGGACCGCCCGAACGGGAATGGATCACGGCGCGGGTCAGGTTGTTGTCCTTCCAATACAAGTCGACCACGAAATTACCGCGGGCACAGGCTCCGGTGAGCTTGCCTTCGTGCCATACGTCCGGCAGGGCTGGAAGCAGATGGATAAAGCCCATATGGCTTTGCAACAGCATTTCCGTAACGCCGGCTGTTCCCCCAAAGTTACCGTCAATCTGGAAAGGCGGGTGACTGTCCCACAGGTTGGCGTTCGTACCGTTTTTCAACAGATTGCCGTAGAGGGTGTAAGAGCGGTTTCCGTCGTGCAGACGGGCCCACTGGTTCAGTTTCCAGCCCATACTCCAGCCGGTAGCACCGTCGCCACGATGTTCCAGTACGACGCGTGAGGCACGTGCCAGTTCCGGTGTGGTGACGGGCGAGATGGTATGTCCCGGATGCAGTCCGAACAGATGGTTCACATGGCGGTGTTCGTCGCGCGGGTCGTCAATGTCCTGTGACCATTCCATCAGCTGTCCGTATCTTCCGATCTGGTACGGTTTGAGTTTTTCCAGAACCGTTTCCCATTCCTTCCGTTCCTCTTCATCCGTCTGAAGCACCTTGCTGGCTTCGATGGCATCCGTCAGGATCTCCCGGATAACCGCATGCGAGAAGGTGGCTCCTTCGTCAATCGGTCCGTGTTCCGGTGAGGTGGATGGGGCTGCGGTATAAGTACCGTCCGGTTTCTTCCACAGATAATCCGTGGCAAACTCGGCACCTCCCTTGATCAGATCGTAGCCGATATTCTTCAGGAAGTCCAGATCGCGTGTATAATCGTAGTAGTCCCACACATGAGTGGCCAGCCACGGACCGGCTACCGGCGAGAAGTTCCACGACATATCCTTGTCGCGCAACGGAGTGGTGAAACCGAAGATGTTGGACGAGATGGAAGCCGTCCATCCACGGGCTCCGAAATAAGCCTGTGCGGTATGCTCTCCGGGTTTGACCAACGTGCGGATAAAGTCAATCAGCGGCCATTCGCATTCGGCCAGATTGGTCGGGCAGGCCGGCCAGTAGTTCATCTGCACGTTGATGTTGTTGTGGTAATCTATGCGCCAGGGACCGTCGATATTGTTGTGCCAGATGCCTTGCAGATTGGCCGGCAGATCGCCCGGACGGGAGCTGGAGATGAGCAGATATCTGCCAAACTGGTAGTACATGCTCTCCAGTTCATAATCGGGAGCGCCGGTACGGTATCGGGTAATCCGTTCCGGTGTGGACAGTTTGCGTACTTCGGTATTGAAAGAAGGATTGACTTCGAACACCGTGCGCCGGAACAGTCCGGCATAGTCCTGATAGTGGCGTTGCAGCAAGTCTTCAAAAGTCTTCTCCGATGCCTTGTCCATCCAGTTGCGGGTGGTTTCCAGCGGTTTTACGCCTACATAGGTTTTCGGATCCTTGAAATCCGGATTGCAATTCATTTTATAATCCGTATCGGCCGAAATCAGGAAGATGACTTCATCCGCCTGCTCCACATGAATGCGTCCTTCCTTGTCCGTCCAGGTCTTTCCGCCCTGAGCGATGGCCTGTGCACGGACCACATAATGCATGTCGTTATTGTTCAGATGGGCCGAATAGCAGAAACTGCCGGACTTGCTTCTTTTGTATTCCCCTTTGGAAAGCGGATTGGGAGTGTACTTGAATACCAGATTCTGTTTCCCTTTTTCGGAGGCGGAATAACGGATGACCATCACCTGATCGGGGAAAGAGGTGAAATACTGCCGTTTGTACCGCACTCCGTTTTGGGAGAAGCATACATGGACAAGAGCCGAATCCAAAGAAAGCGAGCGGGAATATCCTTCGATATTTTTTTCCTCAATGCCGGTTTCGATGTCGAAGGTGCCTGCTGATGTGAAACTACCGAAACGGAAAGGATCTTCGGCATCTGCCTCATAAGGCACCTCGCTGTTGAAGTTGTCCTGAGTGAGCTGCGTTGCCTTTGCCTGGTCCTTATCCAGAAAAGCCTGACGGATCTCCTTCAGCACGTGTGCCGAGTTCTTGTTTACGTTCCAGTAATAATCAGCGCCCTTGGCAGTGTTCGGGCCACCGCGCCAGAGGCTCTTTTCATTGAAAGTGATGTGCTCGGTAGCTACGGAACCGAAGATGTTCGCTCCGATGCTTCCGTTGCCGATGGGCAGAGTCTTTTGTTCCCATTCCGGATCCAGATTGCCGTGTCCGCTGCCGGTGGCTGCTCCGGGATTGTTTCCCCAGGCCGGTTGTTTGCCGGAAGCGATGGGAATATCAAAAAAGACGTTCATGGGTATTTGCTGGGCATATCCTGATGCCTGCATCAGGACAGCCAGCGACCATAGGAAAAATTTTTTGTTTCTCATGACGATTATTTTTTATTCATCTGGAAAGGTTGTGTTCTCAGATAAATGCGGTAGTCTTTGATGATGGCCGGGGCATCCTTCTGTGGGCGGGGCAGATAGCGGAATCCGCTGACGGTGTAGGTTTTGCCCAAATCTAAAATCAGCTGGTGCGGGAATCCCGTTTTGTCCTGGCTCCAGGCGGTGTGCCAGAAAGTAGACTCCTGCAAGTCGAAGACTTTGTCGCCGTCTGAGTTTTCCGAAAGCACTTCCTCGCTATCGGCATAAGCTGTGCTCCATTCCGTACGTGGGATTTCCTTGCCGTTTTCATCCAGAATATACAGTTCGGCGATAGAAGCCATATCGTCATTGCGGAAGCTGCTCAGGGCCTCGATGCAGAAATAGCGGGCTTCTTTGGCCTGATCGAACTTGATGGTCTGCCAGTTGTTGCCTTTTTCAAAAGTACCTTCTTTGACAACATCCGCTGCACCGAGAACTACGGTTTCTCCCTTCTTACGGTGGTAGAGCGACTCTTCCGGACGCAGATCATCCAGAATCGGACGGGTCAGTCCCTTGATGGTCGGTGAGGCCGGAGTTTCCAGATCAAAGACAATGATTTCGTTCTTTCCCTTTTTCAGCCAGCATCCCGGCATGTATAAGGTCTGCTGCGGACCGATTTTCCAGAAGCGTCCCAGATTCTTACCGTTCACCCATACCATACCTTTTCCCCAGGTAGACATATCCAGGAAAGTATCTCCCGGCTTGTCCACTGTGAAAGTGGTGCGATACCAGGCCGGACCGTTGCATTTGTCCGCTTTGACAAAGTCATGCTTTTTCTGGAACTTATAGTCTACCGGGAAGTTATACACCTGCCAGTTTTCCAGTTCGGTCTTCTGATCCTCTTCACACAACCAAACCGCCTCGGTAATACCCTTGCGGTCGATGATACCTTCGCCGAAGTTGACACGTCCGGTTGCTTCTACCAGAATGTCCAGGGTCTGTTCTTGGGATGTGGCCGGCAGTTTGACGGTCTTTTCGCCTCTGCGGCGGTCCAGCTTGCCGATTTCCTTTCCGTCAAGATAAATCAATGCCCAGTCGTGCACCTCATCAATGAGCAGCTGACGTCCTTTCTCTCCGGCCGGAAGAGTGGTGCGATACAGGATGCGTCCCCAACCCTGGTCGAAGAATTCCATAGATTGAATCTTCTTGCTGCTCTTCGGTTTGGACAGTTGCTGGAACAGAGGGGCAACCTCGTTCAGGGTCATTTCCGGGATTTCGATTACGGGGTATGGTTGCGGAATGTTTTCAGGAATGCTTTCTCCTTCATTCAGATATTGAGCCTGAAGCTGGCGTACGGCATGGAATTTTTCTGTGGCCCATCCGGCTTCACTGATCGGAGCGTCATAGTCATACGAAGTGGCCATGGTTGAGTAGGGAGGAGTATTGGCACCGCCCCATTGTCCGAAGGTGGTTCCTCCATGAGCCATATACAGACTGTAGGAAATTCCTCTTTCGAGCATGTCTTTCATACTTCCGCACATCACGTCGGCACTGCGGGTTGCATGAGGACGTCCCCAGTGATCGAACCATCCGGACCAGTACTCGCTACACATCAGCGGAATGGTCGGCTGATCTTCTGCCAGCATCTTGAACTGCTCGTCGATATTGGAACCGGCACCGAAGTTGATGGTACTCAGCACGCCGTCGAGCATGGTTTCCTTGAAATTGGAGCTCCAGGCACAGGAGAACAGTTGCACATCCTTGAATCCGGCTTCCACGACAATATCTTTTATCTGGCGGAGATATTCCTTGTCGTTGCCAAAGCTCGGATACTCGTTTTCCACTTGTACCATCAGAATATTACCGCCATTGCTCAAGAGCATCGGGGAGAGCTCCTTGCCCACACGATTCATGAAAATGCGGGTACGCTCCATAAAGAAAGCGTCTTCCTTGCTTCTGATTTTGACATCTTTCTTTTTGAGCAGCCACCAGGGCAGTCCGCCCATATCCCATTCGGCGCAGACATACGGTCCCGGACGCACGATGATATACATTCCGTTCTTCTGGGCCAGTTCACAGAATTCGCGGATATCATTTTGTCCTTTAAAATCAAATTCATCCATTTTCTGTTCGTGAATGTTCCAGAACACATACAGACAGATGGTGTTCATCCCCATAGCCTTGCACATCTGGATGCGATGCTCCCAATATTCTTTGGGGATTCGGGGATAATGGATTTCTGCCGCCCGGATAACAAAGGGCTTGCCGTTCAGAAGGAAAGTACGGTTTCCCAATTCAAAAGTCGTGGCAGACAAAGGTTGAAATAACGCCAGACTGCAAATCAGGAAAAGCAATAAGGTTTTGCTGATTTTGTTCATAATGTTTTAGATATTTATTAGATTAATGTGATGTTTGTTTTTAAGGGTGTATTAGATCTGATGCAAACAAATTTAATAGCTTTATAAAAGAGTACAAAGGTTTATTATGGAAAATAAAGATTTTGAATCTTTGCTTAGTGTCTCTTAAGCAAAAAGATGTTTTTTATTAAAATTCCTTATTGCTGAAGTGACGAGATGTAGCCTGAACAAAGAGAATGCTAACTTCGTACAATAACCAGATGGGAAGTGCAACTAAAGATAGAGTGAAAATATCCGAGGTCGGTGTAATGATGGCCGCAACAATCAGGATAACAACGATCGCATGTTTTCGATAATGGCGCATAAAATCAGCAGAAAGAAATCCTAGTCGGGCTAATAGCCAGGATAGTACCGGCATTTCAAAGACGATGCCCATTGTCAAAGACAATATCAGTAATGTAGAAATATAGGATTGCAAAGTGATCATGTTTTGTACGGTAGCACTGACTTGATAAGTTCCTAAGAAACGAAAAGTCAGTGGGAATATCAGATAATAACTGAGCAATATGCCCCCGACAAACATCATATATCCGCAACCAATTATTCGAAGGACATATTTCCTTTCATTATGATACAATGCCGGAGAGATAAAACGGAAAATTTGATACAGAATATAAGGCGAGGCAAATAAAATGCCGGCAAATAATGCCGTTTTCATATGGAGCAGAATCTGACCGGTCAATCCGGTATTGATAAGATGGATGGAAAATGCGGGCAGCTCCGAACCGGTGAATTGTTTGCTGATCATATTCAACAGCCGGTAAGTTATAAAATCCTCCCTTTGCGGAGCCAGAATGATGTGGAACAACGTCTCTTTACCTACGAAAGCCAGAAGAGCGGTGAACAGAACCGTTACGGCGGCGATTCTGATAATCGCCGCACGCAAGATGTCCAGATGATCCCAAAATGATTGTTTATCTTGTGTCATTACTATTCTTTTTTATCTGTTGTCTCAGGATCATTTTCTATTTGATTCATTCCTTCTCTGAAGGAACGTACTCCTTTTCCCAATCCTTTCATCAGTTCCGGTATTTTTTTACCGCCGAAGAATAGCAGGACGATGAGAACGATAAAAAGAATTTCTTGTGTTCCGATTCCAAACATATGATTTACATTTTTGATCTAATTCGTAAAATATCTTTTTGTTAATAGAGTGCTGATGCTGTCAGTTTTCACATTTGATGCTATATAGGCGTTCAACTTCTCGGGGTGCATGAAGGTCAAGAATTCGTTCTTGTGTGGTATTCATGATCGAAAGGGTATCCATATCTTCGGGAGTCAGTTCGAAATCTTCGATATTGAAATTTTCGGTGATCCGTTCAGTATGTACGGATTTTGGTATGGCAATGATTCCCCTTTGCAGATGCCAGCGCAACACGACTTGCGCAGCGGATTTATTATATTTTTGTCCGATGCCGGTTATTACCGGATCAGAGAACAAATTGTTTTTGCCTTCAGCCAGTGGTCCCCAGGCTTCAGCCTGAATGCCGAGTGATTGCATGATCTGCAAAGCTTCTGTTTGTTGAAGATAAGGATGTATTTCCACTTGATTGACAGCCGGAATGATGCGGGCGGTCTGACACAGGTCAATCAGCCGGTCCGGCTCAAAATTGCAGACTCCTATGGCACGTATATGGCCGTGCAGATAAAGTTCTTCCAAAGCTTTCCAGGCTCCATGATAATCTCCGAAGGGCATGTGAATCAGATAGAGATCAAGATAATCCAATTCCAAGCGTTCAAGGGAAGCTTCAAAAGCCTTCATTGTTTGGGTGTATCCCATCTCGGAAATCCAGGCTTTGGTGGTAATAAACAATTCATTACGAGGAATACCGCTTGCGCAGACAGCTTGGCCGACTGCTTTTTCATTGCCGTATACTGATGCTGTGTCTATCAGTCTGTATCCGGCTTGTATGGCATGGATGGTGACCTTGTGGCAAAGCAGAGGATCAGAAATTTGGAAAACTCCGAATCCCTGCATCGGCATGAGGACACCATTGTTTAATGTTGTAAATTGCATGGTTATGTTATTTATCTATTTGACTTTCGGTAAATGGGTCTGCACGATGTCCCATCAGATGTATTCGGGCATAGTCCCGGTCGAATTCTTCCACTTCCCAGGAAGTCAGTCGAAGATTACCGGCACCGATGAGTTCATCCAGATGGCTGGGATTGGTTGTACCCGGAATGGGGGCAATCCATGGTTTGCGTGACAGAATCCAGGCCAAGGCAAATTGGGCTGGAGTCATTCCTTTGCGTTGTGCCCACTGGCGTATCAGTGTTACGAGAGGCATATTATGTTTTAAAGCCTCCGGAGTGAACTGGGGGAGATTCCATCTTCGATCTCCTTGGTAAAAGATACGGCTCTCATCGATAACACCGGTCAGGAAGGCCCGTCCCAGCGGACAGTAAGGCACAAAGCCGATACCCAGTTCTTCCAATGTGGAGAAAATCTTGGTTTCCGGTTCGCGCCACCAGATGGCATATTCGCTTTGCACGGCTGAAAGAGGGCATACGGCATGAGCTTTTCGGATAGACCGTGCACTGGCTTCTGACAGTCCCCAATGTAGGACTTTTCCTTCTTGCATCAGTTCTTTAACCGTTCCGGCTACATCCTCCATGGGGATATTCGGATCAACCCGATGCTGATACAACAGGTCGATATAGTCGGTTTTCAATCGTTTGAGAGAACCTTCTACTGCCCGTCGGATATGATCGGGACGGCTGTTCAATGCCGTAGGTTGACCTTCTTCTACTCCAAAACCGAATTTTGTTCCGATTTTAATCTGATGGCGGAATGGGGCCACGGCTTTGCCTACCCACGTTTCACTGGTATAAGGCCCGTAAACTTCTGCTGTATCAAAGAATGTTATTCCTTTGTCATAAGCCCGTCGGATTAATGCTATCATCTCCTTTTCGTCATATTTTCCGCCATAGTAACCTACCATAGGCAGGCAACCGAGACCAATAGCCGAAACTTCCAAATTCCCTAAATTACGAAACTCCATATTATTGTCTGGTTGGTTCTTTGTTTTGTTGAATTCGTTTTTCCGGTAAGAATCAGATTGTGCAAAAATCTTGGATACACCGGTCCATACGCCGGCTGCAGACAACACAGCCATTGACGACATTTTCAAAAAATCTCTTCTATCCATATTTTTATTATATTGATATTTTATTTTTTTGTTTCATTAATTGTATACGAAATCTGAAGATTTTTTTGTGTTCATTTTTGATAAAGCAAAATTATATACTTGATCCTATGAAAGAGTAACAATAAGTGGGATGTTTGTACCTCTTTTACGGATTCTGAACCCTGTGCGTCTGAATATTAATCGGAAAATGTTATTTTTGTCTGTATGATTTTCTAAGGTGATGTTATGAGCAAGATTCTGAAAGTAAGAAATGTGGATGATTATTGCCGTTGGCTTGGCTGCGTCAATCAGCATCCTTTGGTTTGTGTCATTAATTATAATGAGATTTCGCCGGTTCGTCATTGTTTAGGTAACTATAATGTTTATGGTATTTTCTTTCATGACGAGGCTGATATTGATTTGGCCTATGGCTGTGGAAAATATGATTATAAGAGAGGTACTGTTATTTGTGTGGCACCCGGGCAAATAGGAGGTAAGGAAGATAATGGTGAAGAAGTCATGTTAACTGGATGGGCTCTTTTGTTTCATCCTGATCTTTTGTATGGTACTTCACTGGAGCAGACAATTGTGAATTATACTTTTTTCGATTATCGTATTCATGAAGCTTTGCACATGTCTGAGGAGGAACATAATATATTGGTGTCTTTGATGATTCAGATGAAAGATGAGTTGCAGAAGAATCACGATGAACTTCAGAACGCAATTTTGGTTGGATATATAGAATTAACTTTGAATTTCTGTCAAAGATTTTATAATCGTCAGTTTATTACCCGTAGGATGGAGTATTCAGATATCCTGATGAGATTTAATGGATTGTTACATCATTATTATGAAGCAGAGATCCAATGGAAATTAGGTTTGCCTACGGTACAATATTGTGCAGATAAATTATGTATGTCAGCCAATTATTTCGGTGATCTCATAAAAAAAACAACAGGCGATACGGCCAGTAATTATATCCGTCAGTATATTATTCAAAAAGCAAAGAATAAATTGGCCAGTGGAGCATCAGCTTCGCAGGTTGCCTATGATTTAGGATTTGACTATCCTCAGCATTTTAGCCGGTTGTTTAAGAAATATACCGGATATACTCCTACTGGATATGTACACGATCTTAAAGCCCATAAGTATTCGCAATAAGTATTTTATTTCGTTTCTTTTTGTTTTAGAAGTTGTGTAAAAATTTCTTATTGAATATATTTAGTATCTTTCTATGTGAAATGAGGATTATCAGGCTATCGCATATGATTTCTGAATGGGTGTAGTTTACTGATCAGTAAATAAGGAATTTTATAAATTGGTATACAAGATATTATAAAAAATGATGATTGGAATGAAGATGAATCAGGAATGTATTGATTATGTTGGATCTGAAATATTGCCCCGGTATGCTTCTTTCGATAAAGCGCATCAGAACGACCATGTGGATCGGGTGATTCAGGAAAGCCTACGTTTGGCACAGTATTATGAGGTGAATCCCGACATGGTTTATGTCATTGCTGCCTATCACGATGTAGGGCTGGTGGAAGGGCGGGAGCGTCATCATCTGGTTTCGGGTAGTTTGCTGCAAGCCGATCAGAAACTTCGCAACTGGTTTTCCGAAGAGGAAATCCAACTGATGAAGGAAGCCGTGGAGGATCACCGGGCTTCGAACAAGCACGAGCCGCGCAGTATTTACGGCAAGATTGTTTCCGAGGCTGACCGGGTAATTGATGCCGAGACTACTTTCCGGCGTACGGTGCAATATGGACTTTCGCATTACCCCGAAATGATTCCGGAGGAGCATTATCTCCGTTTTCGGGATCATCTGATCACGAAGTACGGCGAAGGTGGTTATCTGAAACTTTGGATTCCGCAGTCGGACAATGCGGAGAGATTGCAGGAAATCCGCGGGATTCTGAAAAACGAAGTGCAGCTTAGGAATATCTTTATGAAACTGTTTGCTGCAGAGAACGCTGTAAAATAGAGAATGTTGTACAATAGAGAATGATATGAAAAAGAAAACTTTTGTGATGTGTGTTGCCATATTTGTCTGTACAGGACTGTCTGCCCAACCGACTTCGCTCGATGAGGTCTATGAACCGGTAGTGGTCGGTGTTCCGCCCAGCGATGCCTATATTGGTCTGTCATTGTTGCCCGACGGAGAGTTGCGCCATTATAATTATGGAGAACATGCCGCGCAGACCGCTCCCATGTATTTGTCGAGTCGCGATCACGGACTGACCTGGAAAACGGTATCCCTGCCGAAAGAGTTACCCTATGCCGACCAGCGTTCACCGGTAAGCGGAGAATATGTGCGGGTATTTTGTAACAATAAGGGGGTATATGCCATGCGTACGGAGGGTGGTCTAGACGGCGGTCGTACGATCGTGAAGATTGATGACCGTCCCGGCATCATGAACAAACCTCCCGTTTGGATCCGTAACGGCAAACGGGTGATATCCGGTGCCCATCGCACTGATCGCAGTGGTGCCTATGTATATTATTCTGATGATGACGGAAGAACCTGGAAAGCTTCGGCTCAGGTTACGGTTCCTCCTCATCGCAAAGGAGGATTTCATCAGGGAACACGTTGGAATCATGGAGCAGTGGAGCCCACGGTGGTGGAACTGAACGACGGGCGTTTATGGATGCTGATGCGTACTTCTCAGGACCGTCATTATCAGGCATTTTCCGAAGACGGAGGAGAAACCTGGAGCGAAGCAACTCCGTCACCTTTTTACGGAACGATAACGATGCCTACCCTTTATCGGATGAGTGATGGACGGCTGCTGTTTTTCTGGTGCAATACCACTCCTCTGCCGGAGCGTACCGGTACGGATGGAGTTTGGGAAGATGTCTTTACAAACCGTGATGCCTTGCATGTTGCCATTTCCACCGACGACGGGCGTACCTGGAAGGGTTTTCGTGAACTGTTGCTGAATCCGGAACGAAACAGTCCGGTTTTTGGAAATACACGTGGTGGAGAGGATAAGAGTGTGCATCAGGTACAGGCAGTGGAGGTGGCTCCCGGAAAGATTCTTGTATCGGCCGGTCAACACCGTTTGTGTCGTCGTCTGCTCCTTTTTGATGTGCGCTGGCTGTATGAGCCTCGTCGTAGTTGTGATTTCAGTAATGGTTTGTCCGATTGGTCGGCTTTCAGATATTATAAAGGAATTGTCGGACATTGTGCCTATCATCGTCAGGCTGAAGATTTATTGGGAGTGCATCCTGATGATTCCACCCGAAAAGTGCTTCAGTTGGGTTACACCCCCAATGATTCCCTGGTGCAGGATAATGACGGAGCCGTGTGGAACTTTCCGGCGGCAAAGGACGGCTCTTTGCTTCTGCATCTACGCATTCCGCAAAACGAATCGGAAGTAACATTAGTATTGAATGACCGTTGGTTTAATCCTACGGATACGGTGGCACGACATGAAGCTATGTATCGTTTGCCGCTCAGTCGGAAAGTGCTGGATATAAAAGACCAGAAGTGGCACCGGCTTCAGATATTCTGGCACAAGAATAAAACGGCCCGTGTGTTTGTCGATGGAAAGCAGAAAACCGAACTTCCTGTTGTCTGTCCGACCGAACATGGGGTGTCCTATCTGCATTTGCTGGGAGAACATCGTCCGGGAGAGAAGATCCTGATTGATTTTGTAGAGGGGGGACAGATACTTCGTTAGGAGGATATGTCAAAATTCATTTTTTGAAGAAATAAACTTATAAATTGAAATCTGAATATTCTAAAAGACTAAAGAAAGGGCCGCATCATGACTCAATACAGAGTTTGGTACGGTTCTTTTTAATATTATAGTTATAATCTGTAACTTTGGGGAGCAGTCATTTTAGTTTTGCTCCTCTCTATAAACGATTTCTGATCGGGAATATGTTATTTCGAATAAAAGACTTTTTTAGAGAAATCGTGCAGGTGGATGCACCTTTTGCTTTTTTCTTTGTACTTTTGCACCACTTTTCAAAAAAATGTTTTTCAAAAGGTATTGTTTTCAGGTATAGAATTATGAAGAAAAGTCTTATTGCATTGGCATTCGGAACTCTGGCCCTTGGAATGGCAGAGTTTACGATGATGGGTATATTACCCTATGTTGCCTCCGATTTCGGAATCAGTATTTCAGAGGCCGGCCATCTGATATCGGCCTACGCTCTTGGTGTCTGTTTCGGTGCTCCGGTCCTTATTCTCGCCCGGAAGAAGTCGCTGAAGCATTTGCTTATGGCACTTGTCTCTTTGATCATTGTCGGAAATCTGTGTACCTCTTTTGCACCCAATTATTGGGTGATGATGGTCGGGCGTTTTGTTTCCGGTCTGCCTCATGGCGCTTATTTCGGAGTGGCTTCCATTGTGGCTTCCAAGCTGGCCGACAAAGGCAAGAGCTCGGAAGCCGTTTCCATCATGATTGCGGGAATGACTGTGGCCAACCTGTTTGGTGTTCCTTTAGGTACCTCGTTGAGTCATCTTGTATCCTGGCGTACCACTTTCCTGTTTGTAGGTATTTGGGGTATTATCGTGTTTTATTATATCTGGCGATGGGTACCTGTGGTAGAAGGTTTGCAGGACCATGGTTTCAAGGGGCAGTTCCGTTTCCTTCGTCATCCGGCTCCCTGGCTGATATTGGCTGCTACAGCTTTGGGTAATGGCGGGGTATTCTGCTGGTATAGTTATATTAGTCCTTTGCTGACTCAGGTTTCCGGTTTTTCGGAAAACAGTATTACCGCACTGATGGTTCTTGCCGGATTCGGTATGGTTGTGGGTAATCTTGTCAGCGGACGTATGTCCGACCGTTATACACCCGGTCGCGTTTTAATGGTGTCTCAAGGAGGTATCTGTCTGGTTTTGATCGGTATCTTTTTCTTGTCTCCCAACCCTTGGATTTCAGCAGCACTGATGTTTCTCTGCACGGCAGGACTTTTTGCTGTTTCCAGTCCGGAGCAGTTGTTGATCATCCGTGTGGCGCCGGGCGGTGAAATGCTGGGAGGAGCAAGCATACAGATGGCGTTCAATCTGGGTAATGCGGTTGGAGCATATGCTGGTGGTCTTGCCGTAACCGGTGGAGTGCGGTATGCAGCTTTGGTAGGAGTTCCTTTTGCTCTGGTTGGTTTTATCCTTACTGTAATTTTTTACAAGCAGTATCAGAATCGCTATGAGGTACAGTGATCCGGTTTGTAATTGGGTTTCGTTTGTTGTCTTTAATAGATATTAAAAATGTAAATATTTAAATTAATACATGAATTATTTGCTATGTTTGTAAACGAGAGTTTAAAATTATAGCCATGAAAAAAATATTGTATTCTTTGATTTGTCTGTTTTGTCTTGCAGGACAAACTTATGGACAGGAACCATTGTATAAGTCTAAGGGGTTGGTTGGTATCTGGAATCAGTTGGTCCCTAAACAGAAAGATTCATTAAAGACCGTTTTGGTACCTTCTGGAACTTTTAAAATTTATAATATAGATCGTACGTTTCTGTTGATGGTGAATAACGGAGGAGGAGTTTGTGGTATTACCGCTTACGGAACTTATGAAGGGCGTACTCCGGGAGAACTCACTGAAAAATTGGAATTTCATGCTTTTTCAGAGCCTTTGAACAGTGGAAAATCTACTTCTGAGATTCGGTATTCTATTCAGGATGATAACATTATGCGTCTGGAATATTATAATTCGGATATAAAACAATGGATTCCGGAAATTTGGGTACGTGTAACTCCGTTTTCTTTGAAAGAAAAGTAATTGTAGAGAATCTGATCTAGCGAAAAGAAAATATATTTGGAAAAAAAATCCGTCCGAAAAGAAACGAATACGTTTTCTTTCGGACGGATTCTTTATATAAAAAACTTATTTTTCTTTTTGATGATCTGTAATCAGTGGATTACTTCTGAATGTTGCTCTTTTCAAGTCCGTAGTTCTTGATACCGTCTTCTTTCTTCAGCATCATGGCAATCAGAATGGCGATGAAGCCGAATACGGCAAAGATAACCATCGGCAGGGTATAGTCATAAGTAACGCCCTCGGCAGTCTGGATGGTGGAATACTTCTCGATAACCCAACCGATCAGTACCGGAACCATAGACAGACCAATATTCTGAATGTAGAAGATAATGGCATAGGCTGAACCCAATTGCTTCATCGGAATAATTTTCGGAACAGAAGGCCACATGGCTGACGGTACCAATGAGAAGGCAATACCCAGCAGAATCATTACGATGATGGCAAACCACCATTCGTTCAGGATAGGCAGAGCGAAGAGTACGTGTACTAAAGTCAGTAGGGCTGAACCGATAATCATCAGTGTGGCACCCTTACCGATGCGGTCGTAGATAGAACCGAACAGTGGGGTGAGCAGAATGGTTCCGAACGGCAGCATTGCCGGAATCATACCGGCCAGCTGAGGCTCTACGTGGTATTTGTAGATCATCAGTTTTGTGGCAAACTTCAGGAACGGGAAGACTCCGGCGTAGAACATCAGGCAAAGGATGGTGATGAGCCAGAAACCTTTGTTGGTGAAGATCTGTTTCAGATCGCTCATCTGGAAGCCTTCTTCTTTTTCCGCGTTTTCGGTTGTCTGTACCGACTGGTCGAGCTTGCGGTCCATCACGCAGTAAACTATATAGGCAATCAGACCGATGCACAGGCAGATGGCACCGAAAAGGATAGGAGCCGAGATGTCGCCCATGGCATTGGCGATAGGAAGACTGCAAGCCAATGCGGCAGCGGTTCCGATACGGGCCATGGCAACCTGAAGACCCATAGCCAGCGCCAGTTCATGTCCGGTAAACCATTTTACGATAACCTTGGACACGGTGATACCGGTAATCTCGGCACCCATACCGAATACGGCGAAACCAAAAGCGGCTAAAGCCACCTGAGCCGGAAAACCGAATACTGTTGCGTCTCCAAAGGTATGGGAGATGGCATACCATTTGATGGCGGCACCCACGAACATGAAAATACAACTCATCACACCGGTGAAGCGCACGCCCATCTTATCCAGAATGATACCTCCGAAGAAGAGCATCAGTAGAAATACATTGATATAACCGTAGGCTCCGGAGAAGAATCCGTATTCGGCACTGGTCCAACCCAGTCCGCCTTCTTCAACGGAAGTTGTAAGCATTGCCTCCAGAGGAGCCATTACGTCGGTGATGAAATAACCGCACATCATGGTGAACGAAACAATCGCCATGGCGGTCCAGCGGGCAGCCTTGCTGTCGCTGAGTTTTTGCTGAATGTTTTGTGTTACTGTTGTCATTTTTATTTGTTAAGATAGTGATTGATGTTTATTTCTTTAACCAGCGGTCCAACCAACGGAAGAAGGTGCGCTGCCACAGGATTCCGTTCTGTGGTTTCAGCACCCAGTGGTTCTCATCCGGGAAGATGAGCAACTCGGCCGGAATGCCGCGCATGCGGGCTGCCTTGAAAGCAGATTCTCCCTGAGCGCTCAGAATGCGGTAGTCCTTCTCGCCGTGGATACACAAAATCGGAGTATCCCATTTGTCAACATACAGATGCGGACTGGTGGTGTAAGGGTTTACTTTCTGTCCGTCGTTTACCGTTTCCGGAGAGTTGGCCTGGTTGGTGATGCCTTTACGCCACGGGCCGGCACCCAGATCCCAGTTCGGGAACCACATCTCTTCGGTTTCGTAATACTGCTGTTGGGTATTGAAGATTCCGTCGTGTGCGATGAAGCACTTGAAACGCTTGTCGTGGTGTCCGGCCAGATAATATACGCTGTAGCCTCCGAAGCTGGCACCGACACAACCCATACGGTCTTTGTCGGCATAAGGCTCTTGAGCAACATTGTCGATGGCATCCAGATAGTCCTGCATGCACTGGCCGCTGTAGTCACCGCTGATGTCTTCCAACCATTCCATGCCGAAGCCCGGCAGACCGCGACGGTTAGGAGCCACGATGATATAGTCATTGGCCGCCATGAGCTGCAAGTTCCAGCGATAGCTCCAGAACTGGCTTACGGGTGACTGCGGACCGCCTTGGCAGAAGAGCAATACCGGGTATTTCTTGCTGGCATCGAAGTGTGGCGGATAAACCACCCAGCAGAGTTCCTGCTTGCCATCTGAAGTCGGTACCCAGCGCTCTTTGACTTTACCCAAAGTGAGCTGCTTGAGGATATGCTCGTTTTCCTGAGTCAGTTGGGTGATCTTGGCTTTCTTGCCTTTGGAGATGCTGTAGATGTCATCCGGAGCGCTGAGGCTGTGACGCATCACCAACAGTTGGTCACCATTGTCGGCCACACCGCTATAGTCATAATCTCCTTCGGTCAGAGCACGTACATTACCTTTCAAGTCGGTCTGATACACCATGCTGCGGGCGTGCCACACTCCGGTAAAGTAAAGCAGCTTGCCGTCCTTGCTCCAGTTGAATCCGTCAACACCCGATTCAAAAGACTCGGTCACATAGGTTTTCTTTCCGGTCTTCAGGTCGAGGACACACAGACGGGTGCGGTCGCTTTCGTAACCGTCGCGCTCCATACTCTGCCAAGCCACTTTTGTTCCGTCGGGAGAGTATTGAGGATTGGTGTCGTAACCCATGTTGCAGTCCTGGGCATTCTGGTTCACGGCTTGGTGCTGCAGCGAACGGCTTGGATCTGTTTTCGGTGCCTGATAATCGGCGGGCTTGCAGAGGTTGGTAGTATTTCCGGTGCTCACTTCATAGGCGAAGATGTCGCTGTCGGTGCTGATGGCATAGTCCACGCCTGTTTTCTTACGGCAGGTATAGACAATGGTCTTGCTGTCTGGACTCCAGTTGAACTGCTCGCTGCCGCCGAACGGAAGCATCGGACATTCGTAAGGCTCTCCGTTCAGGATGTCGGTGGTCTGGTCCGAGATGCGTGTTCCGTCAAAGTTGGCCAGGAAGATATGTGGAATGGTGCGCACATAATGATCCCAATGCTTATAGTTCAGATCTGTGATGACCATACCGCTGGTCAAGGGCAGATCGTCGTAGGTCTTCTCAATGGAAGCGGTTGTTTCTACTTCCTGAATCAGAATCACCTGTTTGTTGTCGGGAGAGAATTTGAAACCCTGCACGCCCTGCTCGGTGAACGACAGTTGCTTGCGGTCGCTTCCGTCGAGAGCTGCCTGCCATACTTCCGGTTTGCCGCTGGCAGTGCTCAGGAAAGCCAGATGCTTGCCGTCGGCCAGGAACTGCGGTTCCATCTCGCTGGCATTTCCCTGAGTAAAGAGCTGTTTGTCCGATCCGTCGGCATTCATCAGATAGATCAGGGTGCGGCTCTTGTTCTGCTGCACACTGTAGTAAGTCACGGTATAGGCAATCTTCTTGCCGTCCGGTGAGGTAGTCATGCCGCCGATGCGTCCCATGGCCCAAAGCGCCTCGGGAGTCATCCGGTCGTTTTTCAGTTGAATTTCATTCTTGCCGATCACCGGAGTTTCGGCTGGGCTTTGCTGCGGCGCGGCGGCCGTCAGTGCCAAAGTGGTGGTCATAATGTGTAGAAAGTTCATAGGATAAGTATAAAAAAGCCGGACGCGAAAAGACACGTCCGGCATAAAATGATAAACTTTTATTTTTGTCCCTGTCTTCTTTTCTGTTCCTCCAGAATAGCCTGTTGCTTTTTCTGCATTTCCTCCAGACGGGCTGCAAAGCCGGAAGCCTTTTTCGGATTCTTCTTGTTGGCTTCATATTTGGCCTCCATCTTTTCGAGCAGTTTCTTTTCATCGGTAGTCTTTTTGAGATACCACATGATCAGGATACTGGTCAAGCTGGACAGGAAGTAGTAATAGTTCAGTCCTGAAGAGTAATTGTTGAACATGAAGAAGAAGAACACAGGCATGAAATACATCATGTACTGCATCATCTTCATCTGCTGGGCCTGTTCGCCAGCCATGGCAGACTGTTGCTGCTTGGTGCTGATCCAGGTGTTGATGATATTGGTGGCGCAGAACAGCAAGCAGAAAATGCTGATGTGGTCACCGATGAGCCAGATGTGAGTGTCCCAACGGATCAGGTCGTCGTATGCCGACAGGTCGTTGGCCCACAGGAAGCTTTCTCCGCGCAACTCAATGGCGTTCGGTACAAAATTGAAGAGCGCGATCCAGAACGGCATCTGGATGAGCATCGGCAGACAGCCGCCCATCGGGTTGGCACCGTACTGGCTGTAGAGCTGCATCATTTCCTGCTGTTTCTTCAGTGCGTCGTTCGGATCCGGGTACTTCTCGTTCAAAGCATCGATTTTCGGTTTCAGAACGCGCATCTTGGCCGAAGCGATGTAAGACTTGCGTGTTGTCGGGTAAACCAATACCTTGATGATAATGGTCAGCAACAGCAACACGATACCCATGGACAAGCCCAAACCGTTGAGCCAGTCGAACAGATAGATGATGAAGAAGCGGTTGATCCACTTGAAGAGCGGCCATCCCAAGTAAACCAAATCCTGCATCTCCAGATCCTTGTCGCTGAGGCTCAGATCGTTGGTGGTGCTCAGAATGTGGTAGTTGTTCGGGCCGAAATAGAGCTGCAAATCGGTTGTCTTGCTGCCCGACGGATCGAAGAAAGTCTTCATCTCCGCATTGTACTCCTTCAGATAACCGCTGTTTTTAGGCTGCGGTGTGCTGGAGAGAGTCGCGTCGGTAAAGTCCTGATGCGCGATGAATACGCAGCTGAAGAACTGGTTCTTGAAGGCGATCCAGTCCAGACGCTCCTTCACGTCCTCGGTCTTATCCTCGCTGGCGTTCAGATAGTCTGTACCCTCGTCCTTGATCTTGTAGGTCAGGGTAGAGTATTGGTTCTCAAAGTCGAAGCCCTTTTCCTGTTGCATGGCTTTGTCGTACCAGGACAGGTTGATGGTTTTCATAGACGGTGAGAAGTATTTGCCCAGACCGGAAGAAGCTATCTTCAGGTCGAGCATATACGAATCGCTATGCAGTTTGTATTCCAGATCCAGCACTCCTCCGTCTTGATTTTCCAGACGCATGGTCACACTGCTGTCGGTAGCGGCAACCGGAGTGAAGAAGAAGTCGCGGGAATTCAGGTTCTCGCTCTTTCCTTCGAGAACAAAGTTCATCGAAGCGTCCTTTTCATTCAAAAGACATACCGGGCCTCCCTGCTGGTTCTTATAGTCTTTGAGCAAGGCTTCTTTAACCATACCACCACGGGTTCCCAAAGTGATCTTTACCAGATTGTTCTGCAAAACGATGTTCTGGTCCTTTCCCTGACGGTTCTTGAAGAACAATGAAGTGGAATCCTGAGCTGCTTCTGCCTTTTGGGCGATGGCTGCCGCTTCCTTGGCTTTCATTTCGGCTTCTGCCTGCTGCTTGGCAACGAGTTCAAGAGAATCCTGTCGCTGCATTTGTTGAATCTCCTCTTGGCTGGGACGGCTGTAGTAGCTGAAACCGAACAGCACACCTGCAATCAGGATGAAACCGATAATTGTATTTTTATCCATTTTAAATTTTTCTATATCTGCTTATTGGTTATTCTTAAAATCAATAGCTGCCTTTACAAATGACAGGAACAGTGGATGTGGCTTCAATACAGTACTGCTGTATTCCGGATGGAACTGAGTACCGATATACCAATTCAGATTCGGGATTTCCACGATTTCCACCAGATTGCTGTCCGGATTGGTACCTACGCACTGCATACCGGCGTTCTCGAACTCAGAAGTAAACTGGTTGTTGAACTCATAGCGATGACGGTGACGCTCGGAAATGGTTTTCTGTCCGTACGTTTCCAGGGTACGGCTGCCTTCACGCAACTCGCATTCGTAAGCACCCAGACGCATGGTTCCACCCATCTGTGTGATATTCTTCTGCTCCTCCATAATGTCGATCACATTGTGTGGAGTTTTCTCGTCCATCTCACGGCTGTTGGCATCGGCATAACCCAATACGTTGCGAGCGAACTCGATCACCATCATCTGCATACCCAGACAGATACCGAAAGTTGGGATATTGTGCGTACGGGTGTATTCTGCGGCGATGATCTTGCCTTCGATACCTCTCTGACCGAATCCCGGACAGATCACGACACCAGACATGCCTTCAAGAGCCTCAGCAATGTTCTCTTTGGTGAGTTTCTCACTATTTACATAATGCGTCTTTACCTTATAGTCATTATAGGTTCCGGCATGAGCCAAAGATTCGAGGATACTCTTGTAAGCGTCCTGCAGATCGTATTTACCAACCAGAGCGATGTTGACAATTTCTGTAGCCTTATTACGACGCTCCAGGAAAGAACGCCATGGACCCAATCCCGGAGTTTCTCCGATTGGCATATCCATCTTGCGCAGGATGATCTCGTCCAGTTTCTGAGCCTGCATGCTGAGCGGTACTTCGTAGATGGAAGGCATATCCAGACTCTGGATGACTGCATCTTCGTCTACATTACAGAAATGAGCAACTTTTTTACGCAGTCCCGCATTCAGGTCGTGTTCGGTACGTAATACCAGAATATCCGGCTGGATACCCAAGCTCTGTAACTGTTTTACAGAAGTCTGAGTAGGCTTGGTCTTCAATTCACCGGCAGCTGCCAGATAAGGAACATAAGTAAGATGCAGATTGATGGCATTCTTACCCAATTCCCAACGAAGCTGACGAATGGCCTCCAGGAATGGAAGGGACTCGATATCTCCTACGGTACCTCCGATTTCGGTGATCACGAAGTCGAATTTGTATTTCTGGCCCATCAATTTGATGTTACGCTTGATTTCATCTGTGATATGAGGGACCACCTGAATGGTTTTGCCTAAATAATCTCCGCGGCGTTCCTTCTCGATAACACTCTGGTAGATACGTCCTGTGGTGATATTGTTGGCACGAGTAGTCTGAATACCGGTAAAACGCTCGTAATGTCCCAGGTCAAGGTCTGTTTCCTGTCCGTCTACCGTAACATAGCATTCGCCATGCTCATAAGGATTCAGTGTTCCCGGGTCAATGTTGATATACGGGTCAAACTTCTGGATGGTAATGTTATACCCTCTAGCTTGCAAAAGTTTACCAATTGATGAAGAAATAATGCCTTTTCCTAAAGAAGAGGCAACTCCGCCAGTTACGAAGATGTACTTAGTTTCTGCCACGATAATATAATTTTAGTTTAGACTTCAATCATAATTTCAAAGTTGCAAAATTATAAAAAAAACTTGAGAATAAGGCTCTTCTCGTTCAAAAATCCTATATCTTTGCGTTTGTTAAGTCGTTTTTAATATGAGAATTAAGTTTTTGATTGCGTTTTTCTTCTTTTTTTGCTCTAGGATGATGCAGGTATCAGCGCGGGACAAAATTGTTGATACCTTACAATCGAATGTAATTCTAGGGCGTTATCTGGAGAAACTGAATCGTATTCATAATAAATATCAGCATGTTCCGGATAGTGTAGAAATACCGGTCGGTTATTCACCTTATTATTACAAAATACTTTCTCCGGCTTTGCTTTATCGTGCCGCTTTGCGGCAACATTTTCTTGTCCGGCATGAGTTCTCGGATTCATTGGATTGTACCGATCGGAGAAACATGTCTCTGTCGGAAACAGATTCTATATTGGAATTGGACCAGGAGATCAATGAATTGCTGTTTCGTACTTATCGGCAATATCCCGGATTGGTTTATAGTACGGAAGATCAGGTTCATCAGGTTGGTGTCATACAGGAGGATGTCACGACTCAGTTGGATCATGACG
Organism: Candidatus Paraprevotella stercoravium; assembly: GCA_944320795.1. GTDB lineage: Bacteria > Bacteroidota > Bacteroidia > Bacteroidales > Bacteroidaceae > Paraprevotella > Paraprevotella stercoravium. The sequence goes on along the minus strand of CALUIU010000002.1, from coordinate 155,803 downwards.
CAGTTTTGGTAGATCAGACTGATCTTCCGACATTTGTTCCCGATATCGGTGACAGTGTGGTTGTGATACCCAAGAAACCCAATTTCTGGAAATATTACAGCAATTCGTCTTTAAACTTTTATCAGTATTATTATTCCGAAAACTGGTATAAGGACCGTACGGACAATTATTATAATATGTTGGCGGTCCTGAAGTTGGGACTTTCTTATAACAACAAAAGCAAGTTTACCTGGGAAAACAATCTGGAAATGCGTTTAGGCTTCCGTTCCTTTCCTAAGGATACCGAACATCAATTCAGAACCTCAGATGATCTGATCCGTTTGAATTCCAAGATCGGCTATAGGGCGACAGAGCATTGGTATTATTCTTTTTCTGTTGAGGGAACCACCCAAATGTTTCGAAGCTATTATGATAACAGTCAGCAAGTGCGTTCAGACTTTATGTCTCCTTTCTCCAGTGTGATTTCATTAGGTATGGAATATAAGATGGACTGGAAGCGTTTCTCCTGTTCGGCCAATATGTCTCCCATCGCCTATAATTTTAAAAGTGTAGCCCGTAAGGAACTGGCTACAGTTCATGGAATTGAGGCACATCACTCTACGTACAACAAATTCGGTCCGTTTGTCAATGTGAAATACGATTGGCAGATTATCGATAATATCAAATGGGGGGGACGTATTTATTGGTTCAGTGATTTGACTATGAATACCGTAGAATGGGAAAGTACCTTTACTTTTAATGTGAACAAATATATTTTGGCAAGTTTATATTTGTATCCCCGTTTTGATGACAGTTCTCCAAATTATAAAAGCCCTAAGAACCATGGTTATTTCATGTTTAGGCAATATTTAAGTTTGGGTGTGACATATAATATATAAGAGGAAAGAGGTCAATACCGGAGGGCTATGCCCCGGTATTGACCTCTTTGTTGATTTGTTCGATGTAGTCCAGTATCTCTTGTCTTCCGGTTTTGTTTTCTGAAGAAGTGATGAAATAAGGGGGAAGTTCTTCCCACTGTTTTTTCAGTTCCTTGAGATAATGGCTGATGTTCTGTTTCAATTTTCCGCCACCCAGTTTGTCGGCTTTGGTAAAGACGATGCTGAAAGGTACTCCGTTTTCACCGAGCCATTCCATAAATTCCAGGTCAATCTTTTGCGGTTCATGTCGGCAGTCAATGAGTAGAAACAGATTGATCATCTGTTCTCTTTTCAGAATATAGCTGGAAATCATGACTTCCAGTTTGTCCTTGTCTTTCTTGCTTCGTTTGGCATAGCCATATCCGGGTAGATCAACCAGATACCATTCATTGTTGATCAGGAAATGATTGATCAGCATGGTCTTTCCCGGAGTAGCCGATGTCTTGGCCAGTTTGTTCCGTCCTGTGAGCATGTTAATCAGACTGGATTTGCCTACATTCGAGCGTCCGATGAATGCATATTCCGGATTATTCGTGTCCGGACATTTGCCGACAACGGCATTACTGATAATGAACTCTGCACTCTTGATTTCCATAATAATACTAATTTTTGTAGCAAAGATATAATAATTTAATTTGCTTTTGGTATCTTTGCTCCTAATTATGCATTTCTAATAAATAAAAACATGTCTCAACAATATTCTTCCGCTTTGTTGGAAAAAGCCGTTTCTGAGTTTTCCAAATTACCTGGTATTGGTCCGAAAACAGCAATGCGCCTGGTTCTCCATCTGTTGCGTCAGAATACCGCATCGGTCGAGAGTTTTGGTAATTCCATCATCAAGCTCAAGCATGAGATTAAATATTGTAAAATATGCCATAACTTGTCGGATACGGATATTTGCAGTATCTGCGATAAACCTGATCGTGATCATCAGACTATTTGCGTGGTTGAAAATATTCAGGATGTATTGGCTATAGAGAATACTCACCAGTTTCACGGGGTTTATCATGTGTTGGGAGGTGTGATCTCTCCAATGGATGGTGTAGGTCCATCGGATCTGCAAATAGCTTCTTTGGTGGATCGGGTAAACAATTCGGAGGTAAAAGAAGTGATTTTGGCGTTAAGTCCGACCATGGAAGGGGATACGACAAACTTCTATATTTTTCGGAAGTTGGCAGATACCGGAGTGAAATTGAGCATTATCGCTCGTGGGGTAGCACAGAATGACGAGTTGCAATATACAGATGAAATAACTTTAGGCCGTTCTATTTTGAATCGGATTATTTTTACGGGACAAATATAAAAATGACATGGATAAAATGACTTTGAATCTGCGGGTGAATTTCTGTTCTTGGCTGATTGTTGCCTTGGCTGTGGTGGTGTTGTTTGAAACAGAAACCTGTATGCCGGGTGTATGGATCGGAACGGAAATGAGTGAGGCTTTCTTCTTCCTTCTTACTGCGACACAATTACTTACACTTTGTGCGATACCGGTTGCCTTGAAACTATTGAACTGGAAATCAATACGTCAGCAGGTAACTGTTCCAGATCAGAAAGGGGCACAGGCTTATTTGCGTTGGAATATAGTCCGTTGCGCTATTCTAGGAGGATGCCTTGTGCTGAATCTGATGGTATATTACTGTACTTTGGAAAAGGCTAATGCTCTTTGTGCGCTGATTTTGCTTTTTTCTTATTCTTTCTGTTGGCCGTCGGATGCGAAAAGAAAGGCTGAGACTGATGCTATAGAAATGGAATAAGATTATTAAAGAAGGAACTTATAAAAAACATGAAGTTATCCGTTGTCATCGTTAACTATAACGTAAAGTATTATTTGGAGCAGACCTTATCTTCGGTATTCCGGGCAGCCCGGAATGTGGATTTGGACGTGTGGGTGGTAGATAATGCCTCTACGGATGGATCTCAGGAATATATTCGGAATCGTTTTCCTGCGGTTCATTATTTGTATAATGAAGAAAACGTCGGTTTTTCCCGGGCCAATAATCAGGCGATACGTCTGTCTACCGGAGAATATGTGTTATTGTTGAATCCGGATACAATTGTCGGTGAGGATGTGCTTGAGACCGGTGTCCGTTTTTTGGATGAACATCCGCAAGCCGGTGCTTTAGGGGTTGCCATGCTCAAGGATGATGGAGGGTTTGCCTGGGAATCACGTCGTGGAGTGCCTACACCTTTTACTTCATTTTGTAAAATGAGTGGGTTATGTACTCTTTTTCCGAAATCACGGACGTTTGGCCGTTATTATATGCGTTATTTGGATGAGAGTCAGATTAATGAGATAGAGATTATTTCCGGTGCTTTCAACATGATACGACGCTCAGTATTGGATCGGGTAGGACTTTTGGATGAAACATTTTTCATGTATGGTGAAGATATAGACTTGTCGTACCGAATATTGTTGGGAGGATATAAAAATTATTATTTGCCGTGCCCTATTTTACATTATAAAGGAGAAAGTACTCAGAAGAGTTCCTATCGTTACGTGCATACCTTTTATAATGCGATGCTGATTTTTTTCAATAAGCATTTTCGTAAGAATCATCTGATTTTGTCTTCGCTGATTCATTTGGCTGTTGTTTTTCGTGGTGCTTTGGATTTGCTGAAAAATAAAATGCAGCATCAAAAGAATAAATTTGAAGAGGAGAATCTGGTCGGTAAAAAGATTCTTTGCTTGGGAAGTAAGGAGGCTTTAAAAGAGTTGAGATTTATTCTGGAAGGACATGGTATCGATGCGGTATGGGTTGAAGCTACTGAAACAACCATGCCGGAGGGGCATCTGACTTCCGGCTTGGAGTATGTGGCTTATGACTGGGTGGTTTATGACATTGATTCTTATTCCTATCAGCGTATTCTGCAATTACTGAAGAAAGGATATGCGCATAAGCCTTTATATTTGGGAACTTATTCCCGTCAATGGAAACATATGGTGACACATAAAAAAATATGGCATGGAAAGGATTGACGAATCTCCTTTTTTTGTTGGCAGACAAGTGATTCTCCGGGCTATGGAGCCGGAGGATTTGGATTTTTTATATCAAATAGAAAATGATACTACTCTTTGGCCTCACGGTATATCGAATGTTCCTTATTCCCGTTATGCATTAAGGCAGTTTATTCAAGAAAGTCAGAACGATATTTATGCTGACCGTCAACTTCGTCTGATGGTCGTATTGAAAGAGAGCAGAGAGGTGATAGGGTGTATAGATTTGTTTGATTATAATGTGCGTCATTCCCGTGCTGAGATCGGATTAGTGATTGCCGGACCGTTTCAGCATCGTGGTCTGGGGCATGAGGCGTTGGCTTTGTTGTTACGTTATGCTTTTTCTTTCCTAAGATTGCATCAGGTGTATGCTTATGTTGTCAGCAAAAATACTCCAGCCATTCATCTGTTTGAGCATATCGGTTTTGAGCGTGTTGCCGTTTTGAAAGACTGGATTCAGGAGAATGGTGTATATCGTAATGTGGATCTGTATACACTGTGCCAGGATTGATTTTGTAGAAAAGATTCTTTTTGCTTGGTCATGTAAGGAAAAAGTATAACTTCGCATTCAGAATATTTTTAAAAAGGAGGCCTATGTTATACTATGCTTTAAACCTTACTTTGCCTCTTGAGGATCCCATCCTGAAGTTCCTCATTATCCTTCTGATTATTTTAGGGGCACCTTTACTGCTGAATAAACTGAAGATTCCCCATTTGTTGGGCCTGATCATAGCCGGAGCTATCATCGGTCCGCATGGATTCAATCTGGTATTGCGCGACAGCAGTATTATCATGTCCGGAACGGCCGGTCTTCTGTATATCATGTTTCTGGCCGGTATGGAAATCGACATGAACGATTTTAAAAGAAACAGCCTGAAGAGTCTGACTTTTGGAATGTATACTTTTCTGATTCCGATGCTGGTGGGAACGGTTGTCGGTCGGTGGGTATTGGGATTTTCGTGGCTCACTTCCGTGCTGCTGGCCAGTATGTTCGCTTCGCATACGCTGATTGCCTATCCTATTATCAGTAAATACGGTATTGTCAAAAATCCGGCGGTAGGTATTACCGTGGGCGGTACGATGGTGACCGACATGCTGGCGCTGCTCGTGCTGACCATTGTTGTGGGAATGACCACCGGTGAGGTAAATTCGGCCTTCTGGGTACGTTTGGGCATTTCCATTGTACTCTTTACGGCCATTATCCTGTTTCTTTTCCCTTTGCTCACGCGTCATTTCTTCAAGCACGTGAGTGATTCCATTTCGCAATACATCTATGTGCTTTCGCTGTTGTTCCTCGGGGCCTTTCTGGCTCAGCTGGCAGGAATAGAAGGCATCATCGGGGCATTTTTGGTGGGACTCTCGCTCAACCGTCTTATTCCGAGAAGTTCTCCGCTCATGAATCGTGTGGAGTTTGTGGGAAATGCCCTTTTTATTCCTTTCTTTTTGCTGAGTGTGGGAATGCTCATTGATTATCGTGCCTTTTTTGAAAGTTGGGACACATTGATGGTGGGTGTCGTTATGATTCTGGTGGCTACGGGTACCAAACTGGCTGCCGCATGGCTTACACAGCGCACCTTCCACTTCACGGCCGATCAGCGGAGAGTGATTTTCGGTTTGAGTAATGCTCAGGCAGCTGCCACACTGGCTGCGGTGTTGGTGGGATATAATATTATTCTTGGGGAAGATGCTCAGGGAAATCCTATACGTTTGCTTAACGATAGTGTGTTGAACGGTACTATTCTGATGATTCTCGTTACTTGCATCATCGCTACGGTCATTGCCCAAAAGGGAGCCCGTAACATCGCGCTGGAAGAAATGAAGCATCTCAGCACGAAGGACAAGAAAGAGGTTTACCGCGAGCATATCCTGATTCCGGTGAGCAACCGCCATACGGTAGAGGAACTGATCAATCTGAGTCTGGCCGTGAAGAACCCGCAGAACCGCGATGGTATTTATGCTTTGCGCGTGATCAATACCAACGAGTCCGATGAACGGGAACTTAAAGCTTCAAAGGCCTTGTTGGATCAGGCAGTACATACGGCTGCCGCGGCCGATGTGCATGTGCACGATCTGATTCGTTACGATTTGAGTGTTTCTAATGCCATTACCAGTGTGGTGCATGAGAATGACATCACCGATATTGTGCTCGGTCTCCATCAGAAACATTCCGTGCCGGCCGATTTCCTGGGAAAAATCAACGACGGCGTAATCGGACGAAGCGGTGTGAATGCCTTTATCTACAAGGCTATACAGCCGCTGGCCACGGTGAAACGGAACATATTCCTGGTGCCTACCAATGCAGAGAAAGAAACCGGATTCTCGCATGTGTTGCAGAAAATAAAGACCATCACGGCCAATACCGGAGCGGCAGTCGTGATTTATGCCGCCGAGGAAACGCTTGCCGTGATCCGGAAGTTTTTTGGCGAAGATGCTTCTAAGATGGATTTCCGGGATTTTGATGACTGGAATGATTTTCTGATTGCTTTTCGTGAAGTAAAGGCAAACGATTGCCTCTGGATTCTGTTGAGTCGGCGCGACGGATTATCCTATCATCCGATTATGCCAAAGATTCCGGGTTATCTGAACCGTTATCTGCAAAACAATAATTTCATTCTGATTTATCCGCAGCAGGACGAGGAAACGGAAAAACGCCCATTCCTTATCTGATAATAGCGGTGGATTAGAGTAAAAACAAAAATCGTTTCGATCATCCTGAAAAAATGGTCGAAACGATTCTTGTTTTTGGTCAGTATTCATTTATGAGTCTGTCAGATCTGCTTGCCCATCCACTTGTCTTTTCGGATATAATGGAAACAGAGCAGGAAGATAACCAGACCGTAAACATGTTCGGAGGTCCAGCAGAAAGCCACATTCATGCGCAGATGCATGATGGTGACATAGATGTAAAGCACATAGACACACAAGGTGACCAGCTCCAGAAGGAAAGCGGTCCGTGTGTTTCCCGTTCCGGAAACAGACTGGAAAAATATGTTGCCCAGTGCGGTGACGAAAGGTGTGGTGCAGAACACCCACAAAGACGGGATTGCCGCCTCAATCAGATCCGGCATATCCGTGTAGATGCGTAGAATCAGATGTGGAAAACAGGCAAAGAAGCAGGCCAAAGGCAAAATAATGTAATAAGCCAGGCGTACATGCTGCCATATTGTAGGCCGCACAAGTGCAGCGTCGCCCCGGCCGATCAGGTTACTTACCAGTGAGCTGCAGGTGGCCGAGAATGCTGATACGATCATAAACAGAATACCCGAAATATTGCGGATAATGTTGGTGATGGCCAGTGACCGTTCGCCTAAATGTTCCACAAAAAGGAAGAACAGGAACCAGGTGGACAAGGATATGAAATTCTGGATCATCGTCCAGAAAGAAATGTTCAGTATCTTGCCCAGACGCCGGCGGTTGAAGCGGCTGATGCGGTTCAGACCATATTTCTCCAGATCAATCTTCTTCACAGTATAGACGATGAAGAAAATGGCCGAAATCATCTCGGCCAAGGAAGATCCTAGGGCTGCTCCGGCAATACCCATTTGCGGGAAACCGAATTTTCCGAAAATCAGAATATAGTTGAACACGATGTTCGATCCCACCATCACCATGGAGTTCAGTGTGAGTGTCTTGGTCTGTGTTGTTCCGACAAAGAAGGCGCGGAACATCATGGCTATGAACGAAAAGAAGAAGCCGATGACACGGAAGTGCAGATAGCTTAACGCTGCCTCACTGACATGGACAGATGATACGATGTTGGGGAGGATATGTGGGGCCAGTACTTTGGTGGCCGTGAAAGTTACAGCTGCCAGAAAGATCATGAAATACAGTCCCTGATAGAATATATCTCCGATTTCCTGATAGTGCTGTTCTCCGTTGCGTCGCGCGATCAAGATTTGCGAGCCGATACTGAAGCCGAATCCGATCATGAAGATAGCCAGATAGAAAATGCCTCCAATGGCCGATGCTCCGAGTTCCACTTCACCCACACGTCCCAAAAAGGCGGTGTCGGTCATACCGATCAGTTGTTCCATGATGAGGCTGATCAGGATGGGGTAGGCCACTTGTAAGATCTCTTTATTGCTAAAGGCTCTTGCCATAAGACTAAGTTTTGGAAATGTTTTGTGATTTGTAGTGAATAAAAAATCTTGCTACCAAGCATGAAATACTTTATAGCAAGATTCTTATAAGGGAAAATCAAGTAAAATCCTTAATTGTTGAAATAGTAGATGAAAATGGCAACACCCTCTAAGGCCTTTTTGTTGCTGTCTTTTATTTCAATGGTAAACTTGATTTCTGCTTTTGCTGCACCGCGCAGATTCGCCAGTGACTGCAGCTTGGTTTTCAGACGGATGCTGTCACCGCTCAAAACAGCCTGACCGAACTTCATTTTATCAATACCATAGTTGATCATCATTTTCAGGTTGTTTACTTCGATGATTTCATTCCACATGTAAGGTAACAGAGACAGAGTAAGATAACCGTGTGCAATCGTGCTTTTAAACGGACTCTCCTTTTGGGCACGTTCGGTATCAACATGAATCCACTGGTGGTCCAAAGTGGCATCGGCGAACAGGTTGATACGATCCTGATCTACTTTCAGATATTCTGAAACGCCCAGTTCCTGACCTACATATTTTTCAAACTCCTCGTAAGAATTGATAATAAGTTTGCTCATGATTGATTTTGGATTATGTTTTGATGAATTGCAAAGATACTATTTTTGTATGGAATAATCTAATTTTAAGTGACTTTCCTGTTATTATTTATTTATTTCATTTTTTGAGTAATCTAATCGGGGGCCATTCCGTGAAAAAATGGTATCTTTGCCCGGCAAATCAATCCTGCTTTGTGAGTTTTTGCTTTTATGATTTCGAATGCGAATATCATTCGGCAGATCTCCTAAAAAACATTGGTATCGCAATGATGAAGTGTAGGATTGTAATGCTGTGATTTATAATAATATTCAGTATATGATGGTTCACAAGGTAATTTATTTTGTTAGCTTTTGCGGATCATTGCTTTTTCCGGTTTTGAGATGAATAGATTAATCCTGACAATATGTCTTTGCTTGTTCACTCTGCTACCGAGTTTTTGTCAGGAACGAAGTGATTCATTAACCGCAGAGACTCTAGAGCAGATGGGAGTGGAGTTTACTCACGATAACCGGGTAGTGTTGCTCCGTAGCGGAAAGGAAAAGTTCGATGATATGTTGGCTGCCATCAGTCAGGCGCGTTATTATGTGCATCTTGAATATTTTAATTTCAGAAATGATTCTATAGGAAATGTTCTTTTTACGTTACTGGCTCAAAAGGCCCGTGAAGGTGTACAGGTGAGGGCTTTGTTTGACAGTTTTGGAAATAGCAGCAATAGTCGTCCGCTTCAGAAACATGATTTGAATAAGATACGTTCTGCCGGTATTGAAATCTATGCCTTTGATCCGATTGTTTTTCCTTGGATAAATCATGCCTTTCATCGTGATCATCGGAAAATTGTAATCGTAGACGGGAAGATGGTTTATACAGGAGGTATGAATGTCGCTGACTACTATATTTATGGAAAGCCTGAGTTTGGACAATGGCGTGACATGCATTTGCGCATTGAAGGATCAGCTGTGGAGGATTACGAAGAGATTTTCACTGTGATGTGGCAGAAGACCACAGGGAAGCCTGTGCCCGAGGATTCGCTGATGGAAATTGATATGTTGCGTGATACGATTGGTTATAACAATTTGAAAATGGATACTTGTGAGTCTGCATCTCATAAGATGGTCGGTGTTGTAGACCGTGTTCCTCATATTCGTCCGAAAATTATGCGTCGCTCTTATCAGTATGCTATAGATAATGCCCGTTATCGTATTCAGATTGTCAATCCTTATCTTACTTTGGTACGCAGTGTACGCAAGGCTTTATATCGGGCTTTGGAACGTGGCGTCCGGGTGGAGATAATGGTCTCTACTCAGTGCGATGTCAAGATTGTACCGGATGTAGTGGCTTATAACGTACATAAGCTGATGAAACGTGGAGCAGAGATCTATTATTACGAGGCCGGGTTTCACCATACTAAGGTAATGATGGTAGATGATTCCTTCTGTACTGTGGGATCTGCGAACCTGAACAGTCGCAGTTTGACTTTTGATTATGAGGTCAACGCATTTATCATGGATAGTTGTACAACACATCATTTGCAGAATATTTTTGAGGATGATAAAAAACATTCTACATTATTGACACCGGAGAATTGGAAGAAACGTCGGAATGCATGGCAACGTTTCAAAGGCTGGTTTTTCCAAATCTTGGTACCTCTGATCTGATTTATTCTTTATCATACAATAAAAAAACAGACAAATTCCAATCTGATAGATTCTTCCGTTCAGAATAGAATTTGTCTGTTTATGATATTGTGTCAATGCTGTCTGTTGTTTACTGGTTGGTTTTTGCTTTGATGATTTCCTTTATGAGACAGATATCACGATGATCTATACCGTAGTTTTCCAGAATCTCTTCACTCTCCTCAAAGGCATCAATCCAGGATCCCAGTTTGGCATCTTCGCTTTTATTAAACTCATAGACAAAAGTCTTGTAATAACTCACGGCATCCATGATGTTCCCATTGATCCAGGCTGTATTTCCGATATTCAGATAATCTCCCCAAATGATATCTTTTCCTTTCAGCAGTAATTTATAATATTTTAAAGCTGCATCTGGTTTTTGGGTCATCAGAGAACACCAGGCGATACTCCGGTTGGCAAAAGAGTCTTCTATCTTCAGATATTTCAGTTTATGACATCGTTGAAGCGCCTCATCGTATTGCTTGCTTTCCATCTGGCTGTAGATCATACCCAATTCCAAGATCAGATCCAGTTTCTGCTTCTCTTCAATACGTTTCAGGTAGTTGACACGCATGTTATGTTTATCTAGTAACAGACATAATTGCTGTATACTCATGAGAATATCCATATTATCCGGATCCAGTAATTCTGCCTGTTGTTCATATTGTAATGCCCGGGGCAGTGCGTCTTGTTTCTGATACGTTATGGCCAAGGCGTGTAATATCCATGCATTGGCAGAGCGAATTTCCAACAAAGCCAGCAATGCGTTCTGAGCTTCCTGATATAATTCCGTATCCATGAAAAACTGGGCCATCTTTTCCAGGAAATGCCCTTCGTCTATAATTTGCATGATTGCCTTGTTTTTTCCGAAGAACGGTACTGGAGAAAAAGGGTCTTTCAGATTCTTTTTTTGAAGGCTTTTGGTATAAAAGCGATATAAATCCTGAATATGACTTCGGATTATTTCTTGTCTTTCTTTCGACGGAACAGGTATGTTTTGATCTTCAAGTTCAGCCTGAATACCTCCGTCGAGCATAGCTCCCCGCATATTTTCAGGCATATGGTTCAATATATATCCCATGGCATATTTATCCAACTCGCAGAGCCTTTTTGACTTACCGAGCGTTTCTAGCATTTTTTTGCCTTGTTCGTTCTTTCTTAAATCTGTCAGATCCGGATGGTACAGATCAAAGTTGCAGAACCAATTGGTAAATTTGGAAAAGAAGATATTCCGGCACATGGAACTGAATAGATTGTAATTGATATCATACCCCGTTCGTGTCATCTGGGTCAGATGTTCCATGTTATTTTCCAGCGACGAACCTAGATTTCCTTGCAGGAGACTGTCTAAACTCATGTTCATATCCATCTGATTCAGATTTCCCAGTCCGGAGCGCATCATATTGGGTAAAATATCCTTATTGAGAATTTGTGAAGCCTTTTCAGTTTCCTTGCTCAGAAAAAGTTGCTTTTGGATTGCGGTAATTTCTTCTTCGATGTTTTCTTCTTCTTTGAGCATGAGAATCTCATGATGGAATACCTGGTCCAGTTCGATCAGATTGCAGTGTTGGGTATAGACGATTAAGAAAGCTGTCAGGGCATGAATCCGTATCCGGTTTGAGGAGTTCCGGATAAAGTGGAACAGAATTTTGATTTTGTTCAGGTCTGCTGCTTCCATACAATTCAGATAAACAGCTGATAGAAGCAGGCAGGTATATGATTCAGGCATACGGCTTAATCCGGCAATGACAGCCTGCTTTTTTTCTTCATGGAACAGATCTGCTGTAAGCAGATAGTTGAAGCATTTGTTGAGTTCGCGATACAGGTCCTGATATAAGGCTTCGATACTTTCTGAGTTGCTGTTCTGTTCATGAGTATAATCTTCCAGAAGAGCAGTTAATTTCAGTACTTCTTGAATGTAATCGTTCGGATTGTCGGATGAGAGCGACTTGTCTGTGCGCATGATCTCACCGATATGATTGCTTCCATAAAGATGGAGATATTGATGATGGATGCGGTAAAGTAAATTACATGCTCTTAATAGGAATGCTTGATGCATGCTTTCCTTTTGTGGATCTTTTCCTCCTTGGGCCAGGAACAGGAGCATTCTCTCATAATCGTTTCTGATACTCTCTTCTTCAGAAATGAGATCACTCTGTTTCAGATCGTGGGCAGCCTGTTCCATGACTTCCAAAGCATCAAAAAGTTGCAGATGTCCCAGTGCGTCTGCCGCATGATCAAATAATTCTTTATAGTTTGTAGTATTCATGATGTTTATTTCGTAAGAGATGAATTGACCAAAGTATCTCCTTGATAATTGGTTTTGATGAGATTTTGATTTTTAAGCCATTCTATAGCTTTTTGTATCTGTTGCGAATCGGGTACTGACGCTTTTTTATATTGGGGTAATTGCAACGAGTCCAGTACTTGTTCTCTGATACCAAAAGCCGTGAACAGCCGGCAGGCTGCATGTTGTTTGCTTTTTGTCTTCAGTTCCTGAACAGCCATATTATATCCTTTGACCAGAGCTGATAACCATTTTGCTTTTTGAGGATCGTTTAATGCTTGTCGGCTGACCATCATCCCCATTAGGTGTATGCCTTCTTTACGGGTTGAATAGATGCTTCTGTTTTTCTGCAGACGGGCTTGGGTTGCATAGGGATCAGGCAGAAAAGCTGCGTCGATTGTTGCATTTTGTACCATTGCCGCCCGTAAAGATATATCGTTGATTTGTGGTTTATATAATTCTTCAGGAGTAATTTGGGCTTTTTGTACAATCTCAGTGGAGAGAAAATCTGTTACGGAATGTCGGGCTATGCCCACCATCTTTTCCTTTAGTTGTTTGGGGGATTTGATTCGTTTGCTGAAAGCCGTGATCAGTTCATGACTGCCATCGGTTTGCATGAAAATATACAAAGCTGTATCCTTGCTTTGCAGTAGGGCAGCCCGGATTAGGTCAGTATAGGCCACATCTGCATGTTTTCTACAGAAGGCGGTATCGCAATCCATTTGTGCCATATAGCTTTTTATTTCGACCGGGACATTTAAACTGTCAAATATACCTTGTTCTTTTGCATAATAAAAAGGCAGACAGTCAACTGTAGGCATCAGTGCCAGATGGAGCGCAACAGAATCCTTATGAGATATTTGGGGATGATCGGTTTCCGGCTTGCCAGATTGATGGCATGCCGATAGAAGTAATGTTGTGGCCAGAAATAGAAAGACCTTTTTCATGAATGTAGAATTAAAAGAAAGGGTAACCCGATAAAACAAGTTACCCTTTTCTGATAGATTATCAAATAAAATGATTATTCGCCTTTGATAGCTGCGATACCCGGAAGGATCTTACCTTCGATAGCTTCCAACAGAGCACCACCACCGGTAGAGATGTAAGAAACCTGGTCAGCCATACCGAACTTGTTGATACATGCAACAGAGTCACCACCACCGATCAGAGAGAATGCGCCCTCTTTGGTAGCTTCAGCGATAGCCTCAGCGATAGCCTTTGAACCAGCTGCGAAGTTATCCATTTCGAATACACCGGCAGGACCGTTCCACAGAATAGTCTTGGCACCCTTGATAGCAGCCTTGAACTCAGCCTGAGTCTTAGGACCTGCATCCAGACCCATCCATCCGTCTGGAATATCGCTGTCTGCGCAAACCTGAGTGTTGGCATCGTTTGCAAACTTGTCAGCAGCGATACAGTCGCAACCCAATACCAAGTTTACACCTTTAGCCTTAGCCTTAGCGATGATATCCAAAGCCAACTGCAGCTTGTCGTCCTCTACCAAAGAGTTACCGATCTTACCACCCTGAGCTTTAGCGAATGTGAAGGCCATACCACCGCACAGGATCAGGTTGTCTACCTTGTCCATCAGGTTCTCGATGATACCGATCTTGGTAGAAACCTTAGAACCACCCATGATAGCAGTGAATGGGCGCTTGATATCTTTCAATACATTGTCAACAGCCTGAACTTCCTTTTCCATCAGATAACCCAACATCTTGTTGTCAGCATCGAAGTAGTCAGCGATAACAGCTGTAGAAGCGTGCTTGCGGTGAGCTGTACCGAAGGCATCCATTACGTAGCAGTCTGCATAAGAAGCCAAAGTCTTGGCAAATTCTTTCTGAGCAGCCTTCATAGCCTTCTTAGCCTCTTCATAAGCAGGATCTTCCTTGTCGATGCCTACTGGCTTTCCTTCTTCTTCAGGATAGAAACGCAGGTTCTCCAACAGCAGAACTTCGCCCGGTTTCAAAGCAGCGGCAGCGTCAGCAGCCTTAGCGCAGTCCGGTGCAAACTGAACAGGTACACCCAGTTTCTCAGATACAGCGTCAACAATCTGACTCAAGGAATATTTAGCGTTTACCTTACCTTTTGGCTTACCCATGTGTGACATGATGATCAGAGCACCACCGTCCTTCAGGATCTTAGTCAGAGTAGGGAGGGCACCGCGGATACGGGTGTCATCAGTGATTTTACCATTCTCATCCAATGGAACATTGAAGTCCACACGAACAATTGCCTTTTTGCCGGCAAATTTGTAACTGTCGATAGTCATAATTCTTTTATTTAGTTATTAAAATGGTTTTTCTTGTTCTTTTTTCAAGTCCTTGCAAATTTAATAAAAAAAATAATAGGACTGTTTTTTTGAAGAATAAAATATAGTAAAATTTTTACCGACAGACTTATTATGGATTTATTCCTTATTGCTATCAGACAAATGTCTGACAGGCTTAAGTTTCTACGGGTTCGTCTTGCCGGCATGCTTTCAGTATGTCCTGAAGCAGAAACGAAGCATTCAGGTTTTGGGCTACTCCCTTTTGTATGCGATAGCTGTAACGGATGTCGTGCGACAGTTCGATCTCAAAACAATAGTTCTGATAGAGTGAGGCATCTTTTTCTTCCAGTCGTGCCAGTTCCAGATCGTGTGTGGCAATCAGAGCCGACATGTTGTAGCGGGATATCTCGTTCAGAAAGAGGATGGAACCCTGTAGCTTGTCCTTGGAGTTGGTACCTTTTAGAATTTCATCAAGGATGATGAGTGTATAATTCTGGCTACGGACATGCTGAATGAGCTGTTTCAGGCGGAGCAGTTCCGCATGGAAATAGGAGATGTTGCGCGACAGATTGTCGGCGGTGCGCATACTGGAAAAGAGCGATACGATGGAGAAACTGAACTCGCGGGCACAGACTGGTGCTCCGGTGGTGGCCAGAATATAGTTGATGCCTATGGTGCGCAGGAAGGTACTTTTGCCAGCCATGTTCGCGCCCGTAACGATGGCAATGCGCTTTTTGTCCAAGGTAAAGCTGTTGGCCACCGGTTGCTTATGGGCCAGGAAGGGATGATAAGTGTCGCAAGCCCGAATCACCGGATCGGTTGCCTGTGTCAAAATCTGTGGGATAGTGTTGTTCGGATTGTTGGCGGCATAGTTTCCCAAACTGACCAAAGCGTCAAATTCCGAAACCTGATCCACCCAAATTTCTACGTGCGGCAGGTATCTTGCCATCCATTCGTCAAATTTCCGTTGGAGGAGAAGGTCATAAAGAAACAGTCCGTTCAAAACGACGTACATCAGCGCATTGCTTCGCTGGTCGAACAGATTCTGCAGGCGTGTCAGTCGCCTGAAGGCGCGGATACTGTTTTCCGGTCCTTCAAACAGTTGCTTTTGAAGGCTTTGTAAGGCTTTGGCTTGGAACGGTTCCTGTTGTATTTCGCGCAAAAGATCCAGATAGCCTTTAAATTCATGGTGTAGTTTGTCAGTGGTGAGAATCGTATGTTGCATCTTCTTGCCCCGGATGATGCAGACAGCCAGCTGAACGAAGAACAGCAGAGAAAACCACATACCCGGCCACCAGTCGCAGATATAGCCGAGCAGGGTCAGTAAGGTCAATGCGGAAGAAACGTAAGGTATCATTTTCACTACTTTTCCGGCAGGAGAAACCGGCGCATTGCCTTGAGATTTTGACGACATTTCCCGGCACAGTTGCACAAACTTGCTTTGTATCTTCTCTCCGGCCATGAAACGCAGACGCCACTCAAACCGTTCGCTCAGATCGTTTACAGCCTGCTGGTTGGCCCTGATGGTTTCGGTATCCGTTTCCAGAACTGACAATTTGCGGGCCAAACGGTCGCTGCCTTCCTCGGTACGGGTGCGGTTGATGCGCTGGAACAGTGAGTCCCGGCCAAAAATATCCAGGTCGTATGTAAATTCATGTTCCGGTGAGGCATAACGTGCTCCGTCGTCGAATGCCCGGAAATCTCCTTTCAGATAACTCAATTCATTCTGACACACCTTGATCAGAGCGTCCATCTGCTCCATTTCCCGGACGCAACGCCCGTCACGGATCAGTGCGAATACATAGATTGCGGCACTGACCAAGGCCAAGGCAATGAAGAGGAAAACATAAGGTTGGATGCAGGCTCCATAGATGAACGCAGCCATAGCCAGGAATGAAATCAGCTTCAGCGAGAGCAGAAACTGGCTTTTCTTTTTTCTTTTTCTTCGTTCGGTCTGTAAGCGGCCGATGGTTTCCGTGTATCTTTTCTCCATAAGAAACAAGTGTTTTTATTTTCAAAAGTAGTCAGTTTCCTTGGGGAGACAAAACTTATGGAGAGAAAATCCTTTTACCTGATTAAAAACTAAACAAATGTTTAGCGCTTATTCCTGCAAAAGTTTCTTTCGAATGCGGCTCATGTGTATGGGAGTGATGCGCAGGAACGAGGCGATTTCCTTGAGTGGTATCCGCTGGACCATTTCCCGATGCTGCCGGAGAAGCTGTTGGTAACGCTCTTCGGGAGTGAAACGGTACAGGTCCATATAGCGGGAATAAATCTGCATGAATAGCTGCTCGGCCGCGATGCGGGCGTGTGTCTGATTCTCCAGACTCAGCTCGAAGTGGCGCATTAATTTTTCTGCCGGACACAGAATCACCCGGCAGGGAGTAAGGGCCTGAATCTGCACTTCCGGCTTCCGCTGATACAGACAGTTGGGATAGTCGCCCACAAATTCACCTTCGAAGGCAAAGCCGATGGTGTGCGTCTTACCTTCCGCGCCCGGGCAGGAGTATTTAAACACTCCGCTTTCTACCAGTCCGACGTAGGGAAACACCTCTCCGTGAAGCAGATATTCCCCTTTCCGATACGAACGCATTTCGCCATGTTGCAGGCAGATGGTCCGAAAGAAGTCGGTGTCTATTTCCGACATATAACGATTGTATGGAGCCATGAGCTGAGGCTTTCCGGTTATTTCTTTTCCGACAATTTGTATTTTTTGCGATATTCGCGGCAATAGGCTTTCAGGCCGCAGGCGTCGCATTTGGGATTGCGTGCCGTGCAGGTGTAGCGGCCGTGCAGGATGAGCCAATGGTGTGCTTTCGGAATCAGTTCTTCTGGGAAATAGCGCACCAGCTGTTTTTCCACACTCAGCGGGGTGGTGCAGCGATCGGTCACCAGACCGATACGGTGGCTCACGCGGAACACATGCGTGTCTACTGCCATGGCTGCCTTTTGGAAGATCACGGCCTGAATCACATTGGCCGTTTTGCGTCCCACTCCCGGCAAGCGTACCAGCTGGTCCAGGTCCGACGGAACCTCTCCCTGATACTCTTCCAACAGCATACGTGCCATGCTCACCAGATGTTTCGCCTTGTTGTTGGGATAGCTCACACTGCGGATGTATTCAAACACCGTGTCGGGGCTTTGGGCAGCCAGAGTCGCCGCGTCGGGAAAAGCCTCGAACAGAGCCGGAGTGATCTGGTTCACCCTTTTGTCGGTACATTGCGCTGACAGGATGACGGCCACCAGCAGTTCGAAGGGATTGGAATAGTGCAGCTCGGTTTCGGCCACAGGCATGGCTTCCTCAAAATAGTCGATAATATGTTGATACAGTTCTTTCTTAGTCATAGAGTGATTGGATTATTGGAAGTACACATGGGGGTGCCTCCTGAAAAACATGCTGCAATATTCGCAATTTTTTCGGAATCCGGCAAGAAAAGTTCCTCTTGTTTCTCACTTCTTTCGCAGTCACATTTAAAAACAAAGCTTGGCGAAGTCCCGAAAACTCTTTATTTTTGCGACAAAACCAATATACTGTTATGAAAAGAAAGAAAAGCATGCTGGCCGTTCTTCTATTGTCCTGTCTGGGCATTTCGGGAGTAAGAGGCCAGAATTTTGATACCTATTTTGAGAACCGCACCTTGCGTCTGGACTATACCTTCTCTGGTACAGACAAGCAACAGCAACTGTTTGTAGACCAACTTTGTTCGTTTTCGGGGTGGGCCGGACGCCGCCATCATTTGAAAGACCTGCACCTGCGCGGTTACGGACAGATTACGATGTGTGATGCCGCCACAGGCGATACGATTTACCGTAATTCCTTTGCTACTCTGTTTCAGGAATGGCAGGGCACCGAGGAGGCAACCCGTGTGGCGAAATCCTTTGAGAACTGTTTCCTGGTGCCTTATCCCAAAAATAGGGTGAACATCACTGTTTCCTTGTTCGACAATCGGGGAAAAATCTCCTCCTCGCTCACACACCCTGTCGATCCAAAGGATATTCTGATCCGCCGGCTTGATTCGCTGCCCGTCACTCCCCATCGCTATATCCGTCAGAACGGCAGTCCGGAGCAATGCATCGATGTGGCTTTTGTGGCCGAAGGCTATACGGCCGAGCAGATGTCCCAGTTCTACAAAGACTGTGAGGTAGCTGTGGAAGCGCTGCTCGATCACGAACCTTTCAAATCGCAACAGAAGCATTTCAACTTTGTGGCTGTGGCTTCGGAGTCGGATGATTCGGGAGTAAGCATTCCCGGAAAAGGCATCTGGAAGAAAACGGCAGTCGATTCGCATTTTGACACTTTTTATTCCGACCGTTACCTCACCACACTGCACTTGAAGCAGTTGCATAATCTGTTGGCCGGAGTGCCCTATGAGCATATAGTGATTCTGGCCAATACCGAGAACTATGGCGGGGGCGGTATCTATAATTCCTACACGCTGACTTCATCGCGCCATGAGAGCTACCGTTCGGTAGTGGTACATGAATTCGGACACAGCTTTGCGGGGTTGGCCGACGAGTATTACTATGACGATGAGTTTGAGCCGATGTATCCGGCTGGTGTGGAGCCTTACGAACAGAATATCACCACGTTGACGGACTTTGACAGCAAGTGGAAGGACATGCTGCCCGAAGGCACCCCCATACCGACACCGGCTACGGGAAAAGACCTCTACACCAAAATTGGAGTGTACGAAGGTGCCGGCTATCAGTCAAAGGGAGTGTACCGCGCTTTTCAGGACTGCCGCATGAAGACGAATGACGCTCCGGTGTTCTGTCCCGTTTGTGTGCGCATTCTGGACCGTCTGATCCGTTTCTATACAGAATAACCTTAAAAACAGAAAGATATGATTGTAACGACAACCCCTTCGATCGAAGGAAAAAGAATTGTTCACTATTACGGAATCGTGAGTGGCGAAACCATTATCGGTGCCAATTTCGTGCGCGACCTGTTCGCTTCGGTGCGTGATATTTTCGGAGGCCGTTCCGGTTCGTATGAAGAAGTGTTGCGCGAAGCCAAAGCCACGGCGCTGAGCGAGATGCAGCAAGAAGCCGAGCGCCTGGGTGCCAATGCTATTGTGGGCGTTGATTTGGACTATGAAACCGTAGGTTCCAACTCCAGTATGCTGATGGTGACTTGCAGCGGTACGGCTGTGTGGGTGGAATAAACAGAGCGGACGGCTGTATGAGTTGGATTATCTTGATCATTGCCGGATGCTTTGAATCGTGCTTTGCCTTTTGTCTGGGCAAGATGAAAGGTATTTCCGGTATGGAGTTCTATTTGTGGGGAGCCGGTTTCCTGATCAGCCTGACTTTGAGTATGCTGTTGCTGGCCAAGGCCGTGCAGACCCTGCCCATCGGTACTGCCTATCCTGTGTGGACCGGAATCGGCGCGGTGGGGACGGTGCTTTTGGGCATTATCTTCTTTCACGAACCCGCCTCTTTCTGGCGCCTGTTTTTCATCGTCACGTTGATCATCTCGATTATAGGTCTGAAGATGTTGGGATAGATAGTCCCGACCAAACAAAAAAAATCATCACGAGGTAATGTGAAAAATCCTCGTGATGATTTTTTTGTTTGTAGTTAGCATATAGCTGAACATTATTTGCCCAGCTGATTTTCTGCGCTTGCGTCTGCGATATTTTGTGGAGTCCGCTTGTAAGGATGCTTTCAGGCTATATCCTGACTGTTTCTGATCTGCTCCGACTTGCGGGAACAGAAACGTTTGCACTGCATGCAGACATCATATCCCAGTAAAGCTCCTAAAATAAAGTCCTCTTCGGGAGTAAGCTGATTCAAGGGGCGGTCGATAAACATACGTATGGCGGCAATACATTCTTCACATCCGATAAACAGATTGATGCGGTAACCGTCAATCTCCTGAATGGCATAGGATAATCCTTGACTTTGTACTCGAGTCACGGCATATGCCAAATTTTTCTTGTTCATGGTATAAAGTGCCATGCGGCGCACTCCTTTCTTCAACTCATAGATGTGGTTGAACAGTACTTTAATTTCTGGTATATTCAAATCAGGAAAATCGATGGTACTCATATGCTTCTATATCTGTTATTTGTTTTTGCGTCTGCAAAATAACAGGATATGCGTAATTTGGACAATACCTGTTTTCCATGATTTTGTTCGGGAGATAATCCTGTTTTTTGAGTATGCAAGTATTAATATTCCACTTTATCACTCTTATTTTTCCAGGCTTCGAAGGCCTGAAGCGCTTCATCATGCAACAGTTCTGTCATTTTCTTTTTTCGGTCCTGACGGTCCAAAGCCATTTCCTCATAAATAAAGGAATCGTCAAAACCGATGGCGGCAGCATCGCTTTTGTTGTTTCCATAATAAATATGATCGATATGTGCCCAGTAAATGGCTCCTAGGCACATGGGGCAGGGTTCGCATGAAGTATAGATATCGCATCCGCTCAGATCAAAAGTACGCAACAAGGCGCAAGCACTTCGTATGGCGCTTACCTCGGCATGAGCTGTGGGATCATGGTTACTGGTTACCCGGTTCACTCCTGTGGCGATGACTTGATCGTCTTTTACAATAACAGCCCCAAAAGGTCCCCCGCCATTCTTTACGTTTTCGATGGACAAGGTGATGGCGAGTTTCATGAAATCTTCTTTCTTCATAAACTTGATTTTTTCTGTTTTAGGCAAAGATAAACATAAATTGCAACAAAACAAGATGGGACATCTTTATTTTCTGAAAAGTTTTCAGTGAGGAATAATTAGAAAGAAAATGGTACAAAAAAACGGAGCCTGAAAAGGTTCCGCTCATATCTACAAATTAATAAATCTCAATTTTAAAGTGCAAAAACCCGTTTTTAGCAGGTTGCACCGTTTTTCAAGTCCTCATCACGGAAAAACATTGTATTTCCTTTCTTGAAGAACTTACCATTGCTCTTGTTAAACTCTACTACAGCTGCGCTTACGCCTACAGCGATAATTACAAACATAAAAAATGCCATAATTCTCAATTTTTTGTATTAAACAATCTTTTGTTAACTCCGATCTCTATCGGCAGTCCTTTTATTTGTGTTATCCTTTGTTTTGCACTGCAAAGATACAACTCCTAAAGTACCTTTTCCAAACAAAAATATGTTTTTCAGCATAAAAAGGCGTATTTATTGACTTATATCAATTATATACACTTTTGTTATAAATACAAAATAATTTATTCATAGAGTTGTAGAGGGTTTGTAACCGGTCAGATATATTCAAAATAGATTCCGTCCTTTTTTCCGGCTACATATGCCGGGATTTCCTGGCCCGAATGTATCAGATTGTAAAGGTACAGCGGCTCCTTTTCGATAAACAGTTTGCATTCGAATGTATCCCCGGCTTCTAGCTTGGTTTTCTGTGATCGGAGCACAGAAAATTTTCCGTTACCTTCGTGGACGATTTCGCAGACACGTTCCGGAGCCCAGGTCAGGCGGATATGGGCGCGTAGAGGAATCTGTTCCGCTGCAATCATACGGCTGATCACCAAATGGCTTTGCGGGTCGAGCGGACAATGTACGCTTTCGCAAAATGAAGCCAGATTGGAATAACCTAAGAACTGAGCCAGATAGTTTAGTGTAGACGGGCGTGGAGCTACCGGTTCGTTCAGGTATCCCCAGAGACGCTTCAGAGTGGTGGGGCTGATCTGCACATGAATGCGTCTGAAGATCTTTTCTGCCAGAAGCGTGAAGTCTTTTGGAGTTTTGACCGGCTGACCGATTACTTGCTCGGTCTGTTTTTTCAAGATTTCTATAATCTGTTTATCATTGACAGTTGGTAGATTCATTAGTATTGTTGCTTTGAAAGTTCAGTAATTTTGTTTAACCATTTTTTTGTATACTTTTCATGCACATAATTATTGAGCAAATATTCAATTTGGCTGCATTCGTTTTCTGTGAGTTCTGGAGCCAGTTGTCGACTGTATGCTTTTGCATGCTCCAATACTTCTATTGCTAGATTGCTGTATTTGTCTGCTTTATAATATAGGATAGAAGACAGAGTGTCTACATGTTGTAGGATTCCGGTACTTAGCATATACCGGTCCATTTCTTTTTTACCGTCCTCAATACTTTGTTTTACTTTCATTTCATGTTTTTCCAGATAACTTAATTTCTGATTAAGGAGATTGACCCGTTCCAGACTGTCACTGATCTCTGTAATGACCTTTTCCTGCTCTTTCAACTTTTCGTTGTGCTTTTGGTTGGTAAGAGTGATCATCTGTTTCATGGCACTGATACTGTCGGTCGAGAGAGAACGTTCATCCGAAAGTTGTTGTAACTGCACGCTTTGCCATACGATGAGTGAAGCTAAAATAATGGTTAAGGCAGTCAGACCGACTAACCAGCGGCGTTTTTTACGGTTTGAGACATCCTGCAGGGCCTTTTCAAGTTGGTCTATATCCGAAAAACGCTGTTCTATTGGAGCGATGCACCGTTTGATGATTCCGTGATAAGCTTTACCCGGATTCAGATTCATGAGAATGACGCCCAGACTGTAGATATCGTTTCGTACGTCAGGCGTATTGCCGAGTTGCTGTTCCGGAGACATATATTTTTTTGTGCCTGCGGGTTCCTTTAATATGGTGTAATAGTCTGTGTCGGAAAGACCGAAATCGATGATCTTTACATTCCGGTTGTTGTGGGTAATCAGGATGTTTGATGGCTTCAGGTCACGATGTACTACTTGATGACTATGAATATAGCGTATGGCGTCCAGAATGCCGTAAAATATGCGCAAGCGTTGCTCTTCCGTTTGCTGTTGTAGCATAAACTCAGTCAGCGTGATTCCGTCGATATATTCCATGACAATACACATTCCGTAGGGAGCTATTTCTTCCTTGGAGAATACGGATACAATCGACGGATGTGACAGATTGGCCATAATCTCGAATTCTTTGCGCAGAACCTCCTGGAATACCGGGTTATGTCGATATTCTTCTTTCAGTCCTTTCAGCAAGAACCATTTTCCAAACCGTTTTGCTTTAATCAGGATATTAAATCCCTGAGATGGCAATTCCATGAAATTTGTGAATCCCGCTTCTGTTTCTTGAATATTATGATAAATAAAATTGGATGAACTGGTTGTGTCCATATTTTTTATATGTTTCTATTTTCAAAGGCAAAAATACAATAAAAACGAATTGAAATATCCATAAATAAAAAAAATATAAGATGGTCATTTTGTTTTTGTATTTAGTCAGTGCGTTATAGATTGATAAAAAGATATACCCCCAATGTCCTTATCCTATAGATTTTTTAAAAAAGGATTAAAATGGACCAGTTTGATTATGGGAGTCATTCATATATTTGTTGCCGTATCAGAAAAACATATTCATCTTTTAATTACGGATTACATTTGGAATACAGTTATTCTTAATTATAAATTTAAATTTACTTTTTATGAAAGCGTTAAAAATTTATTTATTTGCGGCTTTGGCTGTAATTTTGATGTCATGTGGTGGAAGTTCAATGAATCCCGTTTCTGAAAAGATTCAAGGACCTCTTGGTGATTATTTTGAGGTTGTGGATCGTGATTATAAACCTAATAGCGGTAAGGTTTCTATTGAAATTAAAAGAATTAAAGAGGGTTTTCCTGCACCTTGGATGGAAGGAATGGAAGTTGGTTACTATGGCGGATATTTTGAACCATTGTTTTCTGTTGAATATCAGGATGCCGATGGAAATGTTTTGGGTAAGGATGCTGCAGATATCGTTTTTGAAGAAGACGAATTGAAGGCTATTGCTGCGCTGAATGTAGGAGAGAGCGCAACCATTACTTTTGATTGTTATGAAAAAGATGTGAAGAAGTTCAAGGTGTCAAGTACCTTTGAGGTTCATATGGAGAGTTCTGATGCTTCAAGTGCTTCCGGTGTTGAAGTGATAGATGCCGATGATCTGGATGTTATAGATAGCAATGATTTGGAAAGTACGAGTGATGGAACTTCTTCTTCTTCTTCAAGCAGCAGTTCTTCTGAAGATTGGGATGCGGTACTGGATTCCTATGAGTCTTATGTTGATCAGTATATTTCTTTTGCCAAAAAAGCGGCTAAAGGTGATATGTCTGCCCTCGCTGAATATCCGTCATTGATGTCTAAGGCACAGGAACTTTCTGATAAGTTGAACAATGCAAAAAGCGATCTGTCTGCTTCACAGGCTGCAAGATATGCCAGAATATCAGCTAAGATGGTTGAGGCAGCTGCTTCTATGAACTGATTTTTTGATATTCTTTTGGATGAGTTTTCGAAATCGGGATTATTGATTTAACCGAAAAAACCACAGAAATCTGAAAAGGGATTTCTGTGGTTTTTATTTTATCGTAATTTGTTCTTTTGGAAATGTGGGGTGACGACACGGTTGAAATATACCATGGAAATGAGGCATAAAACAGTACCGAAAAGGTATACCTGGGAGAATGAACTCCATTCGGCAATTATTCCTCCGGAGAGAATTCCCAGTCCTACACCCAAATCCCAAGAGGTAAGATAAGTACTGGTTGCTGTACCACGCTGGTTGTTTGGAGCCAGATTTACATAAAGCGTATTATAGGCCGGAAACATGGTACCGAATCCAATGCCTAACATAAAAGGAATTGTATAGAACACTATCAGGCAAACAGAAGAGTTTATTTCCTGAATCCATCCGCAAGCCGAAAGCAGCAGAAAGGCTGCCGTGACCAGATAAAATCCATAGGATATGGTTTCGGTGACATAACCACGGTCTACGTATTTTCCGGCAAACAGACGGCTTATTCCCATACCGATGGCCATAAACGTAAAAAAGAAACCGGTAGGAGCATTCAAACCAATTTGATTGGCGTACATCGCTACGTAATTGGTGGTGGCCCCATAAGGAATAGAAAGCAGAAACAGAGCAATGCTGGCCGGAATACCTTTAATAAGGAAAAAGCGGTCCAATGATATGGGTGGGCGTTTAATTGTTTGCTTGACCGGTGCCTTGACGGCGGAGGCTGCCAGTAAACCGGCAATACAACTGCCCAGCCCACAACAGAAAATAGCTTCGAATGACACTTGATGGTCGTGTAACAGCAGCCCGGTCATCGGACCGATACTCATGGCTATATTGTTCGTCAGTCCGTAGAATCCTAAAGCAGTGCCTCGTCGCTGAGAGGGAGTGATGTCGATGACTAATGTATTTCCACCTACAGTTACAGTGCCGAAAGCAACACCATGCAGTATGCGCAGTACTATGAAGAGAATCATATTTTCCGTACCGACGTAGCCGGCAAATATGAGCATGAAAATAAGATAAGCCAGAAGATAGATCGGTTTACGTGGAAATCCGTCGTAGAGATAGCCCATAAAAGGACGGGTACATAAGGCCGATACCGTATAAGCGCAAAGAACGAATCCAATAGTACTTTCCGGACATTGAAAACTTTCTTTCAAGTAAAAGGGTAAAACAGGTATTAGCAGCCAAAATCCGAAATACAACAGGAAATTGGCTGCTAATATACAAATGTAACTGCCAGTAAACAGTTTATGAATATCTTGTGAGGGAGTAGGATCAGTTGGCTGATTCGAACTCTTCCAGGAATCTGGTATCATTTTCAGAGAACATACGTAAATCCTTTACCTGGTATTTCAGGTTGGTGATTCGTTCAATACCCATACCGAAGGCATATCCGGTGTAAACACTACTGTCTATTCCGTTGGCTTCGAGTACGGCCGGATCTACCATACCGCATCCCAAAATCTCAACCCATCCGGTGTGCTTGCAGAAGGAACATCCTTTGCCGCCACAGATGTTACAGCTGATATCCATTTCGGCAGAAGGCTCGGTAAATGGGAAATAGGACGGACGCAGACGGATCTTGGTATCATTGCCGAACATTTCCTGGGCAAAGAGCAGAAGCACCTGTTTCAGGTCGGTGAAAGATACGTTTTTGTCAATGTACAGACCTTCAACCTGATGGAAGAAGCAGTGGGCACGGGCTGAGATGGCCTCGTTACGGTATACACGTCCCGGGCAAATCACACGGATAGGAGGTTGCTGGCTTTCCATAGTGCGTGCCTGTACAGATGAAGTGTGTGAACGTAGGATGATATCGGGATGAGCTTCCACAAAGAAGGTGTCCTGCATATCACGTGCCGGATGATCATCGGCAAAGTTCATGGATGAGTATACATGCCAGTCGTCTTCTACTTCAGGACCTTCGGCCATAGTGAAGCCTAGACGTGAGAAAATGTCTACAATCTCATTCTTGACGATGGTCAGCGGATGGCGGGTTCCCAACTGAATAGGATAAGCAGTGCGGGTAAGGTCCAGATCGTCGTGACTGTTGTCTTGTATGGCTACAGCTTCTTTCAACGCATTGATCTGCTCCTGTGCTTTGTTCTTCAGCTCGTTCAGTTTCATACCCACTTCCTTTTTTTCTTCAGCAGGTACGTTTCTGAAGTCTGCCATTAACGCATTGATCACACCTTTCTTGCTCAGGTATTTGATTCTCAGAGCCTCTACCTCTTCAATACTGTTGGCTTGTAGAGTGGCTACTTCTTCAAGAAGTTGTTGAATTTTAGCTATCATAAATGTTCAGAAAAATAGTTTTCGTTTTAAAATATGACAAAGGTAATCATTTATACGCAAAACTTTCACTCCTTTTAAAAATAAAAGCGTAAATTTGTGCGTTTTTTAGAAAAAGGTTTCGTACCTGAATTATACGGCGATGAAAAAAATAGAAAATTTGTTCTTGTTGGTTTTATTGTTGGTTGCTTGTGACACCAAGAAGGCAGACAGGGTTGAAGAAACAAACGATGCGGAGACGGTAGATACCGTTGGCCTGGAAGAGCCTTCTTTAACTTCTTCCGAAGAAATATCGGATGGATTGACAAAAAGGAATGTTGACGAGTTTTTCGGGGATTTTATTTTCAGCTTCATTCAGGACCATCATTTGCAAATGGAACGTGTGCGTTTTCCGCTTCAATATGTCAAGCAGACAGCGGGAAAGCGGATTGCTTCAATGATCGAGAAAAAATCATGGAGACATGATCCGGTTTTCATTTCTTCTGAGTATTACACAGTGCTCTTTAATAATGAGGAGCAAATGGATTTGGAGAACAGCACGGAAACAAAAAAGGTTGATATTGAAAAAATCAATTTAAAGAAGAACTTCATCAAAGTACTTCATTTTGAAAAGGTAGATGGATTGTGGATGTTGTGTCAGGAAACAGAATTTCCCCTGGAAGAATCACCATTAGTTGATTTCCTGAACTTTTACAAGAAATTTGCTTCGGACTCATTGGCTCAAAGACAGGCCATAGAAGATCCGTTGCGCTTTGTTACGGCAGATCCGGAGAATGATTTCGGTACAATTGAAGGAACTTTGTCTGTAGACCAATGGTTTGCCTTCAAACCGATGTTGCCTGCCGATGAAATTACGAATATCCGTTATGGACAGGTTTACAAGAATCCGAATCGTCTGGTTTTTGTGAAACGGGGCATTTCCAACGGAATGCTGGATGTGTTGTCCTTTGTTAAGAAAAACGGACAGTGGAAATTTGTTTCTTATGAAAATTAATATTGCATGAATACTAAATACAATTACTCGTTAGTAAAACATAATACTTTTGGCATAGATGTTGCTGCCGATATTTTTTTTGAATACAGCAGTGTTGAGGAACTGACAGATTTTATTGCTGAAATGAAACATAGTCCCGAAAAAAATAAGCCGATGCTGCATATTGGTGAGGGAAGCAATCTGTTGTTTCTGAATGATTTTAAAGGAGTGATCCTGCATTCTCAGATAAAGAACATACAACGTATATCCGAACGGAAAAATGTCATAGTGCTTCGTGTGGGAAGTGGACTGAAATGGGATGATTTTGTAGCATACTGTACTTTGAACGGTTTCTGTGGTATAGAAAACCTTTCTGGAATTCCCGGTGAGGTGGGAGCCAGTGCCGTACAGAATATTGGCGCTTATGGCGTTGAGGCTTCAGATACTATATTACGCGTCGAATTGGTGGATTTACAAACTGGTAAAAAGCGTTTGATTTCCAAAAAGGATTGCCAATATGGTTATCGTGACAGTATTTTTAAGAATGAATTTAAAGGGCGTTATGCGGTAACTTACGTTCATTATAAATTATCTAAAAAATTTACGCCTAATTTGTCTTATAAGGCTCTAAAATCCATGGTTGATGTCAAGTATGAGCGTCGTCAGCTGAGTCCTACAGATATTCGTAAGGAAGTGATACATTTGCGGGATCAGAAACTTCCGGATCCGAACATATTGGGAAATGCAGGAAGTTTTTTTATGAATCCGGTTGTAGAAAAACAGTTGTTTGATCAGATTCAGAAGGATTATGCGCAGGTTCCTTTCTATGAAATAGATGAGGAGCATGTAAAGATTCCGGCCGCATGGCTGATTGAACAATGTGGATGGAAAGGAAAAAATGTGGGACCAGCTGGTGTATATGACAAGCAGCCTTTGGTTTTGGTAAATTGCGGTGGGGCTGTTGGACAGGATATCGCAAAGCTGGCTGAATCGATTTGCCAAAGTGTACATGCAAAATTCGGTATTGATTTACATCCCGAAGTGAATTTTATAGCTTCATAAGAATATGAAAATAACTTTTCTAGGTACCGGAACAAGTACAGGAGTACCCCAGTTGGGATGTCATTGTACTGTGTGTACCAGTGCTGATCCCCGTGATGTGCGTTTGAGAACATCAGTACTTGTGGAAGAGAACGGGGAGAGGATACTGTTGGATTGTGGTCCGGATTTCCGCCAACAGATGTTGCGTGTTCCTTTTGGAAAGATTGATGCAGTGCTTGTTTCTCATGAGCATTATGATCATGTGGGGGGAATTGATGACTTGCGTCCTTTTTGCTCTTTTGGTTCTATACCTATATATATGGAAGAATATGTGGCAGAAAGAATACGTACCCGTTTACCTTACTGTTTTCGTGAGAACAAGTACCCTGGAGTTCCTGATATAGAATTGCATCCTGTACGTTTGCATGAAACATTTGCAGTACATGATTTTCAGATTACTCCCATCCGGATAATGCACGCTGCTTTGCCCATTTTGGGATTTCGGATCAATCGTATGGCATATATTACAGATATGAAAACGATTCCGGATTCGGAATTGGAATATTTGCAAGGATTGGATTTGTTAATCGTGAATGGATTGCGATATAAGGAACATTATTCTCATCAGACGATAGATGATGCTTGTGCGTTTGCCCGTAAAATTGGAGCTCGCCGCACTTGGCTTGTCCATATGAGTCATCAGGCTGGCTTGCATGCGGACTTACAAGCAAAACTTCCGGACTCGGTTTTTGTTGCTTACGACGGTCTTACTATTGAGATATAAGAATTTAATATTAAAAAAAGTTATTTGATCTCATTTTTATTTCAAATCTATTGCTTTGATAAAAATAAATATTATATTTGCAATGTGTTTTTCATAGTATTAGATTTAAGGTTAACAAAGGTGAGATCTTAGCGAAGATCTAAAAAATCCTACCTGCAGTGATTGCAAGTAGGATTCTTTTTTTATATCCCCTTTGAGATCTTTTTATTGAACCTCCAATAGAAAAGCATACCGGCAACAGAAAGAGCTATCGGGAAGGCCATCCAGATACCTGCCGGTCCCCATGCGAATTGTATTCCCAGGAAATAACTTAATGGCAGAGATATGACAATGTAGCTGATAAATGCATAACGCATCATCGGTTTAACATCAGCAATACCACGTAGGGCATTGGCAAAGTTTGTTTGCAGCCCGTCACCTAACTGGTAGAGTACAAAAGGTACCATAAGACTCATGACAATGGCACTGACCGCTGGATCGTTCGTAAAGAACGAACTGATCTGATGGTGGCAGAGAACCATCATACTTGACAGGACAATACCGCAAAACAGAATCATGCGATAACCGGCAAAGGCGCAGCGACGTACATTTCCCGTATCTTTCAATCCTGTAAAGTGACTGATGCGAATGGCTACAGATGCACCGATTCCATAATAAATCATATAACATACCGATGCTACGTTGGTCATAATCTGATGGGCGGCCAGCGCTGAGGTGCCAATCCAGCCCTGCATAACGGCGCAAAGCGCGAAGGAAGCACACTCCATGCCCATTTGCAAACCGATCGGAAGTCCCAGGCGATTCAGCTTTTTGCGCAATTCTCTATTTCCTTCTCGGAGACGGAAGCCTTCCTGATATATTCGGAAAGATGTTGAACGATAAAAAATAAAGGTCATGCAGAGCAACATACCGATGCGCGACAGACAGGTGGAGATACCGGCACCGAGCAGTCCGAGTTCCGGGAAAGGCCCCCATCCATAAATCAGAAACCAGTTGCCGATGATGTTGAAGATGTTTGCTCCGATCATGATCCACATTGCGATTTGCGTTTTTCCGATTCCGTCAAAAAACTGTTTGTAGGCGTTGAACAGAATCTGGAAGGGCAGCGACAGCAGAATGACTAAATAATAAGGGCGGATGATGGGTAATAATTCTTCCGGTTGTCCCAGGCGGTCGAGAAAGAAATACAGACTGCCCATCAGCAGAAAGATGATTGTTGCCAGAACTGCATTTGTCTGAAGACTGCAACGCAGTGACTGTCCGATATGCTGGTACTCTTTTCTTGCGTGATAAGCACCTACAACGGGCGTAAGGCCATAGGAATATCCCATGGCAAAGATCAGCACCAAGGTCATCACGTTGTTGACGAAGCCGGCGGCTGCCAGCGCCTGTGAACTGTATTGGCCGGTCATGATGGTATCGGCCAGTCCCTGTACAATCGTACCGATCTGTCCGATGATAATCGGAAATCCTAAAGCAATCAGGGAGCGGATATGGGTCTTGTAACTTAAAACAGAACTATGATTCATTTTCTTATTTTCGTTTTATAGCCAATGATTTTTTGGTATCTTTGCGTTTATCAAGAATAAAGACATTATGAAGATTGTATTGGATTTACATACTCATTCCATTGCTTCCGGACATGCCTACAGTACCATTCAGGAAATGGCCGCCGCAGCTGCCGAAAAGGGACTGAGTTTTTTAGGTATTACAGAACATGGACCTTTAGTACCCGGAGCACCGGATCCTATTTATTTCAGGAATCTGCATTGCGTTCCCAAGTTCATTTCAGGTGTGCGCATCCTGCATGGTGCCGAACTGAATATTTGTGATCTGCAGGGAAATCTGGATTTGGGAGAAGAATATTACAAGCGTTTTGATCATGTCGTGGCCGGAGTGCATAAAGTATGCTTTCCGACATCAACAAAATTGAAGAACACCGAAGCCGTACTGGCTGCGATGCATAATCCCAGAGTAAATATTATCAGTCACCCGGCAGACGGAGCGGCTACAGTGGATCTGGAAGCATTGGTGCGAGCTTCACGCGAAACCGGCACATTGCTTGAAGTGAACAACAGTTCCATGAATCCGCTGCGTAAAAATGCGGTCGCTCGCGGATTGAACCGTGAATTGTTGGAATTGTGCCGTCAGTACGACACTCCCGTTATTTTAGGAAGCGATGCTCACATTTCTTTTTCTATAGCTGATTATACCTATGTCTATGAACTGCTTCAGGAAACATCATTTCCGGAGGAACTGGTCGTGAATGTTGATATGCAGCGTTTTAACCATTTTACAGGCTTACAACTGGCTTGACGGGTTATTTCCGGTAAAACACTTTCTTGTCTTGAAAGGCATACCGGATGCTGTTGCTCCAGTAGATGCAAGACAATCGTAATTCATAGAACGGCAGGTATATGCCGGCTGTTTTGATTGAGAACAGAGTCGACAGCTTTTTCAGTTTCCGGGTGCGCAGACAACTCCAGAGAATCAGCAACAAGACGATGCTTGTCGTATATTCCCAGTGTTGGGCCCATATACTCAGGATTAAAGTGAAAACGCTGAGCAGAAACAACAACCAGATTATTCCCATACGGAATGCACTGTATAGCCCGTATTGACTTTTGTGTTTGTAAAAACACTTGGCTTCTTTCTGATTGAGCATTTCTTTTTTCCAATCCTTGTCCTTTGTTTCTGAGATTTCCAGCAATAAGGCTTCAGGAGCGATGCATACGGCTGTCCGTTCGTTTGTGCTGAATCGGTTTACAAAAATGTTTTCTATTCCTGAAAGGAGGACACCATATTCGCCCAATGTCTTGCAGGAAAGAAGTTTCTCTTTACGAAACGCTAAATTGACATGATTGCAATGATAGGTTTGGTGATGGAGCGCCCAGGAAAGGAAGCGGCTTTGTTCCTGTAGATAATAGAAGGAACGGGTCGAACTGCTTCCGGAGCTAACCGAACGAGCACCCAATACAAAATCCTTATTCTCTGTCATGTTATCGGACATGCAGGCCAGCCAGTATTCAGAATGAGGCATAAAGTCTGGAGTAAGCAGCATGACCCAGGAATAATGTGCTGCCTTGACACCTAAAATCACTGCTAAGGTATGCAGACTGATTTGCCGTGTATCTTTGGGAACAAAGGTATATTTCAGGTTGTCGTATCGCTTTTCCATATTTTCCAGCTGGATGCGCGTGTTGTCTTTTGAATTCATGTCCACGACAATGATTTCAAAAGTATCGTATGCTTGTTCCAGAACACGGGGCAATAGCGTCATAAGTTGCTCTTCCTGATTCTGTGTCAGGATAACGACTGATATGCCCGTTTTTTCTGCTTGCGCTCCTTTTCCGCAATCAGATTTGTCGGATTTCTTTTTTATTTCTTTGCTCAAAGCATTCGGATAGCATACTCTGAACAAATTAACTGCCCACACAAGCAGAAAACTTGTGTAGGCAGTGATTTCCATTGGATTTGTCAGAAAAAACATTTATAAAAGATCTTCTGTGGTATATCCTTGAGGTAACTCGCGGCAGTTGTATTGCGAAGCCATGATTTCTCCATAAGCTCCGGCAGAACGCAACGCGATCAGATCACCCCGATGACATTTGTTTAATTTATACTCTTTGGCAAAGACATCGCTTGATTCGCAAATCGGACCTACAACGTCATAAACCTCTTCCGGTTCCTCGCTGGTCAGGTTGTCTATCTGATGATAAGCCTGATAAAGGGCAGGGCGGAGCAGGTCGGTCATACCGGCATCTACAATGGCAAATTGCTTTACAGTAGCTTGCTTTACGTAGAGCACCCGGGTGATGAGGCTTCCGCATTGTCCTACTACAGCGCGTCCCAACTCAAAATGCAGATGTTGTCCTTCGCGCAACTTCAGATTCTTTTCGTAAGTTTCGAAGTATGCCTTGAAGTCCGGAATCGGATGAGCGTCCGGTGCCTGGTAGTCAATACCAAGTCCACCGCCCACGTTGATATTCTCCACACGGATACCTTCCTGCTCCAGACGATCCTGCAATTCATTGATGCGGACGCACAATGCTTCGAAGTCTTCCATTTCCAGAATTTGTGAGCCGATATGGAAGTGCAGTCCGATGAATTGTACGTGCTCCATCTTAGCAGCGATGCCGATCACTTTCTCCATGTCCTCCATGGCGATACCGAATTTGTTTTCAGCCAATCCGGTGGTGATGTTGGCATGCGTATGGGCTCCTACATTCGGGTTGATACGGAAAGACACGCGAGCTACTTTCTGTTTTTGGGCTGCCAGATCATTGATGACTTCCAGTTCGGCAATGCTTTCCACGTTGAAGTAAGCAATGTCTGCATCCAGTCCCAGATTGATTTCCCAATCGCTTTTTCCTACTCCGGCGTACACGATTTCCTTTGCCGGAAATCCTGCTGCCAGACTGGCACGGATCTCACCGCCACTTACACAGTCGGCGCCAAATCCTGCCTGACTGATCTGTTTCAGAACCTTAGGGTTTGCATTGGCCTTTACGGCATAGTGCAAATGATAGTTTGGTTTGTCTCCGATTTCTTTCTTGATGGCATCCAAAGTCTGTTGCAGAATTTCGGTGTCATAATAATAGAACGGAGTGCGTATGTCTTTAAATTTGTCTGCGGATATTTTGTGCATCATAAATGTTGTTGTATTTATTTCTTGTGGAATAATGTATCGCTCAAAGCCTGCAAAGTGCGTTTCTTGTCTTCACCTTTCACCAGGAATGAGATATTGTGGTTGCTTCCTCCATAAGAAATCATACGTACCGGAATATCCTTCAGAGCTTCTGTAGCCAGAGTTTCGAAGCCTACGTTGCTCCATGCCAGGTCACCTACAACACAGATGATACACATGTTTTCGTCTACAGTTACGGTTCCGTATTTCATCAGGTCGGCGATGATGTCCTTCAAATATGAGGTGTTGTCAATAGTAATCGATACACCTACCTCAGAAGTACATACCATATCGATACTGGTCTTGTAGCTTTCGAAGATCTCGAATACCTTTCTCAGGAAACCGTAAGCCAGCAGCATGCGGCTTGACTGGATCTGGATAGATACAATATTGTCTTTGGCAGCTACAGCCTTGATGACGCCTTTTTCGATCTTGTTGTTGATGATGGTACCCGGAGCTGTCGGATCCATGGTATTCAACAGACGTACCGGAACACCGGCAAACTTGGCAGGCTGGATACAAGTCGGGTGCAGGATCTTGGCACCGAAATAAGCCAACTCGGCAGCCTCTTCAAAGTGCAGCTGACGTACCGGCTCGGTGTGGTCAACGATTCTCGGGTCGTTGTTGTGCATGCCATCGATGTCGGTCCAGATCTGGATCTCTTCAGAGTTCAGCACTGCACCGATCAGACAAGCTGTGTAGTCAGAACCACCGCGCAACAGGTTGTCCACCTCTCCGTAAGCGTTCTTGCAGATGAACCCCTGAGTGATATAGATTTCGTAACCCGGGTTCTTCTCCATAATCTCATTCGTCTTCTCCTTGATGAAGTTCATGTCCGGTTCTGCGTTCTTGTCGGTACGCATGAATTCCAGGGCCGGCAACAGAATTGTCTTCACGCCACACTCTTTCAGGTAGTTGGTTACCATGTTGGTGCTGATGATTTCACCCTGAGCCAGAATGATCTTTTCCTCAAAAGAAGTGAACATCACCTTAGTGAAGGTTCTGATGTAGTTGAATTCTTCTTTCAGGAATTCCAGAGTCTTCTGCTTGTATTCTTCTGTGGCATACAATTCTTCCACATGGTCGATATATTTCTGTTCCAGGCGGTTGATGATATTGTTTGCGCCTTCCGGATTCTTCTTGTACAGATAGTCTGAGATTTCTACCAGTGTGTTGGTAGTTCCCGACATGGCAGATAATACTACGATTTTAGCTTCTCCGTCACTTGTAATCAGTTTAGACACATCTTTCATTCTCTGAGCAGAGCCAACAGATGTTCCACCAAATTTTAAAACTTTCATATTATTCCTTATCGTAAAATGGTTATTATTAAAATCTTTGTTTAAAGAGATGCCTGTTTGCGGAAGCTTTCCGTACACTCTTCCAACTGTGCGTCTTTGCAACGGTACACGGCACCCGGAAACTCCTGAATGAGCTGTTCGTTGTGCGTGCTCATAATTACGGCTGTACCGTTCTTACAGATTTCGTAAAGAAGCGCGGCGGTCTTGCGTCCGGTTTCGGCATCCAAGT
Source organism: Candidatus Paraprevotella stercoravium (assembly GCA_944320795.1). Classification (GTDB taxonomy): domain Bacteria; phylum Bacteroidota; class Bacteroidia; order Bacteroidales; family Bacteroidaceae; genus Paraprevotella; species Paraprevotella stercoravium. The sequence goes on along the minus strand of CALUIU010000002.1, from coordinate 119,433 downwards.
TTCCGGTTGCTTCATCGGCAATGATGAGTTTCGGTTTGTTGAGCAGCGCTCTGGCAATGCACACCCGTTGCTGTTCTCCTCCGGAGAGTTCGTATGGCATACATTTTTTGTACTCTTCCATCTCTACCAGTTGCAGTACCCGGTCAATGCGCTCTTTCCGTTCCTTTTTCTTTTTCCATCCGGTGGCGCGCAACACAAAGTTCAGGTTTTCTTCTACATTTCGATCGAGCAGCAGCTGAAAGTCCTGAAACACGATGCCTAACTGGCGTCTTAGGGTGGGGAGTTGCTTTCTTTTCACACGGCACATGTCTGTGTCCAGCACCATAGCCTTTCCTTTGTTTACGTCGAGTTCGCCGTAAAGCGTTTTCAGTAAGGAAGTCTTTCCGGTGCCCACTTTGCCGATGATGTAGACAAACTCTCCTTCATTGATTTGCAGTTTCACATCTTTCAAGATCAAATGATCTTCCTGATAGATCTGCACCTGATCAAAATCCACTAACATAAAAATGATGCTAAAAGTCCGATTAATGTTTCTTCCATCCCGGATTATGACGCACCATCAATTCCTGAGCCATATCCTCGATGCGCAGTCCTTTGGCGGTCAGCAGGACGATGAGATGATAAATCATGTCTGATCCTTCGTAAATGAGTCGTTCGTTGCTTCCGTTTACCGCTTCGATGACAGCCTCAAGAGCTTCTTCTCCTACTTTCTGTGCCATGCGGTTCAGTCCGTCCTTGAACAGGCTGGTGGTATAAGAGCCTTCCGGCATTTCGCGGTGTCTTTTCTCAATGAAATCCTGTAACTCGGTGAGGAACAGTAATGGATTCATCTGGTTTTCTTCTCCCCAACAGGTGTCTGTTCCGGTGTGGCAAACCGGTCCCACCGGATTGACACGGATGAGCAGGGTATCCTGATCGCAGTCGTTTTTGATGGAAACCACGTTCAGAAAGTTTCCGCTTTCTTCGCCTTTGGTCCACAGTCTTTGTTTGGTTCTGCTGTAGAAAGTCACCTTACCGGTTTCCACGGTTTTATCGTATGCTTCCTGGTTCATATAGCCCAGCATCAGTACGTTTTTGGTTTTATCATCCTGTATGATGGCGGGAACCAGTCCTCCCATTTTGTCAAAATCAATTTTCATTTCGCTGTTATTTTTATAGTCTGACCTCAATACCCTCATTTCTCAGATACTGTTTCAGGTCGGGTATTTTAATTTCTCCAAAGTGGAAAACGCTTGCAGCCAATGCCGCGTCGCTTTTTCCTAATGTAAAGGCATCTTTGAAATGCTCCATATTGCCGGCTCCTCCCGAAGCGATTACCGGAATGCTCAGGCTGTCGGCCAGTTGCGCCAGCGCTTCGTTGGCAAATCCGGTTTTTACTCCGTCGTGGTCCATGGACGTGAAGAGAATTTCTCCGGCACCGCGGTCATTCACTTCGCGTGCCCATTCCAGTAACTTGCGTTCTGTCTTCACGCGTCCTCCGTTCAGATAGCAGAACCAGCCCTCTTCGGTCTGTTTGGCGTCAATAGCCACGACACAAACCTGCGAACCGAAATGACGGGCAATTTCGTCGATGAGTTCCGGGCGTCGCAATGCGGCCGAGTTGATGCTGATCTTGTCGGCTCCGGCATTCAGCAACCGGTCCACATCCGCCAGTTCGTTGATTCCTCCTCCCACAGTAAAGGGGATAGAAATCTGTGCGGCCACCTGTTGCACCATGGAGGTAAAGGTCTTTCTTCCTTCATGGCTGGCGGTGATATCCAGATACACCAGTTCGTCGGCTCCCTGTTCGCTGTACGCCTTGCCCAGTTCCACCGGGTCGCCTGCCTGGCGCAGATTTACAAAATTCGTTCCTTTTACGGTCTGTCCGTCCTTGATGTCCAGACATGGTATGATTCTTTTCGCTAATGCCATAATTATCGGTTTTCTTCCATCCAGAGAGCCAGATCCTTCAGTGCGATGCGTCCCTCGTAAATAGCTTTTCCAAACACTACGGCCGGAATGCCGGCCTGATCCAGTTCCTGCAGATCGTTCATGGAGCTCACGCCTCCGCTGGCAATGAGATGGCATTGCGGAAACTGCGTCATGATTTCCCGGTACAGCGCTGTGGCCGGTCCCTGCAGGGTGCCGTCCTTGCTGATTTCCGTGCAAAGTACTTTTTGCACCCCCCTTTGAATATATTTATCCAGAAACGGAATCAGTTCGTCGCTGCTGTCTTCTTTCCATCCGTTGATAGAGATGCGTCCGTTCTTGACGTCTGCTCCGAGAATAATACGCTCGCTGCCCAATTGCTGGAGCCATCCCAGAAACAGATCCGGCTGGGTTACAGCCACACTGCCCACGGTGACCATCTGCGCGCCGCTTTCCGTAGCGATGCGGATATCTTCGTCTGTTTTGATTCCGCCGCCGAAGTCGATGACCAGATTGGTAGCCTGCGCCATGCGTTCCAGAACTTTATGGTTCACCACATGTTTGGAGCGGGCACCGTCCAGATCTACCACGTGCAACCGTTTGAAACCGTATTCTTCAAATTCCCGGGCCACTGCCACAGGATCCTCGTTATATACTTTTTGAGTGTCGTAGTCACCTTTTGTCAGGCGCACACACTTTCCTCCGATCAGGTCTATAGCAGGAATCAGTTCTATCATATTCTAATAGGGTTAGAGGTCCAAGAAATTCCGGATGATACGTTCGCCCACACTGCCGCTCTTTTCCGGATGAAACTGAGTGGCATAGAAATTGTCCTTATGTAGCGAGGCGCTGAACGGCTGGATATATTCGGTTATGGCCGTGGTCTGCTCGCACACCGGTACATAGAAACTGTGGACGAAATAAACAAACTCATTTTCTTCAAAGTCTTTGAACAAGGCGTCTTGGGGCTGTTTCAGGGTGTTCCATCCCATGTGAGGCACCTTGTCTTCATGTCTTTGCGGTCTGAACTTCAGTACGTCCACATCGAATATGCCCAGACAGTCCACGTCTCCTTCTTCCGAATGGCGACACATGAGCTGCTGCCCGATGCAGATGCCTAATACCGGCTGCTTCAGATTACGGATCAGCTGGTCCAGTTTATGCTCTTTCAGATAGGCCATGGTGTTTTTGGCTTCTCCTTGTCCCGGAAACAGGATCTTGTCTGCCGAGAGAAGTTCTTCCGGATTGTCTGTAACAAGCGGTGTTACGCCCACACGATTCAGTGCGTTGACAACGGAGCATATATTTCCGGCATTATACTTTACAATGGCTACTTTCATTCAGTCTTTAAATTACATTATGAGCTATTTAGGCGCAAATATACGAAAAAAAAAGCAAGTAGGTCCTTTTGCTGCAAAAAAAGTAAAAGCAGCTTCGAATCCTTTGGATTCAAAACTGCTTTTACTACTTATTTTCTGGTAGTTTTGGTATTACAGTCTCCCTGTTTGCATAAAACCAGTTCATGGTCAATGACCGGAGGGAGGTCTTCGGCATAATGAGTGACCATAATCAGTGTTTTTTCCGGTTTTTCTGCAAACTTCTCAATGATGAATTTCACCCGTTCGCGGTTGGAATGATCCAGTCCGTGCAACGGTTCGTCGAGGATGAGCAGGGGAGGGTTCTTGACGAAGGCCCGTGCCAGCAGACAGAGTCGTTGTTCACCGCTGGAAATTTTCAGGAAGGTACTGTCTTTCAGATGAGCAATACCGAACAGCTCCATCCATTTTACACAAATCTCCTTCTGTTCCGGTTTGGGACGCACATAGAGTCCTACCGAGTCATTCAGTCCGCTGGCCACGATGTCCAGCGCCGGCATGTCTTTCAGATAAGCGCGGTGCATTTCCGGACTGACATATCCGATCTGTTTCTTGATGTCCCAGATACTTTCGCCCGTTCCTCTCTTTTTGCCGAACAGCTCGATGTCGCAGGCATAACTTTGCGGATTGTCGGCGCATACCAAGCTCAGCAGCGTAGATTTCCCGGAGCCGTTCTGTCCTTTCAAGGCCCATTTCTCTCCTTTTTTTACCTGCCAGTTCAGTTGATCCAGAATCACCCGTTTGCCATATTGGATATGAATGTTGTTGAACTTCAGAATATCCCTTTCCAGGTTTTCTTCTGGCTTTTCGTCTTTTTGCAACTCACTGAGCATAAGTTCGATGGCAGACGCATCAGAATGAGCGGCTTCCGGGTTCTGCTCCAAGAAGGCGTTACGCTCCGTTTTCGGAAGCACCTCCAAGTCTTTTACCGGAATCACGTGCGTGATGAAATCCGGAATGTCACTGTTGCGTGAAAGCACGAGAATGACCTGCAAGTCCGTTTCGGCAATCAGTTTTTTCAGCAGGTCGGTCAGCTGTTCGCGTGCCGTACTGTCCAAGCCGATATACGGGTTGTCCATGATCAGCACCTTCGGGGCGGCCAACAGCGTTTTGGTCAGCTGGAATTTGCGCAGCTCACCGCTGGACAGGGTGATGATGCGCTTGTCCTCCAGTTCCTCCAAGTGGAACAACTGGTACAGCTTGTCACGCAATTCTTCCTTGCGCCGGTTGCCGGCTTCTTCCTGACGGCAGTTGTTGCGGAAGCACTCTTCGAGCAGGGTGCCTACGGTAGGTACCGATTCGTCAATGTCGTGCTGGTTCCACCGCTGCTGGTAATAATAGGTTCCGTCATGGTCGCCATACGAGTCGCGGAACGTGATGGACTTGATATTGTCGCTGATGAGCGGGTAGGGGGACGGGGAGAAATCGTAAGCCACTTCGTTCCGCAACAGCGGCAGTTTTCCCGTGATGATATCCACCAGGCGGGTCTTTCCACTACCGTTTTCGCCCACGATGGCAATCTGTTCTCCCTTGCGGATGCACAGATCTACCGGAGTCTTGGTGCGGTAAAGCGGATGTCGGGTCACTCCCTGAACTATTTCTATTACTTTTTTCTCCATGATGTTTCTTTATAATCCTTTGATCTTATCCGGATTCTTCTGTATGAAATCCTTCCATCCCGAGTAGGCTTTGGTGGTGTCGGGGCGTCCCATCTGCAGGAAATGGCAGTAGGCAGCCGCCAGTCCGTCCGTAGCGTCCAGATAAGGAAGCATGTCGGCGTTGGCTATTTTCAGGATGCGTTGCAGCATGCCCGCCACCTGCTCCTTGCTGGCCTGCCCGTTTCCGGTAATGGCCATCTTGATTTTCAGGGGAGCATACTCCGTGATCGGCACGTCATGCTTCATGGCCGCGGCAATGGCTACCCCCTGCGCACGCCCCAGTTTGAGCATACTCTGTACGTTTTTTCCGAAGAAAGGAGCTTCGATAGCCAGCTCATCGGGCAGATAAGCCTCAATGATACCGCTCAGACGGTCGAAAATGCGCCCCAGTTTGAGGTACGGGTCGGTATATTTTCTCAGGTCAATCACTCCCATAGCGATCATTTCCGCACGGTTGCCTTTTACTTTTAAAATACCATATCCCATGAGATTGGTACCCGGGTCCACCCCCAGAATGATTTTTTCGCAGTCTTTCTTTGGTGTCATGCTTCTTCGATGATTTCCATCAGAGTAGAGAAAGCTACTACTTTCTCGTTGAATAAAGCCACCATTTCGTCGTGCAGCTGTTTGCCTAATTTGGTGTACCATTGGTGAAGTACAGCCGAACTTTCCACCTCGAACTGCAAGGAGAAGCACTCTGTATCTTCGTCTCGATGTGAAAGAATCTTGCTTAGACGCGCCTTTTGAAGCAGACCGCTTTCGAGCGTTTTCTGGATATATACCTGATGTGCCCAAATGACGAAGTTGCGCGCTTCGTTGAAATCCACCTGGAAAGTAATGTTGTAGACTAACATATTCTTCTGATAAATTGTTTGTAATGAAGTGCAAAGTTATAATAAAAATAGGAATTTAAAGGGCCAAAAATCTTAAACTGTAGGTAAAATGTTGTTTTTTAAATATAAAATGTGGACAGTTTCATTTTTTAGTTTTACTTTTGCACCGGAATAATTTTAAACCTAAAAAGAAGATTATGAAGAAGGTTCTTGCTTTTACCCTCCTGTGTTTTGTGATGCTGACCACGGCTTTTGCCCAAAATGCTGCCAAGCAGGCCGACATCAAGTTTGACAAAACAAGCCACAACTTCGGCACCTTCTCGGAGGACGATCCCGTGGTGACCTGTGTTTTCAAGTTTACGAATACCGGAACAGCACCGCTGATCATACATCAGGCTGTGCCTTCTTGTGGTTGTACTGTACCTACTTATACAAAAGAACCGATCAAACCGGGTGAGAGCGGTAAGTTGGAAATCCGTTATAACGGAGCTGGAAAATTTCCGGGACATTTTAAGAAGTCCATTACCGTGCGCACGAACGGCAAGACCAAGATGGTACGCTTGTATGTAGAAGGTACGATGGAAGCCTCAAAGAAATAAAACGCATGTTTCAAACAAAGAGATAAACCACGAAAAACTCATTTCCGGATGCTCGGCATTCTGAAATGAGTTTTTTTTTGAATAATAAACGATATGATGGATTGTAAAGCAATTTTTCTGGATATTGACGGTACACTGGTGTCCTTCAAGACTCATACGATTCCTGCTTCGACGCTTGAAGCCGTGAAGGCGGCACGCCGTAAAGGAATAAAAGTTTATGTAGCGACCGGCCGCCCTTTGCTCTTTATTGACAATTTGGGAGAGTTGGAGTATGACGGTCTGGTGACGACAACCGGAGCCCACTGCATTGACCGGGAAGGGAACTCATTCGCTTTGCGCACGGTAGACCGCAGTGATATAGAACGTCTGGTTCATCATCATGAAACCTGCCCTCAGGAAGCTTTCCCTATTATTTTTGTGGCGCAGGATGAACTTTTCGTTACCGGTCTGTCGCCCGAGCTGGAAGATCTGTCCCGTCTGTTGAATTTCGAGATTCCGGCCGTGCTGCCGGTGGCTCATGCGTTGGAGAAAGACATTCTGCAGATTATCGCCTTCTTCCCGCCTCAGGACGAAGCCCGCTATATGGAGCAGCTGATGCCCGGTTGTGTGGCCATGCGCTGGCATCACACCTTTGCCGACATCATTACCCGGGGAGTAAGCAAGAGTTACGGCATTGACCGTATGTTGGAACATGAGGGCATTTCCTTGAATCAGACTATAGCTTTCGGCGATGGCGGAAATGATATCGATATGTTGCGTCATGTCGGTCTGGGCATTGCCATGGGCAATGCTTCCGACGAGGTAAAGGCGGCCGCCGGATTTGTTACCCGCAGTGTGGATGATGACGGAATAGAGTACGCTCTGCGTACACTGGAAATTCTGTGATTTTTATGCGGAAAGAGTTCCGGTAATCCGTTTTATTTTTTACATTTGCATGATGAACAACTTTAAAAACCTATTAATCATGAAGAAACAATTGAAGAAAGTACTGGTACTGGGTTCCGGTGCCTTGAAAATCGGTCAGGCCGGTGAGTTTGACTATTCAGGTTCGCAGGCATTGAAGGCCTTGCGTGAAGAAGGAATCCGCTCTGTTCTGGTTAATCCGAATATTGCTACCATTCAGACTTCTGAAGGTATTGCCGATCAGGTATATTTCCTGCCGGTTACTCCTTATTTCGTTACTGAAATCATCAAGAAAGAGCGTCCGGACGGTATTCTGCTCGCTTTCGGAGGACAGACTGCATTGAACTGTGGTACAGAACTTTATCAGAAAGGAATTCTGAAAGAATATGGAGTTGAGGTATTGGGTACTTCCGTTGAGGCTATCATGTATACAGAAGACCGCGACCTGTTTGTGAAGAAACTGGACGAGATCAAGATGAAGACTCCGGTGAGCCAGGCCGTGGAAAACATGGAAGACGCCTTGGCTGCCGCCCGTCGCATCGGTTATCCGGTGATGATCCGCTCGGCTTATGCTTTGGGAGGTTTGGGTAGCGGTATCTGTCCGAACGAAGAGAAATTCATCGAACTGGCCGAGAGCGCCTTTACTTTCTCTCCGCAGATCTTGGTAGAGGAGTCTCTGAAAGGCTGGAAGGAAATCGAGTTTGAGGTGATCCGCGATGCCAACGACCACTGCTTCACAGTGGCCAGCATGGAAAACTTCGACCCGCTGGGTATCCACACCGGTGAGTCTATCGTCGTGGCTCCGACCTGCTCCCTGACCGAAGATCAGGTGAGCATGCTTCAGGAACTCTCCAAGAAATGTATCCGTCATTTGGGTATTGTGGGTGAGTGTAACATCCAGTATGCGTTCAACGCCGATACCGACGACTATCGTGTCATCGAGGTAAATGCCCGTTTGAGCCGTTCATCAGCTCTGGCTTCCAAGGCAACCGGTTATCCGTTGGCTTTCGTAGCCGCCAAGATCGGTTTGGGTTATACCTTGGATCAGATCGGCGAGATGGGAACTCCGAATTCAGCATATGTAGCCCCTTCTCTGGACTATCTGATTTGTAAGATTCCACGTTGGGACCTCACCAAGTTTGCCGGTGTATCCCGTCATATCGGTTCCAGCATGAAGTCTGTGGGTGAAATCATGTCTATCGGCCGTTCTTTCGAGGAAATCATCCAGAAAGGACTCCGTATGATCGGTCAGGGTATGCACGGATTTGTGGGCAATGAAAATATTCACTTCGACAATCTGGACGATGAACTGGCCAATCCGACCGACTTGCGTATCTTTGCCATGGCCCAGGCTTTGGAAGAAGGATATACCATTGAGCGCATCTTCGAACTGACTAAGATTGACCCTTGGTTCATCGATAAGCTGAAGAACATTGTGGACATGAAGGCCCGTTTGCAGGAACACAACAAACTGGAAGATATTTCTGCCGAGCTGTTGCGTGAGGCAAAGGTGCTGGGCTTCTCTGATTTCCAGATTGCCCGTTTCGTGCTGAAACCACAGCAGGGGAATATGGAGAAGGAAAACCTTCAGGTGCGTGCTTACCGCAAGCAGCTGGGTATCCTGCCGGCTGTGAAGCGCATCAATACCGTTGCTTCAGAACATCCGGAACTGACCAACTATCTGTATATGACTTACGCCGTAGAGGGTTACGACGTGAACTATTATAAGAACGAGAAATCAGTCATCGTACTGGGATCAGGAGCTTACCGCATCGGTTCTTCCGTAGAGTTTGACTGGTGCTCTGTAAATGCCATTCAGACAGCCCGCAAGCTGGGTTACAAGTCTATCATGATCAACTACAACCCGGAAACTGTTTCTACCGACTACGACATGTGCGACCGTCTGTACTTCGATGAACTGTCTTTCGAGCGCGTACTCGATGTCATCGATCTGGAGCAGCCACGCGGTGTGATTGTATCTGTGGGTGGTCAGATTCCGAACAACTTGGCCATGAAGCTGCATCGTCAGTCTGTGCCTATCCTGGGTACCTCTCCGGTATCTATCGACCGTGCCGAAAACCGTAACAAGTTCTCTGCAATGCTCGACCAGCTGGGTATCGACCAGCCGGCATGGCAGGAGCTGACCAGCCTGGATGAGATGAAAGCCTTTATCGACAAGGTGGGTTATCCGGTTCTGGTTCGTCCGTCATATGTGCTTTCCGGTGCTGCCATGAACGTATGTCACAATGAAGAAGAGCTGACCCGATTCCTGCAGATGGCTACCGAGGTATCTAAGGAATATCCGGTTGTGGTTTCTCAGTTCATGCAGGAAACCAAGGAGATTGAGTTCGATGCGGTAGCTCAGAACGGTGAGGTGGTAGAATACGCCATTTCCGAGCATGTTGAGTTTGCCGGTGTGCATTCCGGTGACGCTACACTGGTATTCCCGGCACAGCAGATCTACTTCTCAACAGCACGTGCTATCAAGAAGATCAGCCGTCAGATTGCCAAGGAATTGAACATCTCCGGACCGTTCAACATCCAGTTCCTGGCCAAGGGTCGTCAGGTGAAGGTTATTGAGTGTAACCTGCGTGCTTCACGAAGCTTCCCGTTCGTATCGAAGATTCTGAAGCGCAACTTCATCGAAACCGCAACCCGCATTATGCTTGATGCTCCATACAGCCAGCCGGACAAGTCTGCATTCGATATCGACCGTATCGGTGTGAAGGCTTCTCAGTTCTCATTTGCCCGTTTGCAGAATGCCGACCCGGTATTGGGTGTAGACATGTCTTCAACCGGTGAGGTAGGTTGTTTGGGCGATGACTTCAACGAAGCCCTGTTGAACGCACTCATCGCTACAGGTTACAAGATTCCGAAGAAGTCTGTCATGTTCTCTTCCGGCGCTGCCAAATCTAAGGTGGATCTGCTCGACGCAAGCCGTATGTTGGCTGCCAAGGGCTATGAAATTTACGCCACTCCGGGCACTGCGGCCTTCCTGAACGAGAACAATGTGCCGGCTGTTACCGTGCATTGGCCGGATGAGAATCCGCAGGATGAGAATAATGTGATGAAGATGATCGCCGACCATAAGTTCGATCTGATTGTGAACATTCCGAAGAATCACAGCAAACGCGAGCTGACCAACGGTTACCGCATCCGTCGTGGTGCCATCGATCACAACATTCCGTTGATGACCAATGCCCGTCTGGCCAAGGCCTTCATCGAAGCCTTCTGCGAGATGAATATGGAAGACATCCAGATCAAGAGCTGGCAGGAGTATAAATAATCATTCTGATCCGTTTTTTGAAACACTATAAGCTCTCTCCGACAATCACAGGATTTGTCGGAGAGAGTTTTTTATATCCGTTTGTCTGTTGTCCGGATTTTCTTTATTTTTGCCGCAGAGTCCCCCGATATAATAGGGGATTGTTTCATTAAATATTTGAATCATGAAAAGACCAGACCTTTTGTTTTTCGCTTTGTTGGGATGTGTTATCCTGCTGTCTTCCTGTAAAAAAGAGCAACATATAGAGATTGTCAAGGCTGTGCATGAGAATAACTTTGACAATCCCGAACTGATGACCGAGAAGGGGATCCTGGAATATGATTCCATAAGTTTTTCTGACGGTTCTACGGCGGTGCACCGTTTACAGTGGGCACCACAGAACAGTCTGACGGAGTTTCGCGATCCTATGGGGCGTGTTGTAGCCACATGGGCTCAAGCTTCGGAATGCATGATGCAGGTCATGATTCGCCGGTATGACGATCAGGGCCGGTTACTCCGTTTTCTTACTTTTGATTGTGAAGCACCTGATGTAACTGATAGTATTTATGGCAATTGGTTTGGGAACGGAGATTCTCTTTATCTGGCATTCCGGCAGAGGATGGAACATTGGGATGATGAGGCTTGGGATACGGCACACTATTCCCGCTTTGATGTGGAATACAATGCAGAAGGACATGCTATGCGTGTATTGCGGAATCAGGGAGCTTCTGAAATTGTGGCTCCTGAGGGGTATCAATTGCAGGTGGATATCCGGCCCTGTCAGAGTTTTTGGGCAAGCGATTTGGATGGAGGCCGGTTTGTTTTCCTGATTGATCAGGTTCCGGTGCAGACAGATGCTTCAGATTATGTGGTGAAGCGTTATGCCGATATGCTTCCTTCCATGGACTTGAGCTTTAAAGCAGGTAATCTTGTTCGGATTCTGTGGCATGCCGAACCTTCGTATTCGGATGCTAAAGCTATGACTTTTACGTATGAAATTATAGATGGAAAGCAGGTTTATACTCGTCAGGAAGAAGGTAGCCCGGTGGCACACCGCAATATCTGGCAAGATGGCAAGTTATTGTGCCGGCAGCTGATTGGTGTCCAAGGAGAGGTCTTGGAATCTGAAGAATCACCCCGTTTGCCTGTGGATAATGACGGCAATCCTCTTTATGAAAAAGACGAGATGAATCCTTTCCGGTATAGTTCTTGTTGGCAAAATGTGTATGATTGCATTCTTCCGGACTATAGTAGGATTGAATGATATATTACAAGAATCTTGTTTATAGATAGCTTTAAGGTTAGCCGAATATAAAAATGGCTAACCTTATTTTTTTATTATGATTTATTAATAATAACCTTTTCCTCTGCAAGTGGTACAGGTTGCATGATAGTGTCCCAGCATGACTGTTTTATTGCAAATGTTGCAATACTTCTTTTCAGAACTTCCATAATTGGAAGTATATTTGACAATTGTTCCTGTTCCGGAACATACGCTACAATGACTTGTGGTCTTTACGGTAGGAGTGCTACTGCTGCCGGATGATGAAGAGCTACTTGTTGTTGTGTAACTGGAAGAGTAAGTGCTGCCGGTAGAACCGGTCGTGTTATAGGTGGGATAAACATTGTTGTAGTATGTTCCTAATCCGTAAGTACTGTATCCTGCCAATGCAGAAGCAAAACCCTCGAGCATGGCCGCATTGCAAGATGAGAAAAGAATTCCGCAAATAAGTGTAATCAAATATGCTGTCTTCATAATTTGTTTGTATTTAGATTAAATGTATAGGTCTTATATGAATGTTTTGCAAAGTTATATGAAAATATAATGTTAAACAAAAGAAAATGTTGTATATTTATCTACATCCTTTATTTCATCTATAGACAGCCTGAATAAAAACTATAAATCCTTTATATGTTTTTGAGAAGCTTTCGAAATCTTGAAAAAACCGTCCTGTCGGTACTCAAATTTTGTCGAAATGAAATTTGAGTACCGACAGGACGGTTTTTTTCATTGTTTGATTTGTATTTTACAAGAAGATTCGATTCTGATGACGAATGATTCGGATTGTTTTTTAAAAATCTGGAATAGTAGTTGTTTCATCAGTATGAGATTTTTATGTTGTCTTGAAATCATTTTTGAGAAAATATTGTAAATTAAGTTTTTTGTTTATATTTGCGATAATGAGTTTGTAAATCTATTTTTTAACCCTTAAATGAATGTACCATGAGAATTAACGTAAATTTTTATCAGCTGCTTTGTACGGCTGTCTTTTGGTTAGGAACCTTTTCTCTGTGTGCAGAGGGTACACATGAGTATTTGACGACAACAAAAAGCGGAGAACTTACTGAGTTATTGGACCAGTGTATGCCGGAGAGGATTGACAGTCTTACTATAAACGGACCGTTGGGAGGTGCGGATCTGGCTGTTTTGGCTAAGGCTGAGGGGAAACTTCAGGATATGGTTTTTCTGGATATGACGCATGTCCGTCCGGTAGGTGATGGCATCTGTTATCGTGTGGTTCCCGGAGAAACGATAAACATGTACACTTATTACTATTATTATTCGGATACATTGCGTACAGAAACTCATACCCTGAATCAGTGGCACCGTGTTTATACCAATGATTTAAGTGCTCTTTTTTATGGAAATGAGTCTTTGCAGGAGGTCCGTTTACCTTCTATGTTGAATGTGATCGGGAAACAAACATTTTATAAATGCAGTAATTTGAAGAAGGTTATATGGCCTGAGGATCTTTCTTGTGTCCGTTATTCGGCTTTTACGAATTGTTCATCTCTGCGTCTTTCTTCAGAAATTCTTCAGGCGGACACTATTGAGGATTATGCTTTCTATGCTTGTGAGTCTTTGGTGGATACATTACGTCTGGAAGGTGTACGAAGCATAGGCGATCAGGCTTTCTGGCGGTGTTCTTCTTTGGAATGTCTGGTTGGTGATCCGTATTTGCAGGAGATAGGCGCGAGCTCTTTTTACGGTTGTGAAAAGTTGGATTCTGTATACTTATGCAGTGATATTGATAAATTAGGAAATGATGCCTTTTTCGCTACTCCCTGGTTTAACAGCTTGCCTTATGAAGGGGGAATACGTTATATTCAGGGTTTTGCCTGTGAAATGCAATGGGGATTTGCGGCGCAGAACGGTGGAACTGTTGATTTGCGTCCGGATACCAAAGGTTTGGGGGATGAATTGTTCTATGAGTCCGGCTTGAAGCATATCAATCTGCCGTCGTCTCTGAAATATATCGGTGAAAGGTGTTTTGACGGCTGTCGGGAACTTTCGGAAATAAAATTGCCCGAGGGAATAAAGAATATTGGCAGATGGGCTTTTCGGGATCTATCCGCTTTGAAAACCATATCCTTACCAGCCTCTTTGGAAGAGGTCGGTGATGAGGCGTTTCAAGGGTGTACCTCTTTGGAACATGTAGATTACCATGTGCCCGAGGCTTCCGGAAAATCCATCTTTCAGTTCTGCGAGCAGATCGCATCGGTTCATTTGGGAAACACAGTTCGCGTGTTGCCTGATGCCTTGTTTTTGCGTTGTGGTAATTTAAAAGAAGTTGTAGGAGGAGAGAATGTAGAGGTTATTTCGGAAAATGCCTTCAGCGAATGCTCCCTGTTGAAGAACTTTCCGTTCTCACAGAAACTGAAGGTGTTAGGGCCTATGGCTTTCAGAGCTTCCGGATTAAATCAGAATATGGTATTGCCGGCAACTTTAGATAGTATCGGCAATATGGTATTCGGTGGTTGCATTTTATCCGAGGTGGTTGTCAATCATCGTATTCCCTATGCCGATCCTGGAGCTTTTTACGGATGCACGGCCCGGAATGGTTTGGTGTGGAATGTTCCCGAGTGTGATGAAAGTTGTTTGGCGGGAAATGAATTTGACAAGGTGGTTATCGGGCGTGATGTCATTCGTTTGCCGCAGGAGTTTTTGTTGGACGCGCCGGTGAAGATTGTGGAATTTGAGTCCTCTGCCCGGTTGAAGGAAATACCCCACCGTGCCTTTGAGAATTGCCGTTTGCTTCCTGAAATTACTTTGCCTTCTGCTGTTGAGCGTATAGGCAGTTCCGCTTTTGCTTATTGTGTCAGCTTGCAGCATATCGGTTTCGAGAATAAGGAAACAGTATTAAAAGAAGTCGGTGATTCTGCATTCTATTACAATTCGAAACTCCAGGAATTCCATTTTGCAGAAGGGTTAACCGTATTGGGCAGTCATGTTTTGGCTGAATGCAGACAGATGCAGAAGCTGACTTTGCCGTCCACATTGACTGCTATCGGAGAGAAGGCTTTCTATAATTGTCTTTCCTTGCAGGAAGTACAAAGCATGATGACAGTTCCGGTAGAGGCCAATATCCTTCTTTTCGGAAATGTTCCGGAGACTTGTCTGTTGTTGATTCCGACCGGAAGTATTATGGATTATCGGCTTGCAAACGGGTGGAACCGGCTGGATATTAAAGAACTGCCGACAAGCATTGATGATATTCAGACTGACCTAGGGCTTCTAGAACAGATAAAAATAGTTTCGGGAGGAATTTATGTTTCTTCATTTATGCCTGATCCGCTTTGTGTTTATAGTCCGGACGGAAGTCTTTTGTATCAGACGCAGAATGCCGGGTATCTTGCATTGCCTGCCGGAATTTATATTCTCCGCTGTGGAACTCATACCTTGCGCATGGTTATCCCTTAATTATTGAATATGTATCTATGGCATCAGAAGAATCATGGTGTATTTTTGCATCATGCGTTCTTCTGATGTCATTTTCAGATAATGTTTTGGTATATTGTGAACTGGATTTTTTTCCGTAATTTTGTTATGGAGTTCGTATCTTTTTTGATTGTTTTTTATGGAATATACTTTTGAAGTTTGTGCCAATTCGCTAGAGAGCTGTGCTGATAAAAATCCTAATAAATTAGGATTGCCGTGTTTTTCTTTTTTCCGTTACTTTGCACCCGGAAAACAAGAATGAAATAAATCGATGAAGAAAGGATATAAGAATTTAAGACCGCTTTGCACTTTTGCTGCAACACTTGCTGCCGGTTCTCTGGCAGCAGCTTCACATGTTGAAACAGTCTCTGTCTCAGAAAAGACAATACCCGTAACAGCCGTGGCAGATACGGCCAAACTGATGGATATTGAAGAACTGGTAATCATAGCTACTCCCAAAGAGAACAACCGATTAAGACAACAGCCTCTTTCTGCGACTTCGCTTTCACAGCAGGATATGCGGAACAATGGCGTAAACTCGGTGAAAGCGCTCACCGGACTGGTGCCTAACCTGTTTATCCCGGATTACGGTTCCAAACTGACCACTTCGGTTTATGTGCGTGGTATCGGTTCACGTATCAATACGCCGGCTGTGGGACTGTATGTGGATAATATTCCTTTCATAGACAAGTCGGCATTTGACTTCAATTATTCAGATATTGAACGTATTGATGTATTGCGCGGACCTCAGGGAACACTTTACGGACGCAATACGATGGGTGGCTTGATCCGTATCTACACCAAGTCGCCGTTCACTTATCAGGGAACTGACTTGACTTTGAGTGCCGCTACCTATAATAATTATAAGGCTTCCGTGAGTCACTATCACCGTATTTCCGATCGGTTTGCCTTTTCGGCCAATCTGTTTTATGACCATAAGGGCGGTTTCTTTGAAAATATAGCGCGCGACAACAGCAAAATCGACAAAAGTGATGAATTTGGAGGGCGCCTTCGTGCCATTTATTTTCCGAAAGAGAATCTGAAACTGGACTTTACCCTGAATTATGAGTTTACCGATCAGGGCGGTTATCCGTATGCGTACACCGGACTGGTGAGTGGGGAAGAAGACCGCAAGGACTATATCGGTAAGATTGCATACAATAACGAAAGCGGATACAAACGTAACCTGTTGAATGGTGGATTGAACCTGGAGCATCAGGCAGATAACTTTATCCTCAGCAGTGTGACGGGATTTCAGTATCTGAAAGATCAGATGGATCTGGATCAGGATTTCACGGAGCAGGACATCTATACCATGGTTCAGAAGCAGAACTCCAAGACCGTCAGTGAGGAACTGGTATTCAAGTCCAAGCCCGGTCATCGCTGGCAGTGGACCACCGGAGTGAGCGGATTTTACCAGTGGCTTGATACCGAAGCACCGGTAACCTTCCGTAAAGACGGACTGGCATGGCTGAACGGTATGGTAAACGGCATGGCCAATAAATATATGCCGCCGATCAGCATGGGACCGATGACCATGAACTTTGTGTTCAGTGATATCATCAACGGTCAGACATTGCCGATAGAGGGTAACTTCAGCACTCCGGTCTGGAACGGAGCCGTGTTCCATCAGTCCACCTTTAACGACCTGTTCGGTGCCAAAGGACTTTCGCTTACCTTGGGTATGCGTTTGGATTACGAACATCTGAACCTGGACTACAATACCGGTTGCGGATATACGCATACCTATGCGCTCTCCGGAAAACTGACTCCGGCCAATAAGGAAATCACCATGGTGCCGGCGCAGACTTTTGAAAAGAGCATCTATTATCAGGGAGAACTGAACCACGGTTATTTGCAGTGGTTGCCGAAGGTGGCCTTGAAATATGATTTCAACAGTCAGAACAATATCTATGCAACCGTATCTAAAGGATACCGTTCGGGAGGCTACAACATTCAGATGTTTTCGGATATCTTGCAGGGTGACATGCAGAGCATGAACATGAAGGATGTGGCTGATGTAACTATTCCCGTGATAAACGCTACTCCGATGGTACCTCAGAATATCAAGGACCAGGTGACCGGTATTCTGAACCGCTTGTCGCAGTCGGTAGAAACGGATGTGGAGAAAGCTACCTTATACAAGCCGGAATATTCCTGGAACTATGAGGTGGGTGCGCATACAACCCTGTTTGACGGCAAGGTACAGGCTGATGTAGCTGCCTACTATATGGATACCCGTAACCAGCAGATTTCCCGTTTTGCGCAAAGTGGATTGGGCCGTACAACAGTAAATGCCGGAAAGAGCCGTAGTCTGGGTGCTGAGGCTGCTGTTGTGGCACGCATCACTGATGCCTTTACGCTGAATGGAAACTATGGATATACGCATGCTACCTTTACCGACTATGTGACGAATGACAAGAGCGGAAATGAAGTGAACTACAACGGAAAATATGTACCGTTCGTGCCGATGCACACCTTTGGTGCCGGAGCGCAGTATGTGTTTGCCCTGAAGCGCTGCAACTGGTTGGATAATATTACCGTAAACGCCAACTACCGTGGTGCCGGCCGTATTTACTGGACCGAACAGAATAATGTGAGCCAGTCGGTTTACGGTACCTTGAACGGACGTATCAGTCTGAACAAAGGCAACGGACAGATTGGTCTGTGGATCAACAATGCGCTGAACACCAAGTATCAGACCATCTATTTCGAGACGATGAGCCGCGGATTTGAGCAGCAGGGACGTCCGATGCAGATCGGTGTTGATGTGCGTTGCCGTTTCTAATAGATAAAAAAATGAACAGATTATGGAGAAACTGAAAGACATTCTCCTCCACGACCGATTTGCAGCCGGGGCAGGAGTTGAGTTAATGGAAGTACGCGAGGGATATGCCAAGGCCCGTATGCTGGTTACCAAGAATCATCTGAATGCCGGAGGGGTTTGTCAAGGAGGTGCCTTGTTTACGTTGGCCGATCTGGCTTTTGCCGCTGTGGCCAACAGCCGGCGACAGCTTACTCTCTCTCTGAATGCTCAGATTACTTTTCTGAGTGCAGTGGCGCAAGGATGGGTTTATGCAGAGGCCGAAGAAGTATTTTCACACGCACGGGTTCCTTTCATTGAAGTGCGGATTACCGATGAAGAAGGGCGACTGGTAGCTGTACTTACCAGTTCTGGATACCGTAAAAAGGAGAATTTGTTTTGAGAATAAAGAAACGGGACTTTTCCGGGGAAACCTTATTCAGTTTCCCGGAGAAGTCCCGTTTGAATCATCATGTCCCGATAACAGACAGCTTTCTGTTCCAGTTTCATGGGATAGGCTCTGGAACTTGAAGGCATCCGGTAAAGGCGGAGCGGTCGGTCACCATGCGTGAAACTGATGTATTGGCCCACTGCCGGCATTTGTGTCTGTCCGAAATAGGCACAGATTGTTTCTGTTGCTTTTTCACCGGTAGTCACAATGGTGTGGCATTCCGGTATCTGTCGTAGCAGAAGATCCAGATCTGTGGGTTGTACTACTTCCAAGAATTTGTCCGATGCGTTGTCCTTCAGGCGACGCACGGCACTGGCTGTATCATAAAGCGCAATGCCACGCTGCATCAGGAAGCCGATGATTTTTTCCTTATCGAAGGTCTTCTCGTTGGTTTTTACAAACTCGTTCCGGTTTCCGTAGAAAATGTGTCCCATAATCCGCCACATGTCATTGATCCAGTTCGGGTAATAAAATTCCATGCACCAGCGTTTCTTCTGAGGCGGGAAACTACCCAGCATCAGCAGTCGTGCATGAGGGGGCAGAAAGGGCTCCAATGGGTGTTCTTCTACTTCCGGTAATATGATTTTTGAATTTGTATTGGACATAAAGTAATAATAAAGTTATAGATTCATGAATAAAGAAAATGCGGGAATACGGATTCGTCGGTGTATTCGGGAAGAAGTACCGCAAGTGATCCGTCTGGTGTGGGATGTCTGGCAACAGGT
Organism: Candidatus Paraprevotella stercoravium; assembly: GCA_944320795.1. Taxonomy (GTDB): domain Bacteria; phylum Bacteroidota; class Bacteroidia; order Bacteroidales; family Bacteroidaceae; genus Paraprevotella; species Paraprevotella stercoravium. The sequence goes on along the minus strand of CALUIU010000002.1, from coordinate 100,192 downwards.
ATCCGACAAAGCCTGGTTTGCTGTAGACGAGGAAGGCTATCTCGATACCGTTTGCCGGGATGAGCACACCCTGATTTGGGGCGCTTTTTGCTGTGAGCGTTTGGCTGCCGTGCTGATTGTTGTACTCCCGGAAACGGACCGTTATCTGGACGCATGGCTACCTGATGCGACACTTCCTGTTGCCTATATGGATATTGTGGCTGTAAGTCCGGATTTCCGGGGACATCGCCTGCAACAGCGTTTGATGCAGGAAGCAGAACCGGAATTAAAGACTCAAGGCATAGCCTATCTGCAGTGTACGGTGCACCCCGATAATATCTATTCCCGAAATAATATCCGGGCTTTGGGATACGAGGAACTGGCCGAAGTGCATCTTTATGGCGGTAGTCCGCGTGTGGTGTTCGGAAAACATATTTAAGTTATTCGTCCCTATATTCCTTGCGCTTCATGAAATTCAGTCCCACATAGAAGTTCAGGGTTCCGAATGTGTTGTTGGTAAACAGGTTGGTGTGCTTGAAGTTGAAGGTATGCACAATCAGCGACATTCCGGCAAAGTATTTGGTATTGTTCCACACCACTCCCAAGCGTCCTGTACAGTTTAGGTGAAAATTATTCCGGTTAAAATTCTTGAATAGAAGTTGTTCTTTGGCATCTGTATCGGTATTTAATGTAGTGTGTCCGTAATTATGGGTATACCCGATAGCCGGAGTGAGCGAAATGTTGAGCAGACAGTTTTTCTTGAATACCCAATTGTAGCCGTATCCGGCCGAAATACTCAGATTCCAGTATTTGTTTTGTTTGAATTTCAGGTCATCGCTCAATGGCAGATTTTCCGGCAGTTCCCTATAGTCAAAATTCAGTTCATGCAAATCAAAGGAGAATCCGGCTTTCCAGGTTCCGCAGCTCTTTTTTTGTACCGTGCTTTGGGCATAGGCTGCCGGATAGGAAAAGCGTTTGTGGTTGAAGATATAATAGGCATTGATACCGATAGTATTGCTCCTTACTCCATTGAAATACTTTCCTTCCAGTTGTTCTACATTTTGATCAAATCCGCTCAGACGGCGTAGTTGGAAGTCGTCACCTGTGCGGCGGTAGATCAAATCACACATTAACATGGAAGAATATAGACTCAGTTCAAATTCTGTTTTGGTGGATTTATGGCCTTTCCAAAGAGAACTGATATCGAAGGTATAGCCGAAGAAAAGCCATCTCCATCCCAAATAGGGACCGATTCTAACTCCGGGTTTTGGGGAGAAAGTGATGCTCTGGTGCGATTTTGTTTCTTTTATGGTATAACTTTCAAATGCGTTGGTGTTCTGGAACATGACAGCCCAATTGTATTTGTTGGGCTGTATGTATGTGGTATCCATTTCATTGAAAGCACGGATAAAACGTTTGATGAAATTTTCTTTTGCCGGTTTCACAGAATCCGTAAGGACGGACATGAGATCCTTCCGATTGTCTGGAGACAGTCGGGGTGTATTTTCCTGTTCGGGCAACTGTGCTTTTGCCGAAAGAAAACACACTAGGAATGCGGATAGCCAGAAAAGTCGTTTGTTCATTTAAAACTTATTCAGAATTTTATCCATGACCCAGTTTACAGGAGTCGCACTGATGCAGTCACACAGGCAGATGCTTTTTTTCTGCAAGTGCTCTACTACGTTTTGAATTAATGGCAGCTGTACGTGATCGGGATTTGGAATGATCAGTTCTTTTTGTCCCTCTTCTGTATGGATACTTATCGGTTCATATGTGAATACTGAAAAAGAAAGCTGTCCTTTGTCCCCAACAATTTCTATGCGGTCTGTCTTTGCGGATTCGTGTGCCACGAAGCACCAGGAACCGGATCCGGGAATACCGTTGGCAAATTGGAAACAGGCACTTACATTGTCTTCTGTGGTGTAAAGGCCACCCCGGTTGGTGCAGTATCCTTGCGCTTTGAGTATCGGTCCGAAGAAATCTTGTAACAGGTCTAACTGATGGGGAGCCAGATCATAGAAATAGCCGCCGCCGGCAATGTCGCGTTGCACTCGCCAGGGTAGGTTCTGGCTGTTATAGTCCAGGTCACGTGGCGGTACGGCAAAGCGGATGTGAATATTCAGTACCTTGCCGATCGTGTTATTGGCCAACAGTTCTTTTACCTTTAAAAAATAAGGCAGATAGCGTCTGTAATAGGCTACAAAACAGGGAACACCTGTTTCTGCCGAAATACGGTTAATGCGTGCGCATTCCTGATAGCTGGCAGCCAGTGGCTTTTCCACATATACAGGTTTACCCGCTTTCATGGCCATAATCGCAAACGTGGCATGTGAAGAAGGAGGGGTTGCAATATAAATGGCATTGACATCCGGATCATCAATCAATTCCTGTGCGTCGGTATACCATTTTTTGATGTTGTGACGTTCCGCATAGGAGCGTGCGCGTTCTTTATTACGGCTCATGACAGCTTCGATATGCGATCCTGGTACGATATTGAAGGCAGGTCCGCTTTTTTTCTCGGTCACTTCGCCGCAGCCGATAAACCCCCATTTGATGATTTCTTCATTCATATATCTGATTTTTGATTCTTGGAATTTACGTAGTAGTTCTTTACTCTTTCTACACAAAATTAGTTTTTATTTTGGAAAAAAGAAAGCTTCGCCGGCTTTTTGTGACATACAGATGTAAACGCTCTCCAAATAAGAATAATTTTGTTTACATTTGCTTTTTTCGTAGCCTTTTTCCTGTCTTGTTATCGGATTTTTTGGGTATATTTGCCCTCACATTAATCTATTGAAATTATGGAAGAGAATAAAGATGTTGATCAGGGTTTTTATAAGGTGCGGAGTTATTCCTCCTGTCTGATAAAGGGATTCAAGCTTTTTGCCGATAATTTGTGGACGATTTTGAAACAGACATGGACGTCCGTTTTGCTGTTTTCTTTTTGTATGGCTGTGTGCAGCTTTATGTACCAGCCTTTGGCACGATTCGTGTTTACCTATGTTGATCCGTCCAACTTTCCTTTTTTTCCAAAGATATTGTTTGGAATGCTATTGGTGCTCCTGTTGTTGGCCGCTACTTTGCTTTCTGCCTTTTTTGGCGGTCAGCTTACAGTACTGGCACGCAATTATGTTCAGACAGGGCATTTGCGATATATGGGAAAAGGCCGCTTGATGAAGGTTGCGATGGAGCCTTCAGGTAAATTGTTGGCTTTCGCATTTATCTTTCTGCTGATGCTTGCTGTTCTGTCAGGAGTATTTCATTATTTTGTGGGAGTTGCCTGGTGGAGCTGGTTCTGGGATGTGATGCTAATCTTGGCTGTATTTATTCCTTATACTGCTTTTGTAGTATCTAGTTTGCTTCCTTCGAAGACAGTTTCACTTCAGCTTTCCAATATTCGGGAACTGTATCAGAGTTGGGGAGCATGGTCGGCTGTATTTTTTATCAGTGGCTTATTTTGTGTTCTTTGCACTGTATTTTTCTGTATGCCTTCTTTGGTCTTGCTTTTTGCCCGTTCCGAATCATTCTTTATGGAATTGGGAGGAGACCTGACTGATTTGCCGGTTGCTTTTAATGTGATGCAGTTTTTGGTTGTTTTTCTGTCAGCAGCTTTGAGTCTGTTTCTTTTCTCTACCATGTATTTCTCTCTGTTATTTATGTATGGTTCACAGGAGAAGAAAAAGGAAGAGATTGCTCTTTATGAGCAGGAGCAGAAACGCCTGTTGCAAGCATAGTTTAGGTTTACAATCAAAAAACGCATTCTTTTCTGACTTGGCAGAAGAGAATGCGTTTTTTAGTTTTGTATTATGCTTGTCTTGACATCTCTGGTTTAGTTGTAGAAATTCCAGGAGAGTCCAAAGCGGATGACCATTGGATTTATCGGGTAGTGTGGAGCCAAAAAGGCATTTCCGTTCATAGAAGCGTTGATATGACTGCCTGTAATATAGAAACGGAAGTGTTTCAAAAGCAGGTTGGCATAGACATTGCAAATCGGATAGTTACCGATAGAAACATATGAATTGCGGTCTTGTGTCACAAACTGTCCGATGGCCGGAGAATAGTCGGGAGCATAATATTTTGTAAAATAACGTATATCACCTCCTAACTCCAGATTCAGTACTTTGGCAATCTTGAACTTGATGTACAGATTACTGTATAAGGTCAGATCGGGCAAAGGTAATGCCGCTGAATTGCTGGCTTTCTGATAGGCTATTTCGTTTTCCCAGTTGAAGATGCCAAAACGGAAATCCTGGTTTAATATCGCACTGAATACCTGTATATTTCCGCTATACTGGTTGACTACCGTGTTGTGACTGTATCCTATCGTTTCATAATTCTCCGCATAAGGAGTTTTTTCCATACCGAAATAGGTGTAGTTTTTGATGTTTTCCACACCGATCCGTAAAGTCGTCTTTGTTTTCTTGGAATGAAGGGCTCCTTCAATACGAGTACGGAACTCGTAGTTCAGATCATTGTTCCACCAAGTAAACTGTGACTGATAATGGCGATAATAGAATGAAGGGTTCAGATTCTTCATGTAGGCATGTGCAGCCAGAGTGACGGTGTCTTTGAACAGACGGAAATTCAGGTCGGCTTTACCGTCAATATTAAATTGTCCGACGTCCTCACCCAATAATACGATATCGCCTTCTGCCTTGTAATGCAACAGCTTTCCTTCTTTCTTGCTGAGTATACCACCGACCGATATATTGTTTTCCGTATAGCGTTGCGTGGCTTTTCCACCGGTTCCCAGGTGATAAGGCAGATTGTACGTGCGGAATTCGTGGGTCGCAAAAGCAGTCAGTCCGGCTTTTGCCCATTTGTTGAATCCTTCATGCAAGGCGATGCCCAATGTGTTTCTGACTGAGAGTTCGTCAAAAATATCTTTTACCTGATTCTGATCACCGTAATAATGGTTGGTATAATAGAAATCCGGGGTTTCACGGCTGTAGTAACCGTGTACGCCATGACGGACATTCAAGGTGTGAATAAAACTGGTCACCGGAACGAAGCGTGATGGCAACGCAAGACTGGTGATATAATTCTGGCACAGAGAATCACGTACTTGTTTGCGGAGTAAGGTGTCTGTTTCTATACGTACACGCAGTATACTGTCCTTTAAGGATTTGAACAAGGTCGTATCGGCCGGAATCAATTTGGCGATAGAATCTTTGGTAATAAGGGATTGGTCAAATCCCAGATTGTAGCGATGAGTCAGAAAATAGGTCTGGTCATCATTCCGGTTCCATGTCTCTGCCAGAACAGTAGGGATATCCTTGGAACGGAATGACTGGCTGAAGCTTTCCGGGTTTGTTATATAAGTGTCATCGTCAATACCGCCGTTTTCTCCAATCTTGATGTGATTGGAACTGATCCATGCGTGCATGTTGTACCGGTCTCCCAGATAGTAGCCGTAAAGGCTTCCGTTAAACAAAGAAGTGGCTTGATTGTTGTAGAAACCGCGTCCATAGGCGTAATCCAACAAAAAACCGATACCGGATAGTTTATTGATGTTTGAGGCAAAATAAGCGCGTACGCGGTCTTCACCGTCCTGCGTGTTTCCAGCTCGGTGATAAGAAAGATTGGTAAACGGGCTTTTGGTATTGGTAAACATGAATTTGTTTACGGGAGTATAGAAGAAACTGTAAGGTTCCATGAAGAATGTTTCGGAAAAAACTTCCCGATCCATAAAAAGGCGATTCATGCGGGGAGACCCCAAGTTTCCTAAAGTATTGTAAGAGCCGCTGATACCATCGGTATTGTTGAAGTTTTGAAACCGATACATCATCGTGTCCGCTTCCACATGGGTGATATCTCCCAGGCGTTTGTCAATATTCCACATAAACAGGCCTATGGGAATAGGCTTGTCACTTTTTGTTGTATCTCGTCCCCAGGAAAAATGGTTGTTTCCGCCATTTTCCATCCTTCCGTATTCTTCGTTATACCCCTGATTCTGCTGACTGAAGTTGTCAATCTGAGCTTTTCCTGTAACTGGAGTAAGGAGCAGGAATAGCAGTACTAAAAGATATTGCTTCATAATGGGTACAAAGATAGTAATAAATTAAAAAAAGAGCATGTTTCTGAATTTAAAACATGCTCTTTTTCAATGAAAAATCTTCTTATCGGACCGGATAAATTATTTCCATTCCCTTGCGTAATGCCGCTTCATTTACAGGAATGAGCTTGTGATGGCGTTCGGGAAGTGTCTTGCGCAAGGCCAACAACACATTGTCCAGTTCTGCCAGCGGATGGATCTTCAACAGTCCTCCCAATACAATCATATTGAAAGCCTTTGCATTTTGCATTTCCGCCGCAGCCTCCATGGCTTCAATACGGTAAATGGAGATGTCTTCCCGAGTTGGTGGTGTTGTGATACCATAACTGTCGTAGATCAGGGTTCCACCGGGTTTGATTTGCTGTTCGAAACGGTCCAGTGAAGGCTGGTTCAGGATAATCGCTGTGTCGTATGTGCTCAAGATGGGAGAGGAGATGCGCTCATCACTTACGATGATGGTTACATTGGCTGTTCCGCCTCGTTGTTCCGGACCGTATGAGGGCATCCAGGATACTTCCTTTCCTTCCATAAGAGCGGCATAAGCTAAGATTTTTCCCATGGATAAAACACCCTGACCGCCGAATCCTGCTATAATAATTTCTTCTTTCATAATTGTCTAACTCTTTATTCCAGATTTGTTGTGTCTTTCAGATCGCCTACCGGATAGGATTTGAACATATTCTCTTCCATCCATTGGTTGGCTTTCTCCGGTGACATTTTCCAACCGGCATTGCAAGTGGAAACAATCTCTACCAGACTTGATCCTTCGCCTCTCAGGCTGTTTTCAAAGGCTTTTCGGATTGCTTTCTTTGCTTTCCGGATAGCAGCCACACTGTGTACAGACTGTCGGGTTACGTATGAAGTTCCTTCTAAAGTACTGGCAATTTGGGTGATGTTTAATGGATATCCATGGATATCGGCTTCACGTCCGTATGGACAGGTTGCTGTTTTCATGCCCATAAGTGTGGTTGGGGCCATCTGACCGCCTGTCATGCCGTAGATAGCATTGTTGATGAAGATGATGGCGATATGCTCGCCACGGTTCAAGGCATGGATGGTTTCTGCTGTTCCGATGCAGGCCAGGTCACCGTCTCCCTGATATGTGAAGACCAGTCGTTCGGGCCACAATCGCTTAATGGCTGTAGCCAAGGCCGGAGCACGTCCGTGTGCCGCTTCAACCCAATCGACATCTATGTAGTTGTAGGCAAAAACAGCACAACCTACCGGAGATATGGCTACACACTTTTCTTCCATGCCCATCTCTTCAATAACTTCTGCCACCAATTTGTGTACCACACCGTGACTGCATCCCGGGCAATAGTGCATCGGGTTGTCATTCAACAGTTTGGGCTTGCTGTATACCAGATTTTCTGGCTGTATGATTTCGTTGTCTGTCATAATTATATCCTTTAGAACATGAATCGTATGAAGAACTCAATGACTTTGAGAATCATTCCTGATCCGACAATGCCCAATCCTATCCAGCGGTTTTCGGGTATTGCAAAATAGCAAATTATACCTACAACAGCCGCAATCAGAAACAGGGTATTGAGTATCTGACGGATCTGCTCTGTAGAAGGGCCTTTTCGACGCTTTCTGGCTTGTGCTGCCGATTCTTCAACAAGTTTTTCTATTTCTTCTCGGTTCATCTGATTCTTCTTTTTACTTCATGATAAGTTCTTTTTTCAAGGCCTCAACAACCTCTTCTGGAGTTGGGACAATACCGCCCATTCGTCCGTAATAGGCAACCGGAGCATTTCCCTCTACAGCCAGACGGATATCTTCGATCATCTGACCGGCATTGATTTCAAAGCTGAGTATTCCTTTGACGTGCTTGCTCAGTTCATGAATTTCCTTGCTGGGGAACGGCCAAAGGGTAATGGGGCGAAGCAAACCGACTTTCAGCCCCTCTTCGCGGCATAATTCGATGACTTTCTGAGCGATACGTGAGGCTGAACCGAAAGCGACAATTACGTAGTCGGCATCATCGCAGAGAATTTCTTCGTAACGTACTTCCTTTTCACGGATTTCCTGGTATTTGGCCTGTAAATGAAGATTCTTTTCTTCCATGTGGTGCGGTTCAAGTTCCAGCGACGTGATAATATTAGGTGCACGATGTTTCTTTTTGCCGATAGCTGCCCATGGGCATTCCTTTTCCACTTCTTCTTCCGTGCGTCTGGGCTTGAATGGAGGCAGAACAACTTTTTCCATCATTTGTCCAATGACGCCGTCGCTTAAAATCATTGCCGGGTTGCGGTATTTGAAAGCCAGTTCAAAAGAGAGGTCTACAAAATCGGCCATTTCCTGAACGGATGCCGGAGCCAGTACGATGACATTGTAATCGCCGTTACCGCCACCACGGGTGGCCTGAAAATAATCAGACTGACTAGGCTGAATGGTACCCAAACCCGGTCCGCCACGCTGTACGTTGACAATCAGTCCCGGGATTTCAGCACCGGCCATATAAGAAATACCCTCTTGCATCAAGGCCACACCCGGACTTGAAGATGAGGTCATGACCCGCTTTCCGGCGGCACCGCCACCGTAAACCATATTGATGGAGGCAACCTCACTTTCGGCTTGCAACACGACCATACCGGTTGTTTTCCAAGGTTCCTCGGCTGCCAGTGTTTCCAATACTTCCGACTGTGGAGTAATAGGGTAGCCGAAGTATCCGTCGCATCCGCAGCGGATAGCAGCATGGGCAATGGCTTCATTGCCTTTCATTAAAACGATTTCTTCCTTTGCCATACTTCTAGATTTCTTTCTTTTTATAAACCGTTATACATCCGTCCGGACAGACAATGGCGCATGATGCACATCCATTGCAGACATTCTCTATTGTCTGTTGGGCAAATCGATAACCTTTCTTATTGACCTCTTTTTCAGCTAAAGCCAGCAGGTTTAGCGGGCAAGCTACCACACACAGGTTGCATCCCTTGCAGCGGTCGCGGTCAATGATGATTGCACCTCTTATTTTTGCCATATATTTTTGTATTAGTCGTTAAAGTTCAATCAAGGATTGTACAGGTCTTTATGATAGAAATTCAGAATATCCAATAACATGCTTCGTGCTTCGCGTGCCGGACTTTCCGGGTTGATTGAGATGGCTTCTGAGTAATTGTTGATAGCCATTTGCCAATTCTGCTGCTTGCGGTAGGCATTTCCCAGAAGATAGTAAAGTTCATCAGCCGGACCTTCTTTCCGGATAAGTAAATCCTGAATTTTTTTCTTAACCTCCTCAATACTTCCTTCTTGCAATAGTCTTTTGCATTCGGCAATTTCTTTCATAAAAAATATGCATTGATTCCTTACTACAAAGATACTCTCATATTTCCCATTTGGATAAAAAGTTCGGAAAAATAAACGAATATTAATTTAAATATTGATAAAATTATAGTTTTATTTTGGCGTAAGTGTTTGGTTTGTAATAAGTAATAAAAAAGTGGTCTTTTGGTTTTAATTGCAACTATATTGTAAAATCCGATACCTAGATTTTGCTCAAAAATGTATTTTTTGTGCTAAAAATTAAGCGACAGGATATTTTGTGAAGAAATCCTGTCGCCTATCATTTATTCTTTCCGAAATAGATTCTGTTATTATTCGGTAATCAGTTCTGTGGCCTGATTTTCTTTTCTTATTTCTTTTTCAAATTCCTCGCGTGCCTGTTTGAAGATACTTTCAACGCGATCGACAGTTTTTCTACGGAATTTTCCGGAAATCGGATATAGCTTGGTTCCGGCTTTATTGATCGCTTCTTTATCGCTAATCCATTCTTCAGCCTTATAGGTGTCTCCGTTTTCACCGTTCATATCTTCACGGTAATAGTAGCTGATCTGTGTAATGACCATTTTGCATTTTCCGTCGGAGCAAGTTACGTTTAACAAATAGTTGAAACGTGTACGGTCCAGATACAGAATTTTTTTCTTGAAGACAAGCCATTCCTCAAAGCGCGCGGTGATAGTTCCTGTAGCCGGATCTTCAGCTGTAATGCGAGTGCGCTTTAGTTGGTTTTCTTCTTGTGTCATTCGTTTGACAAAAGCATTCATCACTTGATAAATTTCGTCTTTGCTTTTGTCTTTTACAGCAAAAGTCTGTTGGAATAGTACTTGTCCGTTTACTTCGGGTACAGCTCCGGCCAAATATTTGGAGTCATCATTTTTGGCAAAAACGAACAAAGGCAGGCAAAATAATAAGGTAAATAATAACTGTTTCATGTTTTGTTTCTTTAGTTTCACTGCAAATTTAAACAAAAGGGCAAAATAATTTATATGTGCTCTGAATGTTTTATTCAAATTAACTACTTTTACACAGTATACTCATTCAAAAAATTCATCAGGGCGCCTTTATAGCTTTCGGAAACCGGAATGCGGGTTTTGCCAAAAACGATGACACCTCGCTCCAGAGTCTTTACTTTTGCGGTCTGTACGATATAGGAGCGGTGTACGCGCATGAAGCGGGGAGAAGGTAGCCGTTCTTCCATGGATTTCATACTGGCCAGCGTAATAATCGGGCGAGCCTCATTTTCCAGATAGATTTTCAGATAGTCTTTCAGGCCTTCAATATACAGAATGTCTTTCAGGGCGATTTGTATCAGTTTGTAATCTGATTTCACGTAGATGAAATCGTGGTCGGTTGGTTCTTTTTCCGGATTGGAATTCTTCATCTGAAACCATTCCAACGCTTTTTTGACAGCCTCCATAAAATCAGTATAACTGAAAGGCTTGAGCAGATAATCCAGAGCATTGGCCCGGAATCCGTCCAAAGCATACTGCTGAAAGGCTGTGGTGAAGATGATGCGCACCCGATTCGGGAGCATTCTTGAAAATTCAAGTCCGTTGAGGTCCGGCATCTGTATGTCCAGGAAAATGATGTCTATCAGGTTCCAGTCTACTTTCGACAATGCCTCTACAGCACTACTGTATTTCCCTTCCAGGATCAGAAAGGGAGTTTTCTGAATGTATGACTCCAGCAGATCCAAAGCCAGGGGCTCGTCGTCAATGATGACACAATGAAGTTCCATAATCTTATTCTGTATAAATAGTGAGTTCTGAAATGTAAGTATTGTTTGCAGCATCTGTATACTGTTTCCATTCATGATGGTTGGAATACATCAGGTGCAGTCTGCGTTTTACCTGTTCCAGTCCGATGCCGCTACCACTCACATCATTCTTTTTCTTCGGGAAATTGGAATTTTCCGTGCGGAAATAGATGGTATGTTTTTCGTCAGTACGCAGAGATATGTGGATAAAACTCTTTTCCATCGGACTGATTCCATGTTTGAATGCATTCTCAATCAGAGAGATAAAAATCAAAGGAGCGATAGGCAAATCCTGGTTTTGGAACAAATCAATGTGAAATTGTACATCAACGTCTTTGCTGAGTCGGATGCGCATCAGTGAGATATAGTTGTTCAGAAAGTCACATTCTTTTTTCAGACTCACGAACTGCTGTTCATTGTCATAAAGCACATGACGCAGAAGTTTGCTCAAATCCAATACGGCATCTTGTGCCTTTTCCTGATTGAATGCAATCAGGGCGTAGATATTGTTTAATGTATTAAGCAGAAAATGCGGATTGATCTGGCTGCGCAGGTTCTGTAACTCAGCCTCTGCACGTTTCAGTTCGGCGTCCTGTCGGGCCATTTCGGCATGCTGCCATTGCTGGCTCATCCGAGTGATGGCAGCCAATGCTGTGGCAAATACATAATGAACCAGTTCGCGGATGCAGAATAAGACCTTGTCACTCCAGTCCAATACCCGGTGCATGTGATGCGGTCGGATGGGATAGAGTGTATCCATCAGCGTAAACCAGAAGCGGGTGAACAGGAAGGCGACAACGAACGTACCCAAATTGGCCAGAATGAATTCTTTCTTCCGGTGTGACAACAGATATTTCGGAACCCAAAACAGATAGTTTCCATAGAATACGATGCTTAGGGTGAGTGGAGCACCCATCATCTTGATCCATTCTCTAGAGCCGAGGTCTTCGCTGCCCCGGTTCATGAGCATGAAGGGAAATACGAACAGAAAAGTCCAAGAGAACAGGTGGATTACCCATTCTCTCGGAATTTTACCTTGTGAAAAGAATATCTTCAGTTTATTCATATCTGATTGCTTCTATCGGATTCATCCTTGCAGCCTTCTGTGCGGGGTACCATCCGAAGAATACTCCGATGAAGGTACACACACCAAAACTTACAAAGATACTCCAAGGTTGGATATAAATAGGCATGTTTGCCAACATTTTTATCAGGAATGAGGCGCCAATACCAAAAACAATTCCTAAAATGCCGCCTGATATGCTTAATAGGGCTGCTTCGATGAGGAACTGACTTAAAATGTCAATGCCACGTGCTCCTACAGACATACGCAAACCGATTTCCTTGGTACGTTCGGTTACGGACACATACATGATGTTCATGATACCGATACCGCCGACAATCAGGGAGATACCGGCAACACTACCTAACAGGATGGTGAGCAGATTCATGGTGGAATTCATCATGGAGGCCATTTCTTCCTGACTTCGTATCGTGAAGTCATCCTCTTCGGCTTCTGTCGTTTCCGTAGCATCTTTCAGTTTGTGTGTGCGGCGCAGAATGGAGGTGATATCTTCTATCGCTGCATCTGTGGCTTCTTCGGTCACTGCCGAACAGTTGATGCCTTGAAGATAAGTTACGGCCAGGATACGTTTCATGACCGTGGTGTAAGGAGCCAGCACTACATCATCCTGATCCTGTCCCATGGAGTTGTATCCTTTTGATTTGAGGACTCCGATTACGCGGAAAGGGATAGAGTTGAAACGTACCACTCTTCCAATTGGGTCACTACCGTCGGGGAAGAGATTATCCACTACTGTTTTACCCAGCAGACACACTTTGGCTGCCGTTTTGATGTCCTGGTCGGTAAACATCTCTCCGTCTTCCACTTCCAATTGTCGGATCTCCAGATAATCCTGGTTGATACCATAGACGGTAGACGGAGTATTGTTATTTCCCGATACGAACTGTCCGCTGCTGTTTACGGAAGGGCTGATGGCGGTGATGAAACGGGCCTCATCGCGCAGTGCCTCAAAGTCGCTGATTTTCAGCGTCTGCATTTCGCTCGGATCCTGGCGTACACCTCCCCGCATATCTGCTCCCGGATGAATCATGATCATGTTGGAGCCCATTTCGGAGATCTGCTGTCGGATGCTTCGTTTGGAGCCTTGTCCGATGGCCAGCATGGCAATGACCGAAGCCACACCGATGATGATACCCAATGCCGTAAGGAATGAGCGCAGCTTGTTGGCCGCGATGGCTTTCAGTGCTATTTTGAAAAGATTGATTGTATTCATACTGCGATTCAATTAGTCATCCTGAGGTTTGGGCAGCTTGGCCAGTGCTTCGGCGGCGGAGAGAATATTCGGATTGATTACGTCTTCCCGGATTTTGCCGTCGCGGAGAACAATATTCCGGCTGCTGTATTGCGCAATTTCAGGATTGTGCGTTACAAATATGATGGTTCTTCCCTCGCGGTGCAGTTGTTGGAACAGCACCAGAATCTCGAATGAGGTGCGGGTGTCCAGATTACCGGTAGCTTCATCGGCCAGAATCACGGCCGGATTGTTTACCAAAGCACGGGCGATGGCCACACGCTGCATCTGTCCGCCCGACATCTGGTTTGACTTGTGATAGAGTCGGTCGCCAAGTCCCACCATTTCAAGAGCCTTGACAGCTCTTTCCTGCCGTTCCTTGGTCGATACGGACGCATTATACATCAGTGGCAGTTCTACATTTTCGATGGCAGTGGTCTTGGCCAACAGATTGTAGTTCTGAAATACGAATCCGATTTTACGATTACGCAGAATGGCGCGCTGGGTGCGGCTCATATTCTTCACCGGAGAGCCGTCCAGAATGTATTCTCCGCTGGTCGGCGTATCCAGACATCCCAATTGGTTCAGCAAGGTAGATTTGCCGGAGCCGGAAGTACCCATGATGGTGACGAATTCTCCTTCATAGATTTTGAAAGACACTCCGCGCAAGGCGTGAACAATTTCGTCACCAACCAGAAAGTTTCGTTTTACATCCTGTAGTTCAATGACTACTTTTCTTTTGTCTTCTTCCATAATCCATTCTGATTTTATTTCTTTTTCTTATCTCCCGGATGTGGCATGAACGGGCTGCTCTCTGCTTGTTGCGGTCCTTCTTCCATACCTTCCTGAAGCTCTTTTACACTCATGATAACCTCGGTATTCTCTGGTACTCCGCTCAGAATTTCCGTGCGGGTTCCATCAGATACACCAATTTTAACCGGATAAGCTTTCAGTACATTGCCGTTCTTTACCCAAAGTTTGTTGGCTCCCTTGCAGTCCTCAATCTTTATATCCTTCAGATTGGCAGCAGAAGGAGTGAAGCGCAAAGCCTTTGATTTTACGCTGACGACATTGGGACGTTCGATGGTGGTAATGCTCACGTTGGCGGTAAGTCCCGGTTTCAGTTTCAGATCTTTGTTTGGTGCTGAGATTACCACTTCGTAAGTGACCACATTGCTTTCGGTTACAGCTTCCTGACGTACCTGAGTGACCACTCCGTTAAAGGTATCATCCGGAAACGCGTCTACGGTGAAGCTTACTTTCTGTCCTTCCTTGATGTTGCCTATGTCGGCTTCGTCAATGTCGGCTACTACCTGCATGTCGGTCAGGTCCTGTGCGATGGTAAACAGGGTAGGGGTACTATAGCTGGAGGCTACAGTCTGTCCTTCTTCCACGTCTTTGCCCAATACGATACCATCGATCGGAGAGGTGATGATGGCATAACCCAGGTTGGTCTGTGCTTTCTTTACATTTTCTTCTTTGGTCTTCACATCCTCGGCTGCTTTTTGATAACTGAGTCGGGCTACTTCATAATCGTTTCGGCTTACCAGTCCTTTGTCATACAGATTTTTATAGCGTTCGTAATTGGCTTTCTGATACTGGTAGTCACTCTTCGAACTGGTCAGGTTGGCTTGTGCGCTGTTGAGCTCGCTGATCAGGTTGGTTTTATCGAGTTCTGCAATGACTTGTCCCTTTTTAACTACGCTGTTGTAATCTACATAAATTTTGCTGATGATACCGGATACCTGTGTACCCACATCTACGCTGGTTACCGGTTCGATACTTCCGGTAGCTGTTACAATACTTTTTATGGTGTCTTTTTCCACCTTGGTGGTTTCATATTCCTGTTTCAAGTTCAGGTCACCTTTGGGCCAGAAGAAAAATATTCCGGCGGCGATGATGACAATGGCCGAAGCCATGATGATTTTATTCTTTTTCATGATTCAGTTCTTTAAATTGAAAATGAAGTGATTTTATAAAGTCATGCTGTTGCCCTGATAGAATTTCAGGAGCTGGATATTCAGTAGGGTGGTGTATTTGCTTTGCAGCTTTTCCTGTTGTGCCTGAAGCAGATCATCTTTTCCGGTGAGCAGTTCCACCACGTTTTTCAGTCCGTTTTCGAACTGTTCGTTCAGCAGTTTATAGCTACTTTCCATACTCTCGGTTTTGGTGATCGAAGCCTTGAACTTTTCCTGATTGTTGCGCGCCTGGAGATTATAGCTTTCAATGGTGTTGTACAGGTTTTTCTGTTCCTCTGTCAGTTCCAAGGCTTTGGTAACCTGATCCAGTTTGGCACGTTCCACGGCGCTTTTGTTCTTGCGGTTGTCGAAGATCGGTACAGAGAGTGTCAATCCAATGCTTCCATTTAAATTCTCTTTCAGCTGGCTGGCCACCTGAGCTCCGGTGCTGTAGTGGCTGTCGCTGATGGAAGCATTGAGTGACAGGCTTGGCTGGTATCCGGCCTTGGCTACATCAACACTCAGTTTTGCAGCCTCAATAGCGGTCTGTTTGCTTTGAATTTCCGGGCGCAGTAACAGGGCCTGACTATAGACTTCATTACTGGACGGCACCAGCTGTAGTGCCTGTTCATCGGCAATCTCCAGATCAGCAATCTGGAAATCCGTATTTGGATCCAGTTCCAACAGCTGTTTCAGTTGCAGATTGTAGTCGTCGATTTGGGTCTGAGCATTGACCACGTCATATTGAGCGCTGCTCCATTGTGCCTCTAATTGTTTCAGTTCCGTTTCGGAAAGCAGCCCGTTCTGCATCATATCCTTTCCGCGTTCCACCTGCTTTTTGGCGGTTTCCAGAATACTTTCATTCACTTTCTTGGCTTCGGTGGAGTACAGGATCTGAATATACAGCTGCGTGATTTGCTCCGTAATGCTGTTTTTGCTGATCTCTGTATCCAACTCGGCCATCTTTTTGTTTAATTTCTGTATCTTGATTGTGTTTGTGTTTGATTTGCCGTCCCACACGGTCCAGGAGGCGTTCAGTGAATAATTTCCGTTTTCGGTTAGCTTCTTTACAGAGGTATTGGCCATACCGTTTGCTACAATACTGTTGGGACTGTCTTGTAGCGGGCGGTAGTTGAGTGACTGGTTCATTCCGAATGACAAGCTCGGGAAAAGAGCGGCCTGTGCTTCTTTGAGGCTGACTTCCTGTTGCTGTTCGCTTACATTGGATTTTTGGATCTGGATGTTATTTTCTACGGCATATTGTATACAACGCTCCAAATCCCAGGTTTCTTCGTTGCCGGCCCTGATGTTGTTCATCATGAAGAGGGACAACAGAGCTAAAAAATACTTCTTCTTGCTCATAATCGTCTTGTTTGGTTTTTACGAAGGCAAATTTATGAGTGCTTTCCCGCTCTTACAATTATAATATACAAAGGGGATTTTTTTTTCGACGAAACAGCCTTTTTATTCTATGAAAATATTGTACCTTTGAAGGGTAAAAATCATAAATGCAAGCTTATGTTTTCTGGAATAGTAGAAGAATGTGCCCAGGTTGTGGCCATTGAAAAAGAGTTGGAAAATGTGCATTTCACTCTGAAATGCTCTTTTGTGGATGAGTTGAAAATAGACCAAAGTGTGGCACATAATGGAGTTTGTCTTACTGTGGTGCGTATAGAAAACGGCACATATACCGTGACCGCCATGAAGGAAACGCTGGACCGTAGTAATTTAGGACTGCTTCAAGTGGGTGATGAAGTCAATGTGGAACGTTCCATGATGATGAACGGACGTTTGGACGGACATATCGTACAGGGGCATGTAGACCAGACCGCCGAGTGTGTTTCTGTAGAAGATGCAGAGGGAAGTCATGTGTTTACTTTCCGTTATGCTTTTGATCCGGAAATGGCCAAACGCGGTTATTTTACCGTTGATAAGGGATCGGTAACCGTGAACGGAGTAAGTCTTACGGTGTGCAATCCTACACAGGACACTTTCCAGGTGTGCATCATCCCTTATACCTTCGATCATACCAACTTCCATACTTTCAAGCCGGGTAGTGTCGTTAATCTGGAATTCGACATTATCGGTAAGTATCTGAGTCGCATGATGTCACTGACCGGACAGCAGGGTTAAATACTGGAAATAAAAAAAGATAAAACATTAAAGGCGCTTTCTTACTTGTATATGCAAGCAGTGAAAGCGCCTTTAATGTTTGTTTTCTGATGTTCAGAACAGAAGCTTATTCGGTCAGTCCAGCTTCGTTCCACGACTTCATGATGTCACGGGCGTCGTTCAGAGCCGTTTCCGCATCCACTTCATATTCGTCGAGCAGCAACTGTGCCAACTGTTCCGCATCAAAATCTGTATCTTTTACCTTGTTCCACAAGTATGCAGCCGATTCATTGAGGCTGATAATCTTGGTGAAGTCGATATTTTCCTTTCCGTAAGCGACAACCACGTATTCGTTGCAGACATTCTTCAGGTCAAATCCGTTTTTTATTTTCATGATTTCTGTTCAAGATTTAATTTATAGATCCATAATAAATACTTTCTTATAGGGAGCAGTTTGCCCCAAAGGCGGGCATAGCGTTTCCATTTCTCATTGTCGGCATCAGTAGCTATTCCGTTGCGGATAAATGTGCGCACCACGGCAGCCACTTTCTCGCGCCGGCAGTATTCTTTCCCTCTCAGATTACCGTCACCCATCAGGGTTACCTGATCTCCGTCAAGTGCAATGATACGGTGCAATACATATTTGCCCGGAAATATTTCGGCCAATGCCACATCACCCACTTTCAGTTCCGAGAAAGGTCCTAGTATCACACTATCCCGGCAATGTTCCAGAAAAGGACGCATGCTATATCCTTTGACCATGATTTTTACAGTGTGTCCTTCGCGCACCAGTTCCTTTACCTGTCCGAGAATAATTTCGTTGGGTATCACTACGCGGGTTGTATTTTCTGTTCGGGATGCCGGAGAAGCAGGAGCGGTAAGCCGTCGTATGGGGGAGAATCCTTTCCATACAATTCCGAAAATTTTTTTCCTGATACTTTTTTTCATGCCGAGGTTACAGTTTGATGGCTGAGGCGTGCAGCTTCTTCATCGGGCAGACACCCTAAATGATATACAGGGGTGTGCGACAGTATTTCGGAGATTGTGTTGCAAATATCGTTGTAAACACGTTTGTCCCATTTCATAACCGATACAGATGACAGGATATGAGCGAAGGAGTGTAGGATATCTTCACGTCGGATTTCGTTTTTCTTTTTCTGTTCCAATTGAACAAAGGCACCAGCTTCGGCTTCAACATTACGATAGCAAGGGGTTTTGCCGCTCCATGGGGAACCATAAACAAAAGTCTTTCCATCAATAACACGTATTACCGGATTATCATCATTCATCAAGTCTGATCCGGGAATATGTTTGAGCCACAAACGTGTATGTGTACTTTTTCCTGTACCGCTTTTCCCTAAAAACAAGTATCCTTTGTTATTGTTCCGGATGACGGACGAATGAATGAGTAATGTGTTATGTCCCGATGTGGCAAAAGCAAAGACAATCATCAGGGCATTGTTGGTTCCAAATGCCCGGTCTTCCTTTTTGGGGGTCATCAGGTGTACTGTCGCTTTGCTGAAGTCTGCATTGACACGGACAAGGCAACATTTTACACTGGAAACACTACTGATGACAAATTCATAACCGCCGTCTTCCATCAGGTAAACTCCGTGGTTGCAACCACCGCAATCAAACTGTCCAATTTCTTCTTGTGGGGTTTCTGTACATGGATTTTCAGTAACGGACATCTCAAAAAGCTCTTTTTCATCGCTCGTTTCACAGATGAAAGGAGAGCAGGAAGGTAACAGGTCTTCAATCAGTTCCGGCACTTCAAAGGATAATCGGAACAGATGTCCGGCTACTTTATATTGTTTTGTTTTCATGTATATTATTCGGAAATTACTTTATTGATTTCGCGCTTGAAGCTGAACTCGTCTCGTGTCAGGTTTTTTAGGATCGTTTCTTTGCTGTTCTTGTATCGTTTCAAGATCTTATTGTATTTTTTGCGCAATTTGTCTTCTTTCTTGTCAAAAAAAACGACGCAAGTCGTGTTTGGACGCTCTTTATAATCTGCCAGATAAAATTGCAATTGATTGCCATAAGCTGTACGGCCAACAAGAAAGTCCGTTTTTGGCTCGATCTCAACAGAATCTACACCCTGTATATCTGTAATGTAAACTAGAGAGTCATTAAAGGATGCAGAGAAGCCGAACATATATACTTTTTCGGTTTTTGTCGTGTTTTTGTCTTTAGCATATGAATTTATGCCGACAACAAGCACGGTAAAAAGTAATAAAAAAGAAAATTTGAAACGTTTCATATTTTAAAGTTTTATCGTTACAAAAATAAGGAATAATCTTTCATCAGCCAACAAAAAACTCTTTTTTTATTGTTTTTGTCTGATTGGTGTGAAAATGAAAAAGGTGTACCTGCTTTTACAGGTACACCTTGCTGATTTGCCAAATGCTAATGTATAAGTCTGTATTGGGGATTATCCCAAGTAAGATTTCAGTAATTTGCTTTTTGAGTTTTGTCTCAGTCTGCGGATTGCCTTTTCTTTGATTTGTCGAACACGCTCACGTGTCAGATTGAATTTATCTCCGATTTCTTCCAGGGTCATTTCCTGATGGTTGATTCCGAAGAACATCTGTATGATTTCTTTTTCACGCTCGCTCAGCATGGACAATGCACGGTCAATTTCGCGTGACAGAGATTCGTTCACCAGTGAGCGGTCGGCCATAGGAGAGTCGTCATTAACGAGTACATCCAACAGACTGTTGTCTTCACCCTCAACGAAAGGAGCGTCTACGGAAATGTGTCTTCCGCTTACTTTCATGGTGTCCGAGATTTTATCTACCGGAATATCCAGTTCATCTGCCAATTCCTCCGGGCTTGGTCTTCTTTCATTCTCCTGTTCGAATTTGCTGAACGCCTTGCTGATCTTATTCAATGATCCTACTTGGTTAAGAGGCAGGCGCACGATTCGGCTTTGTTCGGCCAGAGCTTGCAGAATGGACTGTCTGATCCACCATACCGCATAACTGATAAATTTGAAACCTCTTGTTTCGTCGAACTTTTCGGCTGCCTTAATCAGACCCAGATTTCCTTCATTGATCAAGTCTGGCAGACTTAATCCTTGGTTTTGGTATTGTTTTGCCACAGATACAACGAAACGAAGATTTGCTCGTGTCAATTTTTCAAGCGCGATGCGGTCTCCTTTGCGGATGCGTTGTGCTAATTCGACCTCTTCTTCTACGGTAATCAGTTCCTCGCGGCCGATTTCCTGAAGGTATTTGTCCAAAGAAGCACTCTCACGATTGGTGATACTTTTGGTAATCTTTAATTGTCTCATTTCTTCTTAACAATTTTAGGTTGCTAATTTATAAAGAAAAAATGAATTATAGATTATGGTTTGCTTAATATTATTATTTATTAACTATAAGGTGGATAAATTTGGTTTTAATAAGTTTTCTAAAGGGGTGGCTACATCGTATGAATTTCTTGTTCGGGTATATTTCGGTTTAGGACGAAAAAGTTTGTGATGGAACAACGTGTTTTTACAGATTATCCTGATTCTGCTCGTTTAATGGGATTGAATTCTCGGGGTAAAAACAAAAAGAGTTGCACCGGAGATAGGTACAACTCTTTTTGTTTAAATACACAAGTATGTCTTTATTTCTTTTTTTCTTTCGGATCATTCAGTTCTATAACCATACTCTTCTTGATACCGCTTTGTGTGATAGCTCTGATCCACAGTGTACGGTCAGAAGACTGGTTGGTTTCTTTCACTACGGCTTCGAAATCTTCCAACGTGCGCATAGGCTTATCGTTGATCATCAGAATGATGAGGCCTTTGGTTATGCCGGCATCCTTCATCTTTCCATTACGCAGAGCGGCCACTTCAAGTCCGTATGGCAAGTTCAGCTGTGCTTTAGTTTCTTCACTCAGCGGTTTGAGGGCTGCGCCGAACTGGTCGATATCAAGTTCTTCAAGTGCTTTGGTATTGCCTTGCGCATTGCGCAGAGTGACAGTTTCGTTGTGGGTCTTCTTGTTTCTTACATATGTGATCTTGATCTGATCGCCCGGACGATGTTTGGCCAGTTCTTCCTGAAGTTCGGCAATCTTGGTGATGTTCTTTCCGTCGATGGCGGTAATTACATCTCCCTTAACCAAATTCAGCTCGGCTGCAGTTGAGTTGGGTTCTACACTGTTTACATAAACTCCGGAAACAGTACCCAGATCTACGGTATTACCTTTTTCTTTCTCACTGTCAATGTAATTCAGTACATCGGTTCCGCTTACACCCAATACGGCACGCTGCACGATTCCGAATTCCTTAAGATCGTGAACTACCTTGTTCATGATGGTGGTCGGGATGGCAAAGCCATAACCGGAATAAGAACCGGTCTGTGAATAGAGCATTGCATTAATACCCACTAATTCGCCTTTTGCATTCACCAATGCACCTCCGGAATTTCCGGAATTGATAGCTGCATCGGTCTGAATAAAACTTTCAATGGAATTGGCACCCAACGAGCGGGCCTTGGCACTTACTATACCAGCTGTTACGGTAGAAGTCAAATTGAATGGGTTACCTACAGCCAAGACCCATTCGCCCAATCTCAGATCGTCAGAGTTTCCGATAGGAATTGTAGGCAGATCTTTTCCTTCTATTTTAATCAGAGCCAAGTCTGTCTGTTCATCGCAACCGATGATGCGTGCTTTGAACTCTCGGTTATCATTCAACTTGACAACCAGTTCGTCCGCACCGTTTACTACATGGTTGTTTGTGACAATATATCCGTCCTTTGAAATGATGACTCCTGATCCTGAAGCCTGTCTTTTCGGGGTTTGTATCTGGCGTTTCTGTGTGCCGCCGCCACCGAATCCGAAGAAATCACCGAAGAAATCGGAAAATGGATCCCGTACAGATACGGTTTGCGTTTTGCTGTTCATCGTTACTTTAATATACACCACGGCATTAACCGATGATTCTGCTGCTTGAGTGAGATCCACCATTCCAGTGGTAATTTCAGCGGCATAGGCTGACGAAATAGTAGGGCAGAAGCCAAAGAAACCGGCTCCTAACAGCGCTATGCCTGCTGTTCCTGCAATTCTTTTAGTTAGCTGTTTCATAACTTAATTGATTTGTAGTGTTAATTTATTTGCGTTATTGATTTGTTTCTGGAGCAAAAGTAAATACAAATGTCATTGATTAGTCTTGCTATATTTCTATTTTCCTTTCTTTTAACAATGCGGAAAGTAGGATTAACGGTAGTTAATTCCGTCGTAACTCCTTTTTTGCATTCGTTTAACTTGTTTGAAACAGAATATTTGATTACTTTTGTCGCATAAAAGCAGTCGGACAGTCTGTCGCTGGTCTTTTGTAAAAAGGCGGGAGGAAAGTCCGGGCAACATAGGGCACCCCACTTCTTAACGGGAAGTAGTCTGTGAGGGTTAGATCATGTAGAAGAAAATAACCGCCTGCTTCGGCAGGTAAGGGTGAGAAGGTGAGGTAAGAGCTCACCAGGCGGGCGGTGACGTCCGTGCTGTGCATTCTGGGGGTTGAAAGTTCGCGTAAACCGGCGCTAACGAAAGGCGGCCCGTCTGAGTCGGAGGGTAGAACGATAGAGCCTTGTGGTGACATAAGGCGTGGATAAATGACAGACGCCTTGATTTTCAAGGAACAGAACCCGGCTTATCGTCTGGCTGCTTTTATTTTTTTATTGTAAAAGAAGAGCCTATGCCGTTCAGTTATCGTCAGATTGTTTTCTTTTTCACTCAGAAGATATGGTATGTCAACGAAAGTGAACTTTCACCGGTACGTCGTTATGTGTTCCGGATGATGAAGAAAGTGGTGCTTACCGTTGAGTGTTTTCTACGAAGAAATATCAACAGTTATGCTTCTGCTCTGACTTTTTCGTCTATTTTGGCTATTGTACCTATTCTGGCCATTATCTTTGCTATAGGTCGCGGTTTTGGATACGGGACAATGATCGAGAATGAAATTAAGCGTAATTTAAGTGTCAATCAGGGATTTGCCGATCTTATATTTGATTTTATCGGTTCTTATCTGGAGCACACTAAAAGTGGCTTTTTTATTGGCTTTGGCCTTCTTTTGTTGCTTTATACGATTATCCAGCTGACCAGCAATATTGAGATAGCCTTGAATGAAATATGGCAGGTGAAGAATCAACGCAGTGTTTATCGTCAGATTACAGATTATATCAGTGTGTTTCTGTTGTTGCCCATACTGATTATCATTTCCAGCGGTTTGAGCATATTTTTGGCTACGATAGCTCAGCACTTTCCGAATTTTATGGTGTTGAGTACTACTGTACAGATTTTGTTGCATTTATTACCTTATGTCATCAGTAGTCTGCTGTTTGTTGGGCTTTATTGTTATATGCCAAATACCAGAGTACAAGTACGGCATGCTTTTTTTCCGGGTATTCTGGCAGGTGTGCTATTCCAGTTACTGCAATACTTTTATATCCATTCTCAGATATGGGTGTCGACTTACAATGCCATTTACGGTTCGTTTGCGGCATTGCCTATGTTTATGCTTTGGGTGAATTTTTCCTGGATTATCTGTCTTTTTGGAGCGCAATTGACTTATGCCAATCAGAATCTGAAGAGTTATTATTATCTGAAAGATATTCATCGTATCAGCCGTAATTATCACGATGTGCTGATTCTGATGATTCTTTCTAAAATATGCAAGCGTTTTGAAAAGGATATGATTCCTTATAGTCTATATGGTTTGTCAGCCGAAACCTCTTTGCCGGTCGGGGTTATTGGCAAGCTTGTTCATGAACTGCATCGCATGAATCTGATTGTTGTAGAGGGAGATGACCTGGAAGCAACGCAGCGTGTGGTACCTTCCGTAGACATTCATCGTCTTACCGTTAATGAGGTTATGGCCCGTTTGGATGCCTATGGCGATTTTTATACCGGTAAGGCTACGGTTGGATGGTTATTGCCGGAATGGGATAAGTTACTCCGTATCCGGAAGACTTGTCGCTTTGAGGAGGGGGATATTTTGTTGAAGGATTTGTAGTGAATGATAATTACAGATATGAGAAAGAGTCATATCAAACTCTGTTTTTTGAGTTTTGATATGACTCTTTTCCGGTTGTAAGAATGTGTATTTCAAATTAAAAGCTTATTCTTTTAGAATTGGATTTTAATCCTCCCTTCTGTGTTTATGTAATGTGAATAAGAGCTATTCCTCGCTTTCTCCTTTAAGAACAGGAAGCTGCCAATGATATCTAACTGTGAGGATACGGATGACAACAACTGTGATTCCTGAAAGAAGGGCATTGATTTCTGCTGATAGTCCTAACCGATGGCAGATTACATAAACAATACCTCCTACGACACAGGCCATGGCATATATATCTTTCCTGAAAATCAGTGGTACTTCATTAATGAAAACATCACGGATTACACCTCCGGCTGCACCGGTGATGCTTCCCATAATAATGGCCATCCAGAATGGATAACCCATATTAAGTGTTTTCTCAATACCGATGATGTTGAACAGAGCCAGACCGATAGCATCAAAAATGAACCATGTACTGTTTTGGCGGATGATTCGTTTGCCGAATATAATTACGTAGAACAGAGCCAAAGCGCAACAGATAATATATATGGAATTGGTCATCCAAAATGGAGGCAAACCCAGCATGACATCGCGTATGGTACCTCCTCCGATAGCTGTTACCATTCCTACAATATAAGCTCCAAACCAATCGAATTTTTTTGCTGAAGCCAGGCGGATACCCGAAATTGCAAAAGCGAAGGTTCCGATAAACTCTATGATTACGAATGATGTGGGAATGCGTAGCGCTTCGCCCATTTTTTGCAGAATGTTTAAGATCTCTTGCATTTTTGTATGGTAATTATTATTCAACGATGTTTTGAGGCGTTCCGTTTAAAAAAGCCTTGATATTGTCTGTACAGATTTCCAAAAGGCGTTTGCGTGCTTCTGTAGATGCCCAGGCGATATGTGGAGTCAGAAAAGCATTTTTGGCAGTAAGCAACGGATTGTTGGGAAGAGCCGGTTCTACACACAGAACATCTGCACCGTACGCAGCAATGATACCTTGATTGAGTGCTTCTGCCAAATCGTTTTCATTTACCAAATGACCACGGCCTGTGTTGATCAGAATGGCGGTAGACTTCATTTGGGTAAGACGCTCCCAATTGATGATCTGTCTGCTTTCTGTTGTTAACGGACAGTGCAGACTGACTACATCACATTTTTGTAGTAATTCTTCTAAGGAAACTTTCTTGACTCCTTCCGGCAATGTGTCTGCTTTACGTGCAGTAACGGTTAGTACTTCCATTCCGAAAGCTCGTGCTATTCGGGCTACGGCTGTTCCGATGTGTCCCATGCCGATAATTCCGAATTTTTTACCGTATAATTCCATAATGGGGGAGTCCCAATAGCAGAAATCCATGGATGCATTCCAACGTCCGTTTCGGTTTTCCCGAGCATAATGGTCCACTTGGTTGGTAATATTAAGCAGGTGCGCAAAAGTCATTTGTGCAACAGATTCGGTGCTGTAGGTCGGGATGTTGCAGACAACGATTCCTTTGCTTTTGGCTGCTTCTATGTCAATTACATTATAGCCGGTTGAGAGTATACCGATATATTTGAGCTTGGGCAGACTTTGCAAGGTGCCTGCCGTAAGAATGGTTTTATTGGTCAGAATGATATCGGCATTGGCTGCCCGACGTATGATTTCCTGATCGCTGGTGCGGTCGTAAACAGTTAAATGACCTAATGTTTTGATTGAATCCCAGGTCAGATCACCCGGATTCAGTCCATAACCGTCAAGTACTACAATATTCATTTGTTTAGGTGCTTAAAGATTGGAGTGCAAAGTTAGTGTTTTTACAGATATCCTGAACTGCTTTTAAAGATTCTTATAAGAATATCTGGCGGCTGTTTTTATTGTCCCAGATAGTTCATCTTCCGATATCCCACAAGTCTGTCATAGCGTTCACCTACCGGACGATGGTAAACGAGTATGATGTATTCGTTCTCAGTCTGGAAGTAATTTCCGTCAATGAGACTTTCTCCCCGCTGACTACCCGATGGAACATACAGATATTGATAGTTATAGTATCCTTGTTTCAGCAGCAAAGCGGCCTCGTAACATTGAATATCCGGATTGTAATTCATACGGTATTGCGGGGTAAACTGATTAAAAGTCCAGTTGCCCGACAAGTAAATCTCTCCCTGTGTCTGTTGCGGACTTTTTAGTGTAAAATGAACCCATACATATTCTGATGTGGTTTCATTGTCCCAATTATCTGCGTGTCGAATGACCGAAGCACCGTTTTGATCCGTTTCGAAGATGTAATTTTTTGAAGGACGGTCTTCATTAAGAATAACGTGATAATAGGGATCAAACCATTTGATTTGATCCACATTCATATTAGCGCGGTTAAACCCTAAAATTTCAAATTTATGGTATTCATTTCCTGCGTCAAAAATCAGTTGCCGGTTGTGTTTATATTCCAGGACATTTACTTTTTGAATATCCGGTTTTGGATTAATGACCCAGTTGTCAGTGCGGCGATTCTGCATAATGACTGTTTTCAATTCCCGGATAGGATCACCTACTGTGAGTGTTCCATAATTAATGGAAAAACTCAATTGCTGGTGTGTTTTATTGAAGTCAATGTCGGTGTTTGAAGATACACTGACACTGATGCCAACTTCGGGTTCTACGACTGAAAAACAGGCTGTAAGCAAAGGCCGTTCAGGGTCAGCGCCATCCTCGTCAAGATATACATGCAGCTTATAGTTACCTGATAACTTCAAGGCTACGTTTTCGTTGGGAATACGTACATGATAATGTGTGTAGAGCAGATTGGTGTTGAAACTGTTTTCTACATCTTCTATGACTTGTCCGTTGAATCCGGCCAGATAATCCGATTCGAAAATCTCGGTTGATGGTGTCCAGTCGGCATTGCAATGCTCGATTTTGTAAATCAGCCGATGATAGTCGTGACTGAGCATATCAAAGTCAAAGTCGATGACATTGTTTCCACCCAGATTTACAATGGGCGGAAGGAGTATGTCTTCGTTGGCGATGACCTGAAGACTTTTAACATGTTCGGAATATATGCGAGAGTTCTGTGCCTGTATGGAACACAGAAAAGAAAATAGAAAAAGTAGGGTGTAAGATCGTTTTTTCATAATGCAAAGTTAGTTTTTTTTTATCAGAACCGTTTTTTATCTGTATTTTTGTACATCGTTTTAAAGAAGATTTATAGTTATGAGGTATTTTCTTGTTTTATTCGTTCTACTCTTTCAAGGGCAATTTTCAATAAAAGCCTTTTCTTTATCTGATGTAGATTATACTACGGCCGATTCTGTTCAGGTAGTTCAATGGCTGGAAGAAGCGCGGGAGCAGTATGTGAAGACTGACCGGATGCTTTTCTTTGCCAAAAAGTTTTTGGGGAGACCTTATGTTGGGGGTGTTTTGGACCGTAACGATAATGAGAAACTGGTGGTGAATCTTAATGAACTGGATTGTGCGACACTGGTAGAGAATGTTACAGCTCTTTCACTTACGGCCGGAAGGGGAAGTACTTCGTTTTTTGATTTCTGTGAGGCATTGGAACGTATCCGTTATACTCAGGGAATCCGTTCCGGCTATGCATCCCGGAATCATTATTTCAGTGAATGGATCAGAAGTAATTCGGATATGGGTCTGTTGGTGGATTTGTTTGACGAACGTTATCATGTCCGGGAATCTGCATTAGCTCCTTTGACTTTAAAAATAAATTACATGAGTCGGAATTTCAGCCAATACCCGTTATTAAGAAAAAGCAAGGACGCGCGTAAGCAGATTTCTGCTAAGGAACAGGCTATTAGTGGCAGTCGGATCTGGTATTTGCCTAAAGAGAAGATTGCCATGCAGACTCAGGAACAAAAAGCTTTTCGGGAAGGAGATATTGTTGCTTTTGTTACGCGCAAGTCGGGATTGGATATAGCCCATGTGGGAGTGTTATGCTATCAAGAGGGGGAATGGCATTTTATTCATGCTTCCAGTCTGCGCAAAAAAGTTGTCATAGAACCTTTGACTTTGAGCGAATATCTGAAAAAACAACCGATGCTTCTCGGCATACGCGTTCTGCGCGTGCACTAAGCTATCGGTTGTTGTGTATGGGAAGCAGATCGATATGTTTCATTTGCTTCATAATGGCGGTTTGCCGTTTTAGCATGTATCGTGACGGATCTTTGGAACTGAAACGGAGCGGATTAGGTAAGGTTGCGGCTATGAGAGCACAGTTGGCGCGTGTCAATTGTGCTGCTGAATGTCCGAAATTCTGTTGGGCAACAGCTTCTGCACCGTAAATTCCATCTCCCATTTCAATAGAATTCAGATATACTTCCATGATACGTTCCTTACTCCATGCCAACTCGATCAGTACCGTAAAATAAGCTTCAAACCCTTTGCGTATCCATGAAGACGTAGGCCATAAGAATACATTCTTTGCGGTTTGCTGGCTTATTGTACTTCCTCCACGGATGCGTTTGCCTTGTTCCCGCTCTTCCAACGCATTTTGAATCTCAGTCAGGTCAAATCCGTGATGAGTCATAAAGCGTTGGTCTTCAGAGGCCATTACTGCTACCGGCAAATACTTTGAAATACGGTTTAAAGGAACCCAGTGATGTTTGAGCCGTACCTTTTCTCCTCGAGCCATCTGTTGGGTGCAGCGGATAATCATTAATGGAGTGATTGGTACGGGAGCAAACCGGTATACTAAAACAGCAAGGATTGTACTTCCAAAAAATAGAAGTACAATCCATTGCAATACTTTCTGAATCCGTTTCAATATGTGAAACATGATTTCCTTTTATAAGAAGGTTGTTTATTGTAAAGTTCCTGCTTCAGCAGCTTTGATCATCGCTTCGCTAGCATACAGATATACTTCAACGCGGCGATTCTGCTGGCGGCCTGATGCTGTTGAATTATCAGCAACCGGATTAGCTTCACCCAGTCCTTCTACAGACTTAATCTGAGATGAGCCTACTCCCTGAGCTCTCAGATAAGATTCAACAGCCTGAGCACGTTGCAGAGATAAGGTGATGTTCTTCTGGACACTCTGTTCTGCTGTGCTGTTTTTCCATCCCTGATTGTCTGTGTATCCTTTGATAGCCACATCCATATCTGTATTGGGGCGTAATACGTTCGTTGCAAAGTTTTTCAGTGAAGACTGTGCTGTTGTGCTCAGAGTAGAACTGCTGGTGTTGAACAGGATACCAGAATCAAAAGTAACCTTTACAGCCTGCAGACCATTGGCGTCTGTTACACTTTCAACCTGAGCATTGGCGATTTTTTCTGCCTCTGCCTTGGCTTTATCCATTTTCTTACCGATCAACGCACCTGCGGTAACACCTACGGCAGAACCAACTGCGGCACCGATTGCTGCACCTTTTCCTTTATTTTGGCTGGCCAATGCACCGATTAATGAACCCAATGC
This sequence comes from Candidatus Paraprevotella stercoravium, assembly GCA_944320795.1. GTDB lineage: Bacteria > Bacteroidota > Bacteroidia > Bacteroidales > Bacteroidaceae > Paraprevotella > Paraprevotella stercoravium. Next base: position 70,279 of record CALUIU010000002.1, on the reverse strand, counting down.
TGCACCGCCGCCTGCACCGATTAATGAGCCTTTTCCGGTATTTGACATACCACAGCTACTCAACACTAATGAAAAGCAGAGAAAACCTGCTGTCAATTTCATTCCTTTCATAGTTAACTTCTAAATTAAAAATTCTTCAAAACGTAGGCAAAGATAAGACATTTTTTCTTTTTCACACAAGGAATAAAAAGTTTTTTGTAATTTTGCGCAAAGAAATAACTTGTGATAAAATTATGGCTAAAGAACTGAAAAATCTGACGAAGAGAAGCGAAAACTATTCTCAATGGTATAACGAACTGGTTGTAAAAGCCGATTTGGCCGAGCAGTCAGACGTGCGTGGTTGTATGGTAATCAAACCTTACGGCTATGCTATTTGGGAAAAAATGCAGCGCATTCTGGATGATAAATTTAAGGAAACAGGGGTGCAGAATGCATATTTTCCATTGTTGATTCCGAAATCTTTCCTGAGTAAGGAAGCTGAGCATGTAGAAGGTTTTGCAAAAGAATGCGCAGTGGTGACTCATTATCGTTTGAAAACCAATGAGGAAAAGAACGGGGTGGTGGTAGATCCGGCTGCCAAGCTGGAGGAAGAATTGATTATCCGTCCAACTTCTGAAACGATCATCTGGAATACTTTCCGTAACTGGATTCAGAGTTATCGCGATCTGCCGGTGTTGTGCAATCAGTGGTGTAATGTGATGCGTTGGGAGATGCGTACCCGTCTGTTCTTGCGTACTGCTGAATTCCTGTGGCAGGAAGGCCACACCGCTCACGCTACCCGCGAGGAAGCGGAAGATCGTGCCAAGCAGATGCTGAAGGTTTATGCTGATTTTGCCGAGAAGTATATGGCTGTACCGGTAGTGCAAGGTGTGAAAAGTGAGACAGAGCGTTTTGCCGGTGCCTTGGATACTTATACCATTGAGGCGATGATGCAAGACGGAAAAGCTTTGCAGAGTGGTACTTCTCATTTTTTGGGTCAGAACTTCGGAAAGGCGTTTGATGTGCAGTTCATCAATAAGGAGAACAAGCTGGAGTATGCGTGGGCTACTTCTTGGGGTGTATCCACCCGTTTGATGGGCGCTCTGATTATGACTCATTCGGATGACAACGGTCTGGTATTACCTCCAAAGTTGGCTCCGATTCAGGTGGTTATCGTGCCAATTTATAAAAATGAGGAACAATTGGCAGCTATTGATGCCAAGGTTGAAGGTATTGCGGCCAATCTGCGTGCTATGGGCGTTTCTGTGAAGTATGACAATGCCGACAACAAACGTCCGGGCTTTAAGTTTGCGGATTATGAGCTGAAGGGAGTACCTGTACGTCTGGTTATCGGTGCCCGTGATCTGGAGAATAATACGGTGGAGATCATGCGTCGTGATACTTTGGAGAAAGAAACCCGTACGATGGACGGTATTGAACAGTATGTCAAAGACTTGTTGGATGATATTCAGAACAATATCTTTGCCAAAGCCAAGGCTTACCGTGATGCACATATTTACGAGTGTGATGATTACGAAGACTTTAAGAAACGAGTTAAGGACGGCGGTTTCTTCCTGTGTCACTGGGATGGAACAGCCGAGACGGAAGCTAAGATCAAGGAGGATACTCAGGCAACAATCCGTTGTGTGCCATTTGAATTTGAGCAGACTCCAGGAGTAGACATGGTGAGCGGAAAACCTGCAAAGTGCAGAGTCTTGATTGCCCGTTCTTATTAAAATACAGCTTCTCGTTTTTGAGAGAGGATAAAAATAATAGAAAAGAGCATGCTTTCGGGGAAGAGTCCCGTAAGCATGCTCTTTCCTTTTTAAGGATGGCTTCTGTCTTTTGCAGAGTCGCTAAGGTGCTGTAAGATTGGGTTAAATATCAGTTATACGTTGTCGGGTTGGTGATTTTTTTATACTTTTGCACTTCGAAAGATATATCGATTTTTTTGTATATAAAAATTAATTTATGTTGGAGCACAAACAAGAAGACCAGCAGGATCTGTTATTGATCAGAAGAAAGTTAGATTTATTATTGAGAACCGGAAAATTATTGGTAGAAAGTCTGGCCGACACCAATAGAGTTGTACGCAACATGAATCGGGTAGCAGCCTACTTGGGCTTGCCGGAGGATAAACTGCACATAGACGTCGGTTTTACCATGCTGCAAGTGAACCTGAGTGACAATGCCCACTCTTTCTCCAAACTTCAGAAGTGTGAACATCATGGTGTGAACATGACTGCTATTTCGGAAGTCAGCAAATTGTCATGGAGAGCCATTGAGCAAGATTATTCTCTGGATCAGTATGAGGCTGAACTGGAAAAGATTCGTACCAAAAAACGCAACTACACTCCCTGGCAGGTAGCAATTGGTGCCGGTTTTGCCTGTGGCGGATTCTGTATTCAGTTCGGTTGTGACTGGGTGGCTTTCCTTTATGCTTCCATTGCGGCTATTTTGGGTATGCGTGTGCGTGCTATCTGCAATGAGTGGGGGATCAATCACTATATGAGCATTGCCATTGCCGCATTCATTTCGACACTGATTGCCTGGTCTACGACTTATCTGCCTTCGGAATGGACCAGCACTCCTTATCATCCGTTGTTGGCTTGTGCCCTGTTTATCGTTCCGGGTGTACCTTTGATTAATTTTGTGGATGATATGCTCGACAATTATATCCAGGTGGGTATCGTGCGTGCGGTCAATACATTGTTGATTGTCACTTCGATGGCGTTCGGTATTACCTTTGTCATCAAGTTCTGTAATATTCCGGAATTATTTGCAACTCTGAGTATTGTGCCTCATCATGCTTATTGGGAATATGCTATTGCTGCTGCCATTTCAGCGATGGGTTTCTCCATGATCTTTAATATTCCGCGTCGTTTGCTTTGGGTTGTGGCCATCGGTGGTATTTTGGCTGTATGTACGCGTAACTTTGTGAATTTGGGTCCAAGTACGAATAATATCGGTTTGGATATGGGACTGGTAATGGGATCTTTTGCCGGTTCTGTATTGGTAAGTCTCATTGCGATTAAAGCTGTTCACTGGTTCCATGTGCCTAATCACGTGTTGACCATTCCATCTGTGATTCCAATGATTCCGGGAGTATTGATGTATCGTATGCTTTTAGGTTTTATCAGTATGAATGTGAAGTCCTTGGATCAGATTACACCGTTTATGAAAGCTTTGGAGAGCGGCGTAAATTCCGGTATGGTAATTTTCTGTATTGCCTTGGGCGTTGCTATTCCAAATATTTTTGCACGTCGTTTTATTGCCAAGGATCGTCAGCGTTTCCTACAGGAAGAATTGCGTAAAAGACGTGAGCGTGGTAAATTTATCGAGTGGTAAATCTATATTAAGAATTTGATTATAAAAATACAGGCCGCACCTGGATTCGGATGCGGCCTGTATTTTTTTATTCCTGTATTTTTTTCTGTGTTACAGAATCCAGTTTCAGTATGTCTGGTCTTCTCCTTCTTGAGATGCGAAACAGATCTTTCCAAGAGCCGAAGTCTTTTTTAAACTGTATACCAATACCTTGGGTGGTCAGTGATGATTTTGTAAAATATCGGTCGTTGGTTTCACTGTAGGCTTTCAGGGAAAGGTTACCATTGGGAGTGAGTAGCCACTGAATGTCAAAATCACCGATAAAATTAGATGATTTATAGGTATTTGTATTGTCCCGATAGCCGAAATTACCGTTGATCAGTAAGCGGTTGTTCAGTAGTCTTCCTGAAAGTAATCCTTCTACGTCCATATCACTCCATCCCTGTTCGCCTGTGCTTAGATTTGTTCCAAAATTCCAGTTGTTGTTGCCAATGATATTGGATAACATCTCATTAAGTTGTCCGCTCAGGGTTGAAGACAGGAGCGATTTCATGGCTACAGACGATTGGCTTTGCTCCTGATTATTATAATCGTAGGTATAGAAGCGTCCAATACCAAGCAGGTAGACAATTTGCATGTTTTTTTCTTCTTCTGTACTGATCAGGCTTTTAACCATGCGCTTTTCGTCCTCATTGACGTTTGGAATATCGAAATCAAAACTGATATGTGGCTGTTTGGCTTTGCCTTGTATGTTCATCAGGCAATTTACACGCACATTATTCTGACTAAAGGTTGTTGAGCTTAAGTCATTGAGGGAGACGGATGGCACACTGTAAATAGCCTGTAATTTCAGAGCTGCTTCGTTGGGATCACCGCCGAATACGATGCTTCCACCAGGAGAAAGGATAAAATCCTTACGGATAACATCTTGTAATGACAGTTTGTAGATGCCTTCCTGAACCGTAAAGGTTCCGTACATCTGAAATTTTCCTTTATTATAGAAAGATGCTTTGATGTTTCCATTTCCATTGACTGAAACATAGTCTCCGGCCCGAGCGTCCATCAGGATTCTCAAAGTTGCCCTTGGGGTAATGTGCAGATTGAAATCGACACGTACGTCGCTGGTATTTTCGGTTGGCTCTGTTGTTAGAGGCTGGTTGCTTTCTACTTTGTTGGAAATAAAGTTGTTCGTTTCATTTTCAAATATTAGGTTGTTGTTCTTATTATTCTCTTTTTTATTTGATACGAATTTTACAAATTGATTTTCGGTAAGTACGTCAGGGCGTGACAAGTTGTATTGGAATAGAGTGCCCTCTTCCGGCCATGCGTTGATGTCAACATTTAAAATTCCTGGAGAACCTTTGATGCCAACACTTCCAGAAGCAATTGCCGTACCACAGAATAATTCATCGCCGAACTCTTCCTGATCATATGCCAGTAGACGGTCTGTCTTGATATCTAAATCATAAGTCATTTTGGAAAAATGATCATGGGCGAGTACTCCGTTTATTACGGCTTTATGACCTTCGGTTTGGGTTCCGCCGTTTTCATCATAGATTATCGCATTCTTAAAGATGATTTTTCCGGGACGTATGGTTATCATATTGTTATACATATGATATTTGGTATTTAGAATATCAACTTTCATGTTTGCATGTTTTACCATCATGTCGCCTTCTATGTCGATACCTCCAAATGGTCCAAAGACTCTCAGGTTTCCGGTAGTTCTTCCCTGGAGGTTTGTAAAGATACCGCTTGTATATTGATTCAGAAAATACAGGTTGGTGTTATTTGCAGTGATGTTCAGGTTCAATCCGCTTCCCGGTGCATGTCCTGGTGTTACGGTGCCGTCTACACGCGTCATACTGTTTTCTGCCAGATCATTCATTTGAGCATTTAAAGAAATTGACTGTTCGCTTTTTTTCCATCTTGCGTAGGCGTTCATATTTCCCATTTTAGCCAGATTAAACGTGAAATCTTGTACATTCAGGTAGGCTTCAATTGTGGGGTCTGATTTCAGATTATGTGCATAAACTTTTCCTGTGGCGAATCCGTCAAATTCAACCGCATGGAAGTTGATCATGTTAAACACATATTGCAAATTGATGTTCTTTAAATTAGCTACCAGAGAGTCATTGTCTTGGTCTGAAACTGATCCTTTTATGCTTAGGTATCTGTCGGCAGACTGATCAATGAGAAAATTGTCAATAAGAATTTTTTCCGGATGAATGTCGACCTGAGCCGAATGGACATGCCAAATGGAATCGTTAATTACGATTTCGCTCGGATTGAAGTTGATTATGGTTCTAGTCTTTTTTTCCGGAGTTTCTTCAAATAATGCATTAAGGGCAATTGTGCCTGAATATTTTTTGTTTTTAGGGATATTCCAATGTAACTGGTTGTACAGAATGCCGTCTTGAATATTTGTATTGACATCAATATGGACCATTTTCTGATTCATTTCTCTGGCAAGAGACAGGTTTCCGTTTAGAAAACCATTGCTTCCGGAGTAGTTTACATATAGGTTCTTTATGTTTTCTGTACCATATATGATGTGAGGAGCATTTACCTGTATTTGCGTGAGACTTTTTTTGCTGTTGTAAAATGCATTGATATAGGCAGCTTGTCCGAAAGAAATCGGAGTGCCTAAGATACACTTCACTGCATCCAGATTCTGTATGTGAACCATTGCATTGATCTGACACTCTGGCATTTTCTTTTCCGGTGCTTCTATGAGTCCGGGCAGATATTCAGAGATAGAGTATTTTATATTGTTTATCAGATCCTTGAACGTGAATTCTCCTGTTACCGATGCCTGAATAAAATTACTTTGCAGTTTGATGTTTTTTTCTTTTGGTCCTTTTTTCTGCCAGTCAAGTATTATATTGCCGAAATTGTGGTTTTCGTTATTGTTCTCAACCTGTAAATCCATGATGCTGAGATTGCCATTGATATCATCGGCATGAATTCCTGTAAAGTCTGCATTTACTTCGGTGGTAAGTTTGATTCCGGAGAAACGTTCTGACAACTTCAGTTCGTGCGGAGATACTTGGTTCAGACTTATCTTCAGGTTTACTGCCGGTTCTTTTTGGTATGGGTTTACTTTACCGTTTATTTGGATTGTACCGTTAGGATCTTCCATGGCAACACTGCCTTGGAATCCTTTTGTATCGTATTTACCGTCAATCTGAATGTTTTGATAGTTGTAAGTCTTGAATTCTATGTTTTGAATATTTCCTTTTGCTTGGATTTTGGGAATCTTATGCTCCAGATCTCCGTTTATTTTCAGATTGAAGGATAAGGTTCCCAGATCATTCTCAGTTCCTAGAATCTTGTCTAATTGCAGTGCGTTGGAAGCAATCTGTCCTTTGAATTTTTTTGTGCTGCCAAAGCTTCCGTTTAAGTGGAGTGAACCCGCTTCACAATCAGCTTTTCCGTTTACTGTCAGAATGTTATGATTCGCTTTTATTTCACCGTCAAAATCCAGAAATCCTACTTTTTCTACGTATGGAATTATTCCCGAAAGCTTTTTCTGTTGCTCTTCCGGTAAAAAACTCAGGACTCTTTTGTCTGCCTTTAAACTTAGGTTAGAGGCATGAATCTTCTGCTTTTCTTTATTAAGCGGACTATATAGCAATATGCGGGATCTGGCATCCAGTTCCCGTTCTTTTGTATACAGATGAATTTCGTCAAAGAATATATGCTCCCGGAGCAATTCTCCATATAACTTTATGTGAATAGGTTCATGGATTCCTTTCAGGGCTGGCACAAAGGGTGCCAGATCATTGGGGGCTATGAATGAGTTGCTGATACGTATGCCGGCATGTAAGGTCTGAAACCATTCCTTCCAACCGATATACTGGGGGGAATTGGAATAGTTTGCATAAAGAGTGTCTATTTTCAGATTGCTGTCCGGAAGTTTGATTTCCAATGCGGATATTTTAGCCTCTTTTTTATTGGCAAGAATCTTAAAATGTAATTTATTTAATTGAATTCCGGATTGTTCTTGGAATGAAAGGCGCTTTACCTGAAAATTAAGCGAATCTTTGGTGAAAGCCTTTAGGGCAATGTTGGTGCTCAGCTGTTTCAGATGAATATGTGCAGGATTAAATTGACCAGGGGTTTCTGCTATATAGTGCTTGTTGAAGCGTATTTCACCTCTTCTGACCAGAACGGAGTTGATGCGTAAATCAATATCCTTTTGGGCAGTTGTGTCTTTAGATGAAAATGCATCGATCAGGAACTGGAGATTTGTTTTCCCTTTCGGATTATTTTGATATATATTCACATAACAGCCGAACAGTTGTGCATTGTTAATGACAATTTTTCCTTTAAGAATAGCTCCTAAATCCAGCTTGGCTGAAAGACGGGCTGCACGCAACAAGGTATCCTGCTGCTGGTCCATAATGAGAACATCATCCAGGATAATGCGGTTCAATAGGCCCATATCCGTGCGTCCGATACTTATTTCTGTGTTTAGAAAATCCGAGAGCCGGTTTGCCAGAAGTGTGGACATACGGACCTGTATTGCTGGAATATTCAGCAATATCAGGCCTAACAGATAGACAGTCACAATACATCCGATCAGCCAACGGGTTATTTTCTTGAGCGTTTTGATATTTTTATCATATTTTGATAGACGAAATTACAATTTTATTTGGAGAAACCTTTCTCTTTTTCTATTATTTTACGTAAATTTGCGCCGTTTTAATTAAAACCATTTTTTATAATCCAAATATATGGCAAGTGTAATTAAATTACGTAAGGGTCTTGATGTCAATCTCAAGGGCAAAGCCGCCAAGGAAAAGTTTCAGGTAGCTTGTCCGGGAACCTATGCTTTGGTTCCGGACAGCTTCGTGGGAATGAAGCCGAAAGTGGTAGTCAAGGAGGGTGATGTCGTTAAGGCCGGCGAAGCCTTGTTTGTAGACAAGGCACATCCTACAGTGAAGTTCGTTTCACCAGTGAGCGGAACCGTATCATTGGTAGAGCGTGGCGAACGTCGTAAAGTGTTAAGCGTTCAGGTAAAAGCTGATGCAGGGCAGCAGGCTGTTGACTTCGGAAAGAAGCAGGTGGCATCTATGGACGGCAATGCAGTTAAGGAACTCTTGTTGGAGTCCGGACTCTTTGCTTTCTTCAAGCAGCGTCCTTATGACGTAGTGGCTACTCCAGATGTTACTCCAAAGGCTATCTTCGTGTCTGCATTCAACTCCATGCCTTTGGCTGCAGATTTTGAGTATGTACTGGCTGGTCAGGAAAGCGATTTCCAGACAGGTCTGGATGCATTGTCAAAGATTGCCAAAACTCATCTTGGTGTGAGCAGCAAGCAGAAAAATGCAGCTTTGACTCAGGCTAAGAATGTTACCGTAACCGTGTTCGACGGTCCGGCTCCTGCTGGTAATGTAGGTGTTCAGATCAATCATGTAGATCCGATTAACAAAGGAGAGGTTGTTTGGACTATCGGTGCCGAGGAGGTAATCTTTATCGGCCGTCTGTTCAACACCGGTAAGGTGGATCTGACACGTACCATCGCTTTGGCTGGTTCTGAGGTTAAGTCTCCGGCTTATGCACAGGTTAAGGTCGGTCAGCAGCTGACTACTTTGCTTAGCGGTCGTATTGCTACAGACAAGACTGTACGTATTATCGATGGGAACGTGATGACCGGTCAGAAGACTACAGCAAACGGATTCTTGGGTGCTCATTCAACAGAGGTGAACGTGATTCCGGAAGGTGATGATGTACACGAGATGCTGGGTTGGATTATGCCTCGTTTTGACCAGTTCTCTACCAGTCGTTCTTATTTCAGTTGGTTGTGCGGCAAGAAGGAATATACTTTGGATGCCCGTGTGAAAGGTGGCGAGCGTCACATGATCATGAGCAATGAGTACGATCGTGTATTCCCGATGGATATCTTCCCGGAACACTTGGTTAAGGCTATCATCACCGGTGATATCGACCGTATGGAAGCATTGGGTATCTATGAGGTTGCTCCTGAGGACTTCGCTTTGTGTGAGTTTGTTGACTCTTCTAAATTGGAGTTGCAGCGCATCGTACGCGAAGGTTTGGATATGCTTCGCAAAGAAATGGCTTAATTTAAACATTAACAAATACGTAAATAATAATGAACGCGTTAAGAAAATATCTTGATAAGATAAAGCCGAACTTTGAAGAGGGAGGCAAGCTTCACGCTTTCCGTTCTGTATTCGATGGCTTCGAAACATTCCTGTTCGTGCCCAATACAACTTCAAAGTGTGGAGTAAATGTACACGACGCTATTGACAGCAAGCGTATCATGTCGTTTGTTGTGATTGCTTTGATTCCGGCTCTGTTGTTCGGTATGTACAACATCGGTTATCAGAATGCTCTGGCTGCCGGTAAACTGGCCGAAACCGGTTTCTGGGAAATGTTCGGTTATGGTTTCCTGGCCGTATTGCCTAAGATTCTGGTATCTTATATCGTAGGTTTGGGTATCGAGTTTATCGTAGCTCAGTGGAAGAATGAGGAAATTCATGAAGGTTATCTGGTAACCGGTATGTTGGTTCCTCTGATTGTACCGGTAGGTTGCCCTCTGTGGGTGATTGCGATTGCTTGTGCTTTCGCCGTAATCTTCGCAAAGGAGATCTTCGGTGGTACCGGTATGAACATCTTCAACGTAGCTTTGATCACTCGTGCATTCCTGTTCTTCGCTTATCCGACAGTGATGAGTGGTGATACTTGCTGGGTGGCTACAGAGAGCATTTGCGGTTTGGGTTACAATCTGCCGGATGCCTTCACGATGGCTACTCCTCTGGGAGAGGCTGCAACAGGTGCTGCCATCACCACTTCAATGTGGGATCAGTTCGTAGGTTTGATTCCGGGTTCTATCGGTGAAACCAGTGTGATTGCCATCGGTATCGGTGCCATCATTCTGTTGTGGACCGGTGTTGCCAGCTGGAAGACTATGATCAGCGTGTTTGTCGGAGGTGCCGTAATGGGATTGATCTTCTCTAATTTCGGTCCGGAAGGTAACGCTGTTGCTGCTATGCCTTGGTATCAGCACATCATTCTGGGTGGTTTCTGCTTCGGTGCCGTATTTATGGCTACCGACCCTGTAACTTCAGCCCGTACAGAGACTGGTAAGTATTACTATGGATTCCTGATCGGTGCCATGGCAGTAATTATCCGTGTTTTGAATCCGGGTTATCCAGAAGGAATGATGCTTGCCATCTTGTTGATGAATGTATTTGCTCCGCTGATTGACTACATCGTTGTTCAGAACAACATTGACAAGCGAGCTAAACGTGCAATTAAAAAATAATTAAAGGAATATGGCTACAAAGAAATTTAAGTGTAAAGTATGCGGCTACATTCACGAAGGTGATGCAGCTCCGGCCAAATGTCCCGCATGTCAGGCTCCGGCTTCAGAGTTCGAAGAGATTACTGAAGGTGGACAGCCCAAGAAGAAAGGTATCAATACCAGCAGCAATACCTATACCATTATCTACGCTTCTGTAGTAGTAATCATCGTGGCATTCTTGCTGGCCTTTGTTTCTAAGGCATTGGAGCCACAGTCAATGGCCAATGTACGTATTGACAAGAAAAGCCAGATTTTGGCTGCCCTGAATATCCGCGATCTGGATAAGGCTGATGTAGAAAGCAAATATAACGAAGTGATTGTTTCAGACCAGATCATTACTTCCAGCGGTGAAGTGGTTAAGGATGGAGCAGGCAAGGATAAGGATGGATTTGCTGTAGAAGACAAGGCTATCACTGCCGAGAACCTGCCTCTTTATGTTTGCAATGTAAACGGTGAAACCAAGTATGTAATGCCTTTGACCGGTAAGGGTCTGTGGGATGCTATCTGGGGTTATGTGGCAGTAAATGCCGACAAGAACACGATTTACGGTGTTTACTTCTCTCACAAGGGTGAGACTGCCGGTTTGGGTGCCATCATCACCGAGTATGAGAAGTTCCAGAAGCAGTTCGAGGGCAAGAAGGTGCTGAATGCCGACAAGAGCGCTGTATTGATCAGTGTGGCTAAGAAAGGCAAGTTTGTTGAAGGACTGACCGATGACAGCCGTTGCGATGCCATCACCGGTGCAACCTTGACTTGTGATGGTGTAAACAACATGCTTCACGAGTGCTTGTCACGTTACATGACTTTTTTAACAACTAATGAATAATTGGAGGTAGAAAAAATGGGAAAATTATTTTCAAAAGAGAATAGAGAGGTATTCTCATCACCGATCAACCTCAATAACCCGGTAGCAGTACAGGTGTTGGGTATCTGTTCGGCTTTGGCTGTAACTTCTCAGTTGATGCCTGCAATTGTGATGGGACTTTCAGTAACAGTGATTACTGCCTTCTCAAACCTGATCATTTCTTTGATCCGTAACACCATTCCTAACCGAATCCGTATCATCGTTCAGTTGGTAGTGGTTGCTGCTCTGGTAACTATCGTAAGTATGATCCTGAAGGCTTTTGCTTATGATGTCAGTGTTCAGCTTTCTGTATACGTAGGTCTGATCATCACCAACTGTATCCTGATGGGACGTCTGGAGGCATTTGCCATGATGAACGGTCCTTGGGAAAGTTTCCTCGATGGTATCGGTAACGGATTGGGTTATGCCATGGTATTGGTTATCGTAGGTGCTGTACGTGAGTTCCTGGGTAACGGTAGCCTGCTTGGTTTCCAGATCATTCCTGACGGATTCTACGAAATGGGTTATATGAACAACGGTATGATGACCATGCCGGCTATGGCTCTGATTCTGCTAGGATGTTTCATCTGGGCACAGCGTGCGATCAACGATCCTGACAAGAAGAAAAAGTAATTAACACATACTGGATAAAAGAAAAATTATGGAACATTTATTAAGCTTGTTTGTCCGTTCAATTTTTGTGGACAATATGATTTTCGCTTTCTTCTTGGGTATGTGTTCATACTTGGCCGTATCTAAGAATGTAAAGACTTCACTCGGACTGGGTATCGCCGTAACCTTCGTGTTGCTGGTAACCGTTCCGGTGGACTATTTGTTGCAGACTAAAGTTCTGGCAGAAGATGGAATCTTGGGTCAGGACCTCACATATCTGGCATTCATCCTGTTTATCGCTGTGATTGCCGGTATTGTGCAGCTGGTTGAGATGGTTGTAGAGCGTTTCTCTCCGTCACTTTACTCAGCATTGGGTATTTTCCTTCCGTTGATTGCTGTAAACTGTGCCATCATGGGTGCTTCTCTGTTCATGCAGCAGAGAATCCAGATGGATCCGGCTACCAGCTCTCAGGCTATCGGTAATGTATGGGATTCTCTGGCTTACGCATTGGGTTCTGGTATCGGTTGGACTCTGGCTATCGTTTCTTTGGCGGCTATCCGCGAGAAAATGGCTTATACCAACGTTCCGAAGCCGTTGCAGGGATTGGGTATCACCTTCATCACTGTAGGTTTGATGGCCATGGCATTTATGTGTTTCTCAGGTTTGAAAATTTAATAGGAAAGGGAATAGACAATGGATATGAATTTTATTTTTACGAGCATTGGAGTATTCCTCGTGATCATCCTGCTTTTGGTGATTATCTTGCTCGTAGCAAAGAAATATTTGTCACCAAGCGGAAATGTAAACATCAAGATCAATGGTGACAAGACTGTTTCTGTAGCTCAGGGCGGCAGCTTGCTGTCTGCTTTGGCTGAGCAGGGTATTTACTTGCCTTCTGCCTGTGGTGGTAAGGGTTCTTGCGGTCAGTGCAAGTGTCAGGTTCCTGCCGGTGGCGGTGAGATTCTGGATTCAGAAAAGGGTCAGTTTACCCGTAAGCAGATCAAGGACAACTGGCGTCTGGGATGTCAGTGCAAGGTGAAGAGCGATATGGAAATCGTTGTTCCGGAATCTGTAATGGGTGTTAAGGAATACGAGTGTACCGTTATCAGCAACAAGAACGTGGCAACCTTTATCAAGGAGTTCATTGTGCAGTTGCCTGAAGGTGCTCACATGGACTTCATTCCGGGTTCATATGCTCAGATCAAGATTCCTAAGTTCAAGATGGACTATAACAAGGATATTGATAAGGATCTGATCGGTCCGGAATATTTGCCGGCATGGGAGAAGTTCGGTCTGTTCGGTTTGAAGTGTGAGAACACAGAAGAAACCATCCGTGCTTACTCAATGGCCAACTATCCGGCTGAGGGTGACCGCTTCATGTTGACCGTACGTATCGCTACTCCTCCGTTCAAGCCGAAAGATCAGGGTCCTGGCTTCATGGATGTTATGCCGGGTATCGCTTCTTCATACATCTTTACTCTGAAACCGGGTGACAAGGTGATTATGAGCGGTCCTTACGGAGATTTCCACCCAATCTTCAACTCTAAGAAAGAGATGATGTGGATTGGTGGTGGTGCCGGTATGGCTCCTCTGCGTGCTCAGATCATGCATATGACCAAGACATTGAAGACAACTGATCGTAAGATGAGTTACTTCTACGGTGCCCGTGCGCTGAACGAGGTATTCTATCTGGAAGACTTCCTGCAGTTGGAGAAGGATTTCCCGAACTTCAGCTTCCACTTGGCTCTCGACCGTCCGGATCCGGCAGCCGATGCAGCTGGCGTGAAGTATACTCCGGGATTCGTTCATCAGGTAATCTACGAAACATACCTGAAGAATCACGAAGCTCCGGAAGATATCGAATACTACATGTGTGGTCCTGGCCCGATGTCAAAAGCTGTGGTTAGCATGCTCGACAGTCTGGGTGTTGAACCGGAAAGCATTATGTACGATAACTTCGGTGGATAATTTCAACTGATAATTTGAATCATTGAAATATATCCCGGGACCATGGGTTCCGGATAGATTAAAAGGCAGTTTGGCTGATATAAATTAGCTGAACTGCCTTTTTTGTCTTTTCTGCTGGTGTATGATGAAAGTTGCAGCCAAACGGTAATTACAAGAGCGTGTAGATTATATACAGAAAATGGACCAAAAAGGACTATTAAAGATTTGAAGAATATGTTTATTTTTGTATATAATTAATAAGCCCTATAAAATGGTGGTTTTTGAAACAGATTTTTATTAGGATTTACTCCTAATGGAATTTCTTAAGTGCTTTATAATTAGTGAAGTATGTAATTGATTAAGTTATTTTGTATTATTAACATTTAATTTTTAAGACATGGAAAATTCAGGAAATGGCACTCAGGTGCAACCACAACCACAGCAGCAACCACAGCAGACTATTGTTTTGCAACAAGAGCAAGGGAAATCAAATGGAATGGGTACTGCCGGTTTTGTGCTTGCGTTAATTGGACTTTTTTTAAGTTGGATTCCTTTTTTAGGATGGACTATTTGGATTCTCGGTCTGATATTCTCTATTATAGGTATCTTTCGTAAGCCAAAAGGTTTGGCTATTGCCGGTTTGTGTATTAGCTGCATCGGTTTGATTCTTTTGATTCTATTAGCTGGAGCTTTGGCTTCTTTTGCTCTCTTTTAAGGTTTTTCTCGTTATATTGGCTTCTAACGGGCAATATATGAAACATAGGGGTTGTGTCAGAATGGCACAACCCCTTTATGTTTACAGGTATTTTTTCGCTTTTGAAACGTGAATAGGTTCTGTGCTGTTTCTACTTGCTTCGTTTATCTATTAGTTCCAATTTTTTGAAGGTCAAATAAAAATGGACTAAAAAGGACTAATCCTTTTTTCTGTAAATTATATATGTTTGTATTAATATATTGTGTATCGATATGAATACTTAAATTAATGTGAATTTGAAAAATACAAATGAGTATGAAAACAAGTCCTTTTTTTGTAAAAAGAAATTAGCTATTGTCCCGTTAAAAATGGGAATGGATCTTTGAAATAATTGAAATGTAGTCTTTTACAAGCATTTTATGACGTAACGATTTGAATTTACTGCTTTGTCGTCTATAAGATAGACCGCATATGAATAAAAACAAATATGTCTTCTTCCTGTTGATTGAATTTCTTGATAAAGATAAGTTTCGTCATTTGATGGATAAATACAATTGCAATCGATATGTCGACTTGTTCACGTGTTGAAACGAACTTTTTGTATAATGTTTGGTCAACTTAGTAATCGTGAAAGCTTGCTCAATGTAGGCGTGGTGTTGGAAGTGCATCATACCAAATGTTATCATCTTGGAATGGAGCAAAATCCTATTGCCAAAACGACATTTGCTTCAGCCGACCTAAAAGATTTCCAAAGAATGTACTTACCGATTCAGTGATAGAATTTTCTGATATAATCACCTGGTTGAAGTATATAAAAATGTTGGCAGATTGAGCTGTTTTTCAAATGCCTAACCAGTACATTGGAATTAAGACGTTTTGGAGTACTACGGAAAACCCTGTCCGAATCTAGATCTAAATTTGTACAGCGATTACCGGCTATAGCCTTGTTGCTGTGTTAACATGCCATGAAATAGGAACAGTAAACATATGAAGTTCTATAAATCCTAAGTATTTCTCTTACGGATAAAACATGTCTTAATGAGTTGTTTGAAAAGACTGATTTCAATGATGTCAATGAACTCAGTTCTTCCTTTTTTCCGGGATTGTTTGATTAATATTAATTTGTTCCGATTTTAACGGGACACTACAAATCATAATATTTTAAAATATAAGTAGTTATGTACAACGAAAGAATTGAAAGCCTTATCAGCGCAGCTTTGACTGATGGCGTACTTACAGAAAAAGAGAAGCAAATTCTCTTCAAGAGAGCAGAAGAGCAAGGGATAGATCTTGACGAATTTGAAATGGTTTTGGATGCTCGTCTTTACGAAAAGCAAAAAGATGTAAAGGCAACAACTTCAATTTCTAGTTCTGCTCCACAATCAAATAAATTTGGGGATATAAAAAAGTGTCCTGCTTGTGGTGCAATTGTACAGTCTTTTCAAACTCAATGTGTTGAGTGTGGATATAAATTTAGCAATATTGAAGCAAATTCTTCTATTGCTAAATTATTCAAGATGCTTGACGATGTAGAAGCTACTCGTAAAGATCAGACAACAAAAGAAGTGGTATTAGACTTATTTACCAAAGGTACTGGTTTAGGAGGAAACAAAACAGATATCAGAAAAAAAGAGATTATAAAAAATTTTCCAATTCCAACAACCCAAGAAGATATTTTGGAATTTTTAGCATTGGCAGTGCCAAACGCTCGTCAATTGGGTAATTGGTTTACAAAGAATAAAGATGAATATGCGGCTCATAATGAATTTGTACCTGTTTGGAAAGCTAAATGCGAGCAAATAATTATGAAAGCAAGATTCTCAATGAAAGATAATAAAGAGTTATTGGCCCAAATTAACGAATATGCTAAACAATTAGGTATAAAATAATTATGGGATTATTTGGCAGAGGTAAGTCCGGCGGACAGATGAATGTAATCCGCTGTGATGAACAGGAATATTTAGTATGGAAATGGCGTCCTGAAGGACAGGACGTCAACTCTACCACGCGCGAAAATTCCATTCGATATGGAAGTTCATTAAGGGTGAAAGATGGTGAATTGGCAGTGTTTGTCTATAAGCAGAAAGACGGCGCGATGCAAGATTTCATTGTGGGGCCTTATGATGAGACTATAAAGACAGCCAACTTCCCTGTGTTAGCAAGTATAGTAGGCTTGGCTTTTGGTGGGGAATCTCCGTTTCAGGCAGAGATTTACTTCATCAATCTGTCTGGCAATGTTCAAATCAAGTTCGGAATACCCTATTTTGATGTGTTTGATCCTCGTTTCCTTGATTTCGGAGTTCCAATGGCCGTTCGCGGAACGATAACTTTTAATATTACTGATTATAAGGGATTTATCAAACTAAACAGATTGATAAATTTTGAGCTTGAGGATTTCAAAAAACAGATTAAAGATGCTGTTACGAAATACATCAAGCAGGTAGTAAGTAATTGCCCTTCGGATAATGGGATTCCAGTTTTACAGATTGAACGCAAGATTCTTGAAATAAACGAGATTGTGGCATCACATCTTGGCAAACGCTTGCAAGAGGATTTCGGGGTAAATATGAAAGGAATTGATATTGCGCATATAGAGGTAGATAAGGAAGCAGATGGTTATAGAGAATTGAAAGCTATAACCGCAACACAAACAGCCAAAACAGTGTCTGCACAGACAGATATCAATATACAGAACTTGCAAGACACGCAGCGCATTAATGCTGAAAATATAGAAAACACGCTGCGTATACAGCGAGAAGAGGCTCAGCGAGTTCAGCGCTTGCAAACCGAAACCAACTTTATGGGTGCTCATGCTCTTGATCAGCAAACCTCTGTATTGAAAGCCGGAGCTGAAAATTTGGGATATATGGGACAAATAGATGGTGGAGACATGAATCCCGCAGGATTGATGACAGGAATGATGATGGGCGGTGCAATGGGTGGACAGATGGCTAATATGATGAACCAAATAGGACAACAAGTTCAACAGCAATCAGTAACCCCTCCGCCACCTCCGGCTATAAGCTATATGTTGTATGCTAATGGAGCCCAAAGTGGTCCTTATAATATGCAACAGTTACAGCAATTGGTACAAAATGGTCAACTAACCCCACAAACGTATGTATGGAAGCAAGGTATGGCAAATTGGGAAGTAGCAGGACAAGTAGCTGAATTATCAGTTCTGTTTGTTCAACAAACACCCCCTCCGCCGCCTATGATGCCGTAATATAGTAATTACACATAATGAATCTCTTGTTGATTGTCATTATTTGAAAGAATTTTCGGCAAGAGGTTCATTTGTAAATTAAATAAAAAATGATGGATAATGATAGTTTTGCATCTATTGACAAGTTAATGAAATTTGGCTTGGGTATAGGAATTGCACAGCAAATGGTTAATACAATGAACCATGTTATTGACACAATGTATATGCCAAATGCCGGTCAAGCAATAAAACCATTGCAGATGGGATATTATGCTATTATCGCTAATCAGCAGATAGGACCTCTTTGCGATGAAGAGTTGTCTCAGTTGGTTGAAAACAACTTCCTTACCAAAGATACTTTTTTGTGGAAGCCGGGAATGTCTGGGTGGAAATTGGCAAAAGATATTCCAGAAGTATTTAAGTATATAATCTTAAACAGAAGATAGTATGAGATTTGATATTATAAATATAGTTATCGCCTGTGGTATAAGTGTCCTTTTGGCATTTGCCTGTTATTCTATTTGTGATATTGAAGAGTTGCGTATGTTACTGACAATCGTTTCGTTTGTAATGTTTCTTTTGTTTGCTGTCCCTTCATTAGGTATTAAAGTAGAAGCCTACCCGCGTACGTCTATTTTGCTAAAAGTAACATCAATAACATTTTGGAGTATTGGTGTTATTGCAAATTTTGTCTTTTCATTTTTTGATTTTAACAAGTCTGCTTTTATCATTACAAATGGTGTACTGTTGTTAGTATTCATTCTAATATATTCTTCTTTATATAAAGTGAAGCAATAATGGTAAGTTTGTTAAGAACATCTGCGTAAAATCGATATGAGAAAAGAAAGTGAAATAAAAAAAATGTTGGATATTTTGGTATATCAGAAGTAACCATTAAAATTGCCATTGGCGGTATTTTTGTAAAATACTATCAATGGTATTTTTTATTTTAATAAATCAGATGAAAATATTAATCTTTTAAGATGAAATGATTTAAGAATAATAGTTACTTTATTACGGATATAAACTTCACTCAGTCTGTGGATTAGGTGGAGTCATCCATTTCTTTGACCTCACCAAGGCAAGTGTGCATGACCTTCATTTCTTAAAGGATGTGAAGGTGGACTATAATGTCACTTGGTAGACAAATACAATTGCAATCGATATGTCAGGTCATTCACGTGCTGGAACGAACTCTTGCACTGATGTTTGGTCAACATCTCTACATGATTCAAAAATAATGAAGTATATTCCTTGTGAGTCAGTTTTTACTACGTGTTTGATTTCGGTTACAATGCCTTCAAAGAACTTTATAAGATACATTTCCATGAGTCATTCTTTGTAGTGAGAGTCAGAAAGAATCTATAGTTTAAATATGTCCGATGGAGACTCTGATTACCAAAAAATACACTTACCGATTCTGTAATAGAACTTATTGGCATAATCACTTGATTGAAGTATACTGAGCGATTGCGTTTAATGAAGTACAGAGATGAAGAGCATGATAGAGAGTTCGTCTTTTTTACTATAGTTGTTTTTTCTATTTTGGCTTGAGCGCTGTATTCCACTGTCTTTTCGAGATATAAGTTTGCTTTTTTCTGTTGTACCTATGCTACAAAAAGCGTATCTTTGTGCAAAATTTCAGATTTTAAGGAAATATTCATAGAATCAATCAAAACATAAAATCAATAATAAGATGAAGAAATTCCCTTTAATTCTTGGCGCTACACTTTTTTGCGGTGCCTTGCAAGCTCAGGAGGCTCTCACTCAGGATGTGCTGAAAGAGTTGTCCGGAAGTTTTGAAAATACCGTTGCGGACAAGGCTCTTAAGAATGCCGTGAGCGGAAATGCCATCAAGAAACTGGTGGTTAATCAGGAAAATGCCAACACTCCCGACACTTATTTCAGTATTTCGGTGAACAGCAAAGGCATTACCGACCAGCAGAACAGTGGCCGTTGCTGGATGTTCACTGGTCTGAATGTGTTGCGTGCCAAGATGATCAGCAAGTATAATCTGGACGAGATGCAGTTTTCTCACGTGTACTTGTTCTTCTATGACCAGCTGGAGAAGAGTAACCTTTTTCTGCAGGGTGTGATTGATACCCGTGACCGTGGTATGGACGACAAGACCGTAGAGTGGCTTTTCCGTAATCCGCTGAGCGATGGAGGACAGTTTACCGGCGTATCCGATCTGATTGGCAAGTACGGTGTGGTACCTAAGGAGGCTATGGCCGAGACTTATCACAGCAACAACACTACCGAGATTGCCTCTTTGATGAAGCGCAAGCTCCGTGAGTTTGGTTTGCAGTTACGCGACATGGCGGCTCAGGGAAAGAGCAAGGAAGATCTGGAGAAGGAAAAGGTGCAGCAGATGAAGACTATCTACCGCATGCTCGTATTGGCTTATGGCGAACCGGTGCAGTCGTTTACCTGGGCTCCGAAGAAAAACGGCAAATATACCGAGACTCCGAAAACCTACACTCCGCAGAGCTTCTATAAGGATGTGTGTGGTGGCGAGGATTTGAATAAGAACTATGTGATGTTGATGAACGATCCTTCCCGTCCGTTCAACAAAGTATATGAAATTGAATTCGACCGTCATGCTTACGACGGACATAACTGGTTGTATCTCAATCTTCCGATCGAGGATATCAAGGAGATGGCCATTGCCAGCCTGAAGGACAGCACCATGCTTTATTTCAGTTGTGATGTAGGCAAGTTCCTTGATGGTCGCGGACTGCTTGACTTGAAAAACTATGATTATGGAAGTCTGTTCAATACAACTTTCGGTATGGACAAGAAGCAGCGTGTGCAGAGTTTCGATAGTGGTAGCAGCCATGCCATGACCCTGATGGCTGTGGATTTGGACAAGGACGGTAAGTCTACCAAATGGAAAGTGGAGAACAGCTGGGGAGCAGAACATGGATTTGCCGGTCATCTGATTATGACAGACGAATGGTTCAACGAATATATGTTCCGTCTTGTGGTGAACAAGAAGTATTGTCCGAAGCGCATTCTGGACATGCTCAAGCAGGAACCTACCAAATTGCCGGCTTGGGACCCGATGTTCAGCAATGAGATTTAAGGATTTATGATACAGTTACAAGAGATATTATGGAACCTGCGCATTGACGCGCTTAATGCCATGCAGGAAGAAACGTGTGCCGCCTATCGCAAGGGAAAGGACCTGGTGTTGCTTTCGCCCACCGGTTCGGGCAAGACTCTGGCTTGCCTTATCCCTTTGGTACAGAGCCTCAAGGAAACCGAGGGTGGGGTGCAGGCAGTAATACTGGTGCCTTCGCGTGAGCTGGCCTTGCAGATCGAGCAGGTGTTCAAGGCCATGAAGACCCCGTTCCGTATTGTGAGCTGCTACGGTGGTCGCCCGGCCATGGAGGAGCATCGCACGCTCAAGCAAGTCAATCCTCATGTGGTGGTGGCCACTCCGGGACGTATGAATGATCATCTCGGCAAAGAGAACATGGTTACCGACACCGTTCACACCCTGGTTATCGACGAGTTTGACAAATGTCTGGAACTGGGCTTTCAGGATGAGATGGCCCAGGTGTTGTCGCGCTTGCAGCCGTTGCAGCGCCGCTTCCTGCTTTCGGCCACGGATGCCGAGCAGATTCCGGCCTTTGTGTCCGACCGTGATTTTACGAAACTCGATTTCCTGGACCGTACGGAGTCTGTGTCCGACCGCGTTCTGGTGCGTCAGGTAAAGTCTCCGCAGAAAGACAAACTCGATACGCTGGCTCAGTTGCTTGTCAGTCTGCATGGAGGTTCTGCTATGGTTTTCGTAAATTACCGTGAGAGTGTAGAACGCGTTGCGGCCTATCTCAAGAGCAAAGGCTTTTTCTATTCGTCGTTCCACGGTGGTATGGAGCAGAAAGACCGCGAGCGTGCCCTGTATAAGTTCAGTAACGGGTCGTGCAATGTGCTGGTCACTACCGATCTGGCAGCGCGCGGACTGGATATTGCCGATGTGGACCACATCATCCACTATCATTTTCCGTTGAATGAAGAGGCCTATATCCACCGCAACGGACGTACGGCCCGTTGGGATGCCGAAGGCAATGCTTATGTGATTCTGGGTCCCGAGGAGCATCTGCCCGAGTATATGCCGGCCGACATGCCGGAGCTGAAACTGCGAGAAAATGCCGGTCGTCCGCGTCCGCCGAAATGGATCACCCTCTATATCGGAAAGGGTAAAAAGGATAAGATCAATAAGGTGGATATCGTGGGTTTCCTGTCCAAGGTAGGAGGTCTGCAGAAAGACGAGATCGGTCGCATCGATGTGAAAGAGCATTATGCTTTTGTAGCTGTGGCCCGGGCTTGCGAGCGCGAAGTGCTGGCGCGTGTCAAGGGGCAGAAGATCAAGGGTATCAAGTGTATTATAGAGAAAGCCCTGTAGTTATTTGTGAATAGATTCCGGATAGCAGGTCCGGATAAAGTATCAGCCCGGTGAACGGATAAAGCTCATCAGGCTGATACTTTTTTATGTGATTACCCGAACATCGCCGCTCCGAGGTCATTTGTTCCGCTGCATTTATTCTCTTTTACAGAAATAAGCATTAACTTTGCAGTTTGAAGAAAAACCACCTGATACAAGAGGTGGCGATTCTTCGTATTTTAGTCTCATCTGTTTTTCCGTAGAAAAGTCAGTAAAAAAGAATGAGTGAATTGCTTTATAATTTTAATGCCGGTCCGTCCACACTTCCGCGAGAAGTGGTGGAAGCTACAGCTCAGGCCTGTCTTGACTTCAACGGGTCGGGACTGTCGCTGATGGAGATTCCGCACCGTTCGCCGGAGTTCAAGGCTGTGCTTCAGGAGGCACGCTCTTTGGTACGTACATTGCTGGACGTGCCTCAGGATTATGAGATTCTTTTCCTTTCCGGAGGAGCCCGTATGGAGTTCTGCCGGGTTCCCTATAATTTCTTGCGCCGCAAGGCGGCCTATCTGGATACCGGTACCTGGGCCTGGCAGGCTTTGCAGGAAGCGGTCCATTTTGGAGAAGTGGTGACGGTGGCTTCTTCCCGCCAGGAGCATTATACCTATATTCCCCAGGGTTCTGAGCAACGGGTGCCGCAAGATGCGGACTATTTTCATTTCACGTCCAACAATACGATCTACGGCACCGAACTGCGTCGTGATCCCTCTGTGTCGGTGCCGCTCATAGCCGATATGTCGTCCGATATCTTGTCCCGTCCGGTGGAAGTGAGCCGTTATTCCTGCATCTATGCCGGAGCGCAGAAGAATCTGTCCATGGCGGGCGTGAATCTGGTGCTTGTGCGTCGGGATGCCTTGCAGCCTGCCGACCGCTATATTCCCATGATGCTCGACTATCGGGCCCATGTGGAGGCGGATTCCATGCTGAATACACCGCCGGTGCTGCCCGTCTATACCGCTTTGTTGAATCTGCGCTGGCTGTACCGTCAGGGTGGAGTGGAGGAGATGGACCGTCGGGCCCGTGAGCGTGCTGCTGTGCTCTATGACGAGATCGGGCGCAACCGTCTGTTCCGGGCTGTGGCCCGTGAAGACAGCCGTTCGCTGATGAACATCTGTTTCGTGATGGACGACGAGTTTGCCGCTCGGGAGCAGGATTTTCTGGATTTTGTGGAGCAGCGTGGCATTCGGAATATCCGGGGCCATCGCAGTGTGGGCGGTTTTCGGGCTTCCTGCTATAATGCTATGCCGCTTGAGGGAGTCATGACTCTGCGACAGAGCATGCGTGATTTTGAGAAACAGGTGCTTCAGTATTGACTTTGCAGACAGGTAAAGAACTTGAAAAAGTCTGGGGGCGTATGCCTGGATTGTTTTTAAAAAGTAATGAATTGTTTTTATGGAAGATAAATCGGATGTATACCGCACGGTAGATGTACCGGCAGAAGGAGAATATTACGAAAAGCGAAGCAAGTTCCTGGCTTTTCTGGAGCCGGTGCATTCAATCGATGAGGTGAAGGAACGGGTGGAGTTCTATCAGAAGAAGTATTACGACGCGCGTCATTGCTGCTATGCCTATATGCTCGGACCTGAGCGTAAGGAGTTCCGGGCCAACGACAACGGAGAGCCGTCGGGTACGGCCGGCAAACCCATACTCGGTCAGATCAATTCCAACGAGCTGACCGATGTGCTGATAGTCGTGATCCGTTATTTCGGAGGCATTAAACTAGGTACCAGTGGCTTGATTGTGGCCTATAAAATGGCGGCTGCCGATGCCATAGAGCATGCCGGGATCGTTGAGAAAACGGTAGACGAAGAAGTGACTTTTTTCTTTGAATATCCCTTTATGAATTCCGTGATGCGCATTGTCAAGGAAGAGAATCCCGCCATTGTGGCTCAGGGTTATGATAACGATTGCAGCATGACACTCCGTATCCGCAAGAGCATGATGCCGCGTCTTAAGGCACGTCTGGAGAAAGTGGAAACTTTGCGTTTTGAAGAATAAAAATTATTATCCCGTCGGTAATTCATTATTGACAGGAGAATTATCGATTACTGACGGGAAAGTAAAAACAAGAACACCGCCTGTTTCATGATGTTTTGTACCATGAACAGGCGGTGTTCTTATATCTGATTCTGGAAATGTTTTCTTTGGCTTTTGGATGCCTTATTGCAAGGCAGCGCATTCTTCCAGCCAGGATGCCGACGAAGCGTCACTCGGCATGCGCCAGTCTCCGCGCGGACTCAGCGAGCAGCTGCCCACTTTCGGACCGTCAGGCAGACAAGAGCGTTTGAACTGCTGGGCAAAGAAGCGGCGGAAGAAAATCGTGAGCCATTTTTTGATGACCTCGTCCGTATAGCTGTCTTTGAATGCTTCCTGGGCAATCATGTATATTTTGGCCGGACGGAAGCCGAAGCGCAGCGTATAATAGAGGAAAAAGTCGTGCAACTCATACGGACCCACCAGATCCTCGGTTTTCTGCTGGATCTCTCCGTTCTCGTCTGCCGGAATCAGTTCAGGGCTGATTGGTGTATCGATGATGTCGAGCAATGTTTCGCGACACGTATCGTCCATCTCCTGCATGGCTACCCAATGCACCAGATGGCGTACCAGTGTTTTCGGGATTGAGGCATTTACGCCATACATGCTCATATGGTCGCCGTTATAGGTGGCCCATCCCAGTGCCAGCTCGGAAAGATCGCCCGTACCGATAACCAGGCCGTTACTTTGGTTGGCGGCGTCCATCAGAATCTGGGTACGTTCGCGGGCCTGACTGTTTTCATAAGTCACGTCGTGTACGTTCGGATCGATATCCAGATCCTTGAAGTGCTGCAGACAAGCCTCCTTGATGCTGATTTCACGGATGGTGATGCCCAGCTCTTTCATCAGGTTGATGGCATTGTTGTAAGTACGTCCTGTCGTACCGAAGCCCGGCATGGTAATGCCGATGATATTTTTTCGGGAAAGTCCCAGCAAGTCGAATGTCTTGACGCATACCAGCAAGGCCAGGGTGGAGTCCAGTCCTCCGGAAATACCGACGATTACGTTCTGTGCATGCGTGTGGACAAGGCGTTTTGCCAGTCCCTGAGTCTGGATGGAGAAAATCTCCTTGCAGCGCTCGTTTAAGGCTTCTCCCTTAGGTACAAAGGGCGACGGATCAAACGTTCTGCTCAGTTTGAATTCCTTGGGAACAATCAGTTCGGTGTCAATATAGCGCACTTGCGACAGGTCACACTGGTTCATGTTTGCGGCAAAAGTGGTGTTCACCTGGCGTTCCATGCGCAGGCGCTCCACATCTATCTCGCTTGTGATTAATTGCTCTTTTAAAGAGAAGCGCTCTCCTTCACACAACAAGGAGCCGTTTTCATAGATGAAGGCTTTTCCGGCAAAAACCAAATCCTGGCTGCTTTCTCCGAAACCGCATCCGGAGAATACATAGCCCGACAGGCATCTCGCGCTTTGCTGGGCCAGCAGAGACTTCAGGTATTGGTGTTTGCCGATACCTTCATTGTCGGCGCTCAGATTAAAGATAATCTCCGCTCCGCGCAAGGCGGCGATACTGCTTGGAGGAATGGGAGCCCACACGTCCTCACAGATTTCCACGCCGAAGCTGAAGTTGGATGACTGGAAAATCAGGTTATTTCCCAGTGGTACCTGCTGGCCGCAGATCTTGACAGAACTGTCCGGGAAGGTTGTTCCGCTGCTAAACCACCGTTGTTCATAAAATTCCTTGTAGTTTGGCAGATAGGTCTTGGGTACGAGTCCCAGTATCTTTCCTTTCTGGATTACTGCGGCGCAGTTCAGCAGGGTGCCCCGGTAGGGAAGGGGGAATCCTACAATGGAAATAATGTTCAGCGAACGGGTGAAGTCCAAAAGGGAAATCAGAGCCATTTCTGCTTCATCAAGCAGCAGCTGTTGTGAAAACAGGTCGCCGCAAGTATAGGCAGTGATGCTTAATTCCGGAAAACAGATCACTTCAATGCCCTTGCCTTCCGCCTGGGCAATCAGGCTTTCTATTTGCAGGATGTTATACCTGCAGTCGGCCACCTTTACACTGGGTACAGCCGAAGCTACTTTTACAAAACCGTAATTCATTTGTATGGTAGATTATTGATGATAATACAAAGATACGTAATTTTAATGAAACTTGCATATATTCCATAAAGATAGTTGTTTGCCGGCTTTTATGGAATAGGTTTAAGGGAAAGTTTATCCGAGGCAATAATTTTCTTGTTTCTATGATGCGGAAGATATTTCATTTTAATTTTTATAATCAAAAAACGTAAAGAATACGGATAAATACACAACAAATCTAAAAAATGAAAGGTTTAGAAGAAAAAACTCTCTTTTTATTTGTGGTTAACCTAGTTTTATTCTATATTTGCACTTGTAATAATTACATGTTTATAATTAATTAATGACGATATGATGGATAGTGCATTAAATACATTATTAGAGTATGGAATTCATCCGTCCGTTCAGCGAATCGCCATCATGGATTATCTTCAGAAGCACCACACGCACCCTACTGTAGATGAAGTTTATGTGGCTCTGCATCAGGAGATACCAACTTTATCAAAGACAACGGTATACAACACCTTGAAGTTGTTTGCGGAGCAAGGTGCAGCTCAGATGCTGACTATTGATGAGCGTAAGGTTTGTTTTGACGGAGTAGTGACTCCGCATGCTCATTTCCTGTGTAAGGATTGTGGCAAGGTTTTTGACTTTCCGCTCAGCGAAGAGCAGATGTATGTGGGATGTCCGACAAAGGAGAGTGGCTTTGAGATAACCGAAGCTCATGTATATTACAAGGGCTATTGCTCTGAATGTAAAAAGAAAAGATCCTGATCTGTTGAGGGATTAGGTAAACATATTAATACTAAACTAAAAACTGAAAGAAAATGGCTAAGAAATTTGTTTGTACCGTTTGCGGTTATGTTCACGAAGGTAATGAAGCTCCGGCACAGTGCCCACAGTGTAAAGCTCCTGCTGATAAGTTCAAGGAATTGGTAGATACAGAACTGACATTTGTTACCGAGCACGTTATCGGTATCGCTAAGGATGTTGATCCTGAAATCAAGAAGGGTCTGATCGCTAACTTCGAAGGTGAGTGCACTGAGGTTGGTATGTATCTGGCAATGAGCCGTCAGGCTGACCGTGAGGGTTATCCTGAAATCGCTGAGGCTTTCAAGCGTTATGCTTTTGAAGAGGCTGATCACGCTGCCCGTTTCTGCGAGTTGCTGGGTGACATGGTTTGGGATACCAAGACCAACCTGAAGAAGAGAATGGAAGCTGAGAGCGGCGCTTGCTCTGGCAAGATGGAGATCGCCAAGATGGCTAAGGCTCAGAACCTGGACGCTATCCACGATACAGTTCACGAAATGGCTAAGGACGAGGCTCGTCACGGTCGTGGATTCCTGGGCTTGTACAACCGTTACTTCGGTGATAAATAATTCATGCTTTAGATAATTCTTTAATCAAGAAGAGGAGTATCCCCCAAAAGGATATTCCTCTTTTTTCTATATGCTACCGGAATTTATCCCGCTCTTTCTGTCGGGGCGTTTGTAACATCTTTGTTACATTAGAGTTTAAAGTATATTAATTTCTGTAATATTGTTTCTTTTATATTTCAAGATGTCGTTGATCTCTTTTATTTTGTAGACCCATATATTATAAGGTATACATTATTTAAATTATAATAGAAACAGATGAAAACAAAACAGACCTATCAAGGCCTGACTTCTCAGGAAGTCGAAGAAAACAGGAAAAAATTTGGAGAGAATGTATTGACCCCTCCCGAAAAGGTTTCTTTATGGAAGCAGTTTCTGGAGAAATTTGAAGATCCTATAATCCGCATCCTTCTGGTGGCATGGGGCTTGTCCATGATTATTGCCGGCGTGCACTGCTGGGGCCCCGAACAAGCCGGTTTTGCCGCCTTTCTGGAACCGTTGGGTATTTTCTTTGCTATTTTGTTGGCCAGTATGACCGGGTTCATCTTCGAGGTGAAGGCAAACCGTGCGTTCGATGTGCTCAACACCGTAAATGATGATGTGCCTGTAACCGTTATCCGTGACGGTAAGATTCAGGAAATCACCCGCAAGGAAGTCGTTGTGGGCGATATTGTCGTGTTGAATACCGGTGAGGAGATTCCGGCCGACGGTACATTGCTCGAGGCGGTGTCGCTGCAGGTGAACGAATCCACTCTGACCGGTGAGCCGATGATCGGCAAGACTACCGTTGAGGCTGACTTTGATCACGAGGCTACTTACCCTTCCAATGTGGTGATGCGCGGCACGACGGTGGTCGACGGTCACGGAGTGATGAAGGTGGATCTGGTAGGCGACGCTACCGGATATGGCAAGGTATACGAAGGTTCGCAGATTGATAACAATATTGACACACCGTTGCAGATCCAGCTCAAGGGACTGGCCGGAGTGATCAGCAAGGCCGGTTATGCCATTGCGGCCATTACCTTTATCGTATTGACCTTGAAAACCTTCTTGGGTGGTAATGCCCCGGCCGGATGGATGGAGATTGTGTCCGAACTTCTGAATCACTTCATGATTGCGGTAACCCTGATTGTGGTTTCTG
The DNA here is from genome assembly GCA_944320795.1 of Candidatus Paraprevotella stercoravium. GTDB lineage: Bacteria > Bacteroidota > Bacteroidia > Bacteroidales > Bacteroidaceae > Paraprevotella > Paraprevotella stercoravium. The sequence continues at coordinate 41,305 of CALUIU010000002.1, read as the reverse complement.
TGCCCGAAGGTTTGCCGATGAGTGTCACCTTGAGTCTGGCGCTGAGCATGAACCGTATGCTCAAGACCAACAACCTGGTGCGCAAGATGCATGCCTGTGAAACCATGGGAGCCACTACGGTGATCTGCACCGACAAGACCGGTACGCTGACCCAGAATCAGATGCAGATTTACGAAACCCGTTTCTTTGCGCTGAAAGACCAGAAGCTGGGCGACGATGAGATGAGCAAGGCCATTGCCGAAGGTATTGCCGTAAACTCTACAGCCAACCTGAACAAGGAGGACGGAAAAGTCAAGACCTTGGGCAATCCTACCGAAGCCGCCCTGTTGCTGTGGCTGGATGCGCAGGGATGCGATTATCTGGAGTTGCGTGAGAACGCGGCTGTCGTGAGCCAGCTCACCTTCTCTACAGAGCGTAAATATATGGCTACTGTGGTCGATTCGCCACAGCTGGGTGCCAAGGTGCTTTATGTCAAGGGAGCGCCGGAGATCGTGTTGGGACTTTCCAAGAAAGTGGCGCGCGACGGTGCTTTGGTTGATCCGTCGTCATGCAAGGCCGAAATCGAGGCCCAGCTGCTCAGTTATCAGAATCAGGCCATGCGTACCCTGGGATTCGCTTATCAGATTCTGAAGCCCGGCGATTCGGAAGCGCCTTATGAGAACGGACGTCTTGTTGCCGGCCTGGATCTTACTTATATGGGTATCGTAGCTATTTCCGATCCGGTGCGTCAGGATGTTCCGGCTGCCGTGAAGAGCTGTCTGAATGCCGGAATTTCCGTGAAGATCGTTACCGGCGATACTCCGGGAACCGCCCGTGAGATCGGTCGTCAGATCGGTATCTGGACCGAGAAGGATACCGACCGCAATATCATTACCGGTCCGGATTTTGAGGCGCTTACCGACGAAGAGGCACTGAACCGTGTGCTCGACCTGAAGATTATGTGCCGTGCCCGTCCTACCGACAAACAGCGACTGGTGCAGCTGTTGCAGCAGAAAGATGCCGTAGTGGCCGTTACCGGTGACGGAACGAACGACGCTCCGGCGTTGAAGGCCGCCCAGGTTGGTCTGTCTATGGGCGACGGAACCTCGGTGGCCAAGGAAGCCAGCGACATAACCATTATCGACAACTCTTTCGGAAGCATCACCCGTGCCGTGATGTGGGGACGCTCGCTCTACCGCAACATCCAGCGTTTCCTGCTCTTCCAGCTTACCATCAATGTGGCGGCCTGTCTGATTGTGCTGGTCGGTTCGCTGCTCGGTACCGAGTCGCCGCTTACCATCACCCAGATGCTTTGGGTGAACCTCATCATGGATACCTTCGCCGCCGGTGCTTTGGCCTCTCTGCCGCCTACCGAGCAGGTGATGAAGGACAAGCCGCGCCGCAGTGGTGCCAATGGTGACTTTATCATCTCGCGTTCCATGACCTGGCGCATATTCGGTGTCGGTCTGGCTTTTGTAGCCGTGCTGATGGCCCTTCTGTTGCATTTCCATGCTTCCGAAGGACTTACCCCGCACGATCTGTCCTGGTTCTTCAGTTTCTTTGTGATGCTTCAGTTCTGGAATATGTTCAATGCCAAGGCTTATCTCACCGGCGGTTCGGCTTTTGCCGGAATGGCTCAGTGCAAGAGTTTCCTGTGGGTGGCTCTGCTGATCCTTGTCGGTCAGTATCTGATTGTGACCTTTGGCGGAGCCATGTTCAGTGTGGTGCCGTTGCCTTGGGAAGACTGGCTGGTGATTATCGCCTCTTCTTCTCTGGTGCTCTGGATCGGAGAGATAGCCCGTTTGATCATGAAATTGAAGAATAAATAAGGAAAGAAGGTTATATGAGTGAAATATTGATTATAATCGGGTTGATTCTGCTTAATGGTGTATTCGCCATGTCGGAGATCGCCCTTATTTCTGCCCGTAAGTCCAATCTGACCACCGATGCCAAGAAAGGGAACAAGTCCGCCCAGACCGCTTTGAAACTGGCCAATGAGCCCGACCGTTTTCTTTCTACCGTGCAGATCGGTATTACGCTGATCGGTATCCTTACGGGTATCTATTCCGGAAACACCATTGCGGTGATATTCGGTGAGTGGATGAAACAGGTCGGAGTTCCCGAGTTTTATGCTTTTACAATCGCGCAGGCGCTGATTGTTGTTATCGTGACCTACCTGACTCTGATTTTTGGTGAGCTGGTTCCCAAGCGCATCGGACTGAGTGTGGCCGAGAAGGCGGCCAAGGTTGTGGCCCGGCCCATGTATGTGCTTTCGGTAATCGCTTCACCTTTTGTCTGGTTGCTTTCCAAGAGCACTTCGGTGATGTTCAATTTACTGGGTATCAAATCCTCTGAGAGCAAGGTGACCGAAGAAGAGATCAAATCCATCATTCAGGAGGGAACCGAGGAAGGCGAGGTGCAGCCCATGGAGCAGGATATTGTGGAGCGTGTGTTCCTGATGGGCGATCTGAAGATCGATTCCATCATGACGCATAAGAAAGATCTGGTTTGGCTGGATGTGAACAATACGGCCGACGAGGTGCGCGCCGTGCTCAAACAGGATCTTTATGAAGTATATCCCATTGCCGACGGAGGGTTGGATCATGTGTTGGGTATCATCACCCTGAAGGATCTGGTGCTTACCTTGGAACAGAAGGACTTTTCGCTGCGTTCGCTCATTCGCAAGCCGATGTACTTTTACGAAAGTATGAGTGTGTACAAGGCTTTGGAGCTGATGAAAGCGCAGAATATGAGCCGTGGTCTGGTTTGTGATGAGTTCGGTGCCTGTACGGGTATCATTACTTTGAAGGACATTCTCGAAGGTCTGGTAGGTACGGTCAACGACGAGGGTAGTGAGGAGGCTTACATCGTGAAACGGAAAGAGGCCCCCGGATGGCTGGTCGACGGTCAGTGTCCGATGTATGACTTCCTGGAATACTTTGATTCGGAAGAGCTCTATGAGAGTGCCGAATATACCACGGTTGCCGGACTGGTGATCAGTCAGCTGGAGCATATCCCGCAGAGTGGAGAAACCACGGTCTGGAAGGATTTCTCTTTCGAAGTGGTGGATATGGACGGGGCGCGTATTGACAAGCTGTTGGTACAGCGCCGTCAGCCGGAAGGATAACCCGAAGATTTAAGCATAAATATGGACTCGCAGGAAGAGTAAGGGCATACTCTTTCTGCGGGTTTTCCTTGAGTCTTGAAAAACACGTTTTGATGACTATGATTTAGCTTTTGCCCCTTTATAACTGTTGATTCAAACTGCTCCAGAGGCAACGGGTGGAGTTTTTTTTGTTAAAATTTAATTTTATTTCCCTTAAAATTTGTCCAATATTCTTGTAAGCTTTATCTTTGCATCAAGAAAGATGAAGGTGTTAGTTTCTGTATAACTTTTTCTGAGGTTGTCAGATGTTTTTATGTATTTTAAGGATAAGAAATATGAGGGAAGTTTACTCGTTTGTTCAGATGGTTTCTAGGGCAATCAGGTTTATGCTTTCAGAAATAGGTAAAGGCATTTTAAATGCCTTGATATTTTTCCGTGTTTTATTTATTGATGTTAAAGTAAATGAAAAATATTCCTTGAATTTGCTTATACCGGGGATTTTTATAACACACACACACACACACACACACACACACACAATTATATAATATAGTCTGCTATTTTTTGTATCAGCTCTGTTCTTACAGCATGAGCTGTGTGGTGTGGCTTTTGTATCTTTTCAAAAAAAATATCTGTCATAGATTTTTGTTTGTGCGTTCTGAAAAATCGAATGAAGTGTGGCCTTTCCAAAGGATATCTGTTGATGTTCGTTGAAGACTTCAAACTCCGGCAATTTGTTGCTGTTGCTTGTTTCCTTTCGTATTGTTTTGAGGAATGTAAAAATTTGGATTGATTATGTTTGATTATACTACTTTGTTACCGACACTGCAAACCATGTCCATGGTCATTTGTCTGGGGGGCGCGGCTTTGCTTTTTCTGCGCGGCCGTAATAATCGTTCCCGCTTGCTGTTGTCGCTCATTATGGTGACATGGGGCCTTGTTTATGTGGCGCGGGTTTTTGGGCAGTTGCTTGAAAATCACCTCTTGAGTTTTAACCGCTTTTATGTGATGGAGCCCTTCGTGCTGATTGTGGGTAATCTGTATCTGATTTTTCTGTTGCTTTATCCTGTGGAGATTGTACGCCCCGGTTGGCTGAATCTGAAGCGGGTGGGTCTCATCCTGCTACCCTATCTGGTGGTGACTTTGGTTTATGTCGTCTTTCTGCACTTGCTGGGTCAGGAGCCGGTAAAGCTGCAGAGTTTCGCTCATTTCTGGCGGCATTTCGGCGAATTCAACGTGGGCTACCGTTTTTTTATGGCTCTTGCGGTGGTGTTCTATCTTGTCATCCTGTTGCGTTTGACCTGGCGCTATGAGCATTTTTACAGGCAGTGGTGCCGTAACAATTATTCCAACGACAATAATATGGATATTTCCTGGTTACGTTGCTATGGTGTTTGGGTCATGCTTATCGGTGTGGGCTATTTCGTGGTGCTTTTCTACAGCTCCCCGTTCAGTCTGATGTTCCATAACCTTATGGTGCAAGCCTTTTTCTGTTTCGCTCTTTATAAAGGTCTGTTTCACAACAATCCCTACAGCGAGAATTTCTTTCAGGAAACCTTGGACGAGGAAAACGCCTGCCAGAAAGCCGAACAGGGCAAGTTTCCCGATGAGCAGAGAGACGCGTTTCAGGCTGATATGCAGGGCGGCGAGAACATTTTTCTCAAGAAACTGCCCGATTATCAGAATGAGGTGGCCGCTTGGATGGTCCGGAAGAAGCCTTATCTGAATCCCGATTTCAAGCTTATGGATGTATCTGCTGTCCTGCCGTTGAACCGTACCTATATTTCCAGGGTTTTCAATGAAGGCTTTGGAGGTAGTTTCAGTGATATCGTTCGTGATTATCGCATACGCGAAGCAGAATGGATGTTGCTCAACCGTAAGGATATTTCTGTAGGTCAGGTGGGAGAGCTTTGCGGCTTTTCTTCGCCTTCTGTTTTTCACAGGGCTTTTGTACAGAGCCATGACGGTTTGACTCCGAACCGCTATCGAAAACAGGCTGGCGATTGAGTTGGATAAAAATTGCTTTAAAGTAATGTTGTGTTGGGTAAAATGTTTTTTGATTAGAATCCTTGAATCTGAAAATGAGGGATTTTTCTCATGAAGTGAGATTCTTTTTTACAAATTGCAAATTTTATTTGATAAAAGGTAAAGGGAAATTTGAGCGTGTTTCTGTTATTTTGTAACTTATCAATAATAATAGTGTTAAAAGAGCATACCTAAATTATAAATAGGAGTGTATGAAAAAAATATTTATACTAATAACTTTTCTGGCAATAGTATTGTCGGTATCTGCCCAAAATGTGGCTCTCAAGACAAATGTGCTCTATTGGGCTACGACTACGCCCAATCTGGGATTAGAGGCATCGATGGGTAGAAAGCATTCTGTCCAGTTATTTTATGGGTTGAATCCTTGGAAGTCCACAGGGGGGCAGACTCTGCGCCATTGGGTATTGCAGCCTGAATACCGGTATTGGTTTTGTGAGTCCTTCAACGGTTGGTTTTTGGGCGCTCATTTGATGGGTGGCGAGTTTAATGCGGGTAATGTGGAGCTGCCTTTTCATGTGCTTCCCGATTTGAAGGACCATCGTTATCAGGGTTGGTATGTTGGTGGTGGAGTAACGGTAGGATATCAATGGATGATATCCCGGCACTGGAACTTTGAAGCTTCGCTCGGATTGGGATATGATTACATCAAGTATGACAAATTCAAATGTGGTGTATGTGGTGAGCGGGTGCAATCTTCTGACGCTCATTATTGGGGACCGACAAAGGCTGCATTGTCTTTCCTGTATATTTTCTAGATCTTTAAAAATGGAGAGGATATGAACAAAAAAATATATATTATGTTCGCCGTGGTCTGTCTGGTATTGGCAGATGCTTTTGCTCAGCAGACATTATCGTCATTGGCAGGAAATTCCATCAAATTGGATAATTTGCGTGTGGAACATACTGAAAACAGTTTGCTGGTTAAGATGAATCTGGATTTGGATTCGCTGGAGATGCCGTCCAATATGCGCTTTGTGTTTACTCCAATGGTTAAATATGGAGAGAAACACGTTTTGCTGCCGCAAATAGTTCTGAACGGGCGAAAGCAGGATCTTTCTTACAGACGGTGGGGGTATAAGAAATTTTCGTCGGATGTAGTTGCCTTGCGGAGAAAAAATGATACTCGCCAGACATTGAACTATTCTGCCACCTTGCCTTTTGAGGCCTGGATGAAAAACTGCAATATTGAGATTGCGGAAGATTTGTGTGGGTGCGGCGGAGAGGTGCTCGATCAGAATCTGGTTGTCGTACATAAAATCCGTACGCCTTATTTGCCTTATGTCCGTCCGAAGGCCGAGGCGAGGAAAGAGCGTCAGGAAGAGGGGCGGGCTTTTGTAGACTTTCCGGTGGATAAGATTACGCTCTATCCGGACTATCGCAATAATCCGCAGGAACTGAACAAGATAATTCAGACCATAAATCTGGTGAAAAATGACCGGAACACGACCATAACGGGTATCCGTATTCACGGTTTTGCTTCTCCGGAGTCACCTTACGAGCATAATGCTTGGTTGGCCGAAAACCGAGCCCGTACGCTGAAGGATTATGTTTGCCGTCTGCTGCAACTGGAGGACCGGATTTTTACGGTAAGTTCTACTCCCGAAGACTGGGATGGACTGAGGAAATATGTTGAATCCGGAAACCTGGAACATCGTTCTGAGATTCTTGCGCTGATAGACGACCGTACTCTGGAACCTGATGCCAAAGAGTGGCGCATCAAGCAGACTTATCCGGAAGATTACCGTTTTATGTTGGAGCATTGGTATCCGGCTTTGCGTCATTCTGATTATGTGGTGACCTACTGTGTGCGTCCGTTCTCGGTAGAGGAGGCGAAACTTCTTTTAAAGACAAAGCCGCAACAGCTTTCTTTGGAAGAGATGTTTTTGGTGGCGCAGACCTATCAGCCCGGAAGTCAGGATTTCAATGAGGTGATGGAAATAGCTGTACGTATGTTTCCGGATGATGAGGTGGCCAATATCAATGCGGCATGCGCCCGTATGGAGAGTGGCGACCTGGAAGGGGCCCGTCAGTATTTGGAAAAGGCTGGACGTTCTGCCGATGCTTTGCATGTGAGGGGCGTATTGGCTATATTGGAAGGAAATGTCGGACAGGCTCGTCAGCTTTTGGAAGAGGCCCGTAATGGTGGGGCACAGCGTGTCGAGGAGAACCTTTTATTGTTAGAATAAAGATATATGTGATTTAAATATTATTGTTTCATTAAAAACTATGTTTATGAAAAAGACTAAATTATTATCTTTAGCATTGGCCACGCTGATGTTGGGAGCATGCTCGAGCGAGGATGTTGTGGTAAATGAGGGCTCTGTTCCTCCTGGCGGAAATGGCTATTTAAGCTTTGCTTTCAATCTTCCTACAGCTCCGTCTACTCGTGCTAACGATGATTTTCAAGATGGCCAAACTTATGAGTATAACGTAAAAGATGCTACTCTTTTGCTCTTTGCCGGTGACAATGAAGCTGGTTCAACGTTTCAAGGGGCTTATAATCTTAAATTACCTGGAATTCAAGATAATCCGAATTATAATGTAACGACAAGATACAGCATTGTCCAGCAGGTAACCAAACCGGGAAGTGGTGAAGTTTATGCGATGGTAATTTTGAATGGAAAAGCTTCTGGAGTTGTAAAAGAGTCAGGAGGTAGTTGGACATTGAATGATGGACAACTGACGCCTGGATCAACAACATTTAGCAGCTTGTATACAACTGCAAAAACAATGAACCTTGCTCAGATCGCAAATACTACTGATGCTTGTTTCTTGATGACCAATGCACCTATGTTTACCAAACAAGGCGGAACTTCGAATCCAACTAGTGGTCAGGTTCAGACACTGTCTGTTATTGACAGAGACCGGATCTATGCAACAGAAGCAGAAGCAAAGGCAAATCCGGCTGCGGATATCTATTGCGAAAGAGCTGTGGCAAAAGTTACGGTTAAAGCAGCTGACGGTATAGGCACAGGAGCAGTAACTGGTACAAAAATCGCAAGTTATACTTTTGATGGCTGGACTTTGGACATCACCAGTAAACAGTCCTTCCTGGTGCGTAATGTAGCAAGCGCTCCTTGGTGGAACTATAAAGCTAATACTACTAATGATTATCGTTTTGTCGGTTCTGTGGGTCTGACCAATACGGCTACCCAAACCCTGTATCGTACTTATTGGGGAGTAGATCCGACTTATAATGGTACTGGTTATAATACGAGCCTGGCTCCTGGACAGGTTGATGAAACCCATTTTAATACTACAATTGGAGCTGTTCCGGCATCTTTAACAGCTATGAGTAAAGATGCATACTGTTTGGAGAATACATTCAATGTAGCCAACCAGAACCAGAATCAGACTACCCGTGTGATTGTTGCTGCTAAGCTGAATGTGACTGGTGCTAGTGCCACCGATAAGAGCTTCTTTATCTTGAATGATAACAAGGATGTGATTTACGATGAAAAAGCAGATATCGAGACTATGGTTTCAACTGCATATATGAATGTTCCGGCAATACGTAAGGTTCTCGAGAGTAAATTGAAGGCAGGTACAACATTTGATAATAACGATCTCACTGTTGTATTTAACAATGATGGTAATGCCGGTTATTGGACTGTGGCTTCTATTACAGTAAAAGATGCGTCTGCAACTAAATTTACAGGTGATGCCATCCCAGCAGAATTGACAGCCGGTAATGCCACTTATACAGCTGCGATTGCATCTGTAAATAAGGATTATAACATTGCTTATTATAAGGGCGGTGTTTCTTATTACGGAGTTCGTATCCGTCATTTTGATGAATCCCAGACTCCATGGAATAATGTAAATGATCCTACCACATCTTATCCGGGTGCAGATTCAGAACAGAATTATTTGGGACGTTATGGTGTTCTTCGTAACAACTGGTATGAGGTAAATGTAACCGGTATTAGAAATATTGGCAGTCCGGTACCTGACGAGGTTTACGGTCAGGACGATCCGCAGGAGAAATGGATTTCTGTTCGTATCAATGTATTGGCTTGGGCGAAACGCAGTCAGAATGTAGACTTATAATTCAGGTAATTATTTTTATAGGAGATGTTTCCAGATGCAGCTGTTAAGTAGCTGCATCTGGCTCCTTAAAAAAAGGATCTTTTTTTCTTGGTCACCGGATTGGTGGCTGATTCGGGCCTGCTGCCAGGGTCTGCTGTAAAATGGCGGGTGCCATGTTCCGGCACAAAGGAAGGAGCAGCTGGAGATTTTTCTTGAAAGTCTCAACTGAAGTAGAAAACACGGAGTGCAGAATGATAAAGGATGCACCTTGAATATAAAAAAACGCGTTGACAACGTGCTGGAAAAGCGATAAGGAAACTAAAACGATATATGTATATGAAGTGGCATTTCATAAAAAGTCTGATGTGGTTCTGTGCGGTCGTCTGGACCGTATCCGTATTTACATCGTGTAGCCTGATGAAAGACGACCGCGATGACTGTCCCATGGGGCTTTATCTGAAATTCAAGTATGATTATAATTTGGAACGTGCGGATATGTTCAAGGATCATGTCGGTGCAGTAGATGTTTTTGTGTTCGATGAAAACGGCAAGTACGTGACGACCCGTTCCGAGATGAATGCAGGCACTTACCGTCCGCTGGCGGATCCGTCTTATCTCATGCCTATGAACCTTTCTCCCGGAAAGTACCGGTTCATCGTTCTGGCTGGGCAGGTTCCATATAAGGAGCAGTTGGAATCCGGTAGGGCACATTTTGTCCGTTCGGATTTTCAGACGGGGGATGACATGTCTGCTTTGAATGTCCGGCTGGAAACTAAAAACGATCACGGTCTGGTTGTAGTAGATCATCACGGTTTGCCATTGGATACCTTATGGCACGGAATTGTGACAGAACCGATAGAGGTTTTTGCGGAAAAACCTACTTATCACACTATTCCCCTGGTGCGCGATACCAAGAAGATAAATGTCACCTTGCGCGAACTCGACGATCCGACTCAAATGGACATCGCCGATTATGATCTGAAAATTACGGATCGGAACACGCATCTTCTTTTTGACAATTCTCTGGATGAAAGCCAGCAGGTAGTTTATACCCCACATGCCGTGTGGAATACAGATGACCGCACGCCGGCGACAGATGCGAATGGAGATCCGGTTGAGGGCGTCGGAAAGATAGCGCATGCCGATTTCATGACATCTCGGATTTTATATCATGAGCATGCGGCCGAGGACGGGATTCTTTCAGTGGTGAACCGCAAAACAGGAATGGAAGTCATTCGGGTCAATTTACCCGATCTGCTGAGCCGTCTCCGTACCAGCGAAGATATTTATCGCTATTCCGAGCAGGAGTTTCTCGATCGCGGATACGACTTTCAGTTGGATTTCTTTCTAAAAGGAGACCGACTGGCCTATGTGAACATCAGTATCGGTATTTTGGGATGGAGCAAACGCATACAGTTTGAAGAACTGTAAAGATTAATAATGAAATGATTTAAATAACTGTTGTCTATGGCAAAGCAGATATTCAATATCGTAAGGATTCTGGCTGTGAGTTTGTCTTTGGCAGTGATGGCGGCAGGTTGCATACAGGAAGAGGACAGAATACTCTCCGATGAAGAAGGAAAGGATGCTTCTTCGTTTGTGTCTCTTTGTTTTATAACTTCCGGAACTCCTGTAACTCGTTCCAATCCCACAGGTGGAGAATATGGCGACGGGCAGGAAATGGGGCAGGATTATGAAAGCGAGATTAAAACGGCGGTGGCTTTTTTCTTTAAGGGAGAAGAAGGCGTGAACAGCGCTCCAACCACTCCGATAAGGGCAACTGTTGTGTTCCAGGAATTCATGGAAGATGCCGCTGACGATAATTCCGGAGAACGGATCTATACCACTGTGCCCCGACAAATCCATCTGGAGAATGGCGTATATCATGCGCTGGTGGTCGCCAACCCGCATTCGGACTGGTGGAGCGGAAGAACCCTGACCCTTGCAGATGTACGCGATTATATTCAGACGGAAGCCTGGAGCGAAAAAGCAGTGGACACCGGAGTGGCCTATTCGGATTTTGTCATGACATCGGCTTCGGATGCCAGTCTGATTCTGAATTCGAATCCGGCCAAGGATCCCGCTATAGTGTCTATCGATGTAGAACGTATGGCCGCCAGGCTGGATTATAAGGCTGAGGCATCTTATCCTTGTACGGATCCGGCTTATGAAGGAGCTACCGTGGAGATTACCGGAGCCATGTTGGTGAATGACCTTATGGCCGGCAGTTTCCTGATGAAGCGGGTGGCCCCCACAGTGGACGGCACACCTGAGTATTTGGGGGAGGAAAAGGAAGTAAATGGTGTGCAGACTAATTATGTACTTGATCCTTGGACCCAGGCAAAGAATGGCTCAAACAATAGTTTCGTTATCAACGGAATGCCCAACCGGCCTGTGTCGGAACTTTTCGGTACTTGGTTTCCTGGCAGTTCCGAAGATCCTAACTGGTGGGACAGTCGGGTGAAGCCCGGTGTATCCGTTTCTGACGGCTTTGAGATGTGGCAACGGATTGGGTATACACTGGAGAATACCACTAAATATTCAGAAACTGGAGAACGCTATAATACCGGAGTGGTCTTCAAAGCCAGGTTTCATCCCAAGGGAGTACTCAATTATAAAGACGGGGAGACTTTTTTTGCTTTGGGAACACAACTTTATGCCTCTATGGAAGATCTGATGTTCCGTTTTTATGGAGACGATTTTTACCGGACGTTTCCTGAGATAGAACAATGTCAGAACTGGGGAGAGGTGAGGGCATTTGTGCGGAATACCCTTTTGGAAAAGGATCCTTCGGGCTATCCGTCTTATCTTACCAAGTTGGCGGAAGATAAGGCAGATGGCGATCCGGTTACGGATTCCTCGTTGTTGACGTGGGCAAATTATATGTGGAACGAGTGCGGATACCGTAAGGATACCGAGGGAAAGGTTCATATTGATGAGAACGGCAAACAGACACGTCAGGCGCTGAATGTCTACGGAGTGCGTACCTATGAGCAAGGTATCTGTTACTACACTTGGTGGGTGCGTCATAGTAATGATCAGAATGCGGACCATAACGGAGTTATGGAATATGCTATTGTGCGTAACAATATATACAAATTGACCGTTCAGGCTGTTTACTCATTGGGAGGAGATATTCCGGGGAACGAAAGTATTATGGTAGATGTTTATGTTAATGACTGGCTTCTGCTGGACCCTGAAATACTGCCTATGTGATGGACTAATTATTGTAATAAGTGAATATGATGAATGATATCCGATCTGTAGGGAATAAAATATGCGGACTGCTATGCGGTCTTTGTGCCGTTTTACTGGTTTCGTGTAAGGGTGAGGAATATGATCCTGCCCCAATTCCTGTGTCTTTGCAGTTGCAGGTCACTGCACGCGCGGAGGGTGATCTGAATACAAAGGCTGGAGGAGTTGAAGTGGGTATCAACTCGGAATACATGCATAATCTATGTGTGCTGATTGTACAGGACCAGGTTGTGGTGAAAAAATTTCTTCCTGACTTTACAGGCAATGCAGCAGCTCAGGCGGGTAATCTGAGAAGTTGGTTTTCCGATGCCTTTATTTTGGAAACGGGAAACTATACGGTTTATGCATTTGCCAATATCAATTCAAAATATAGTACGGCATGGAGTAGCATTACCGGAATCGGAGAAGGGGAAACGTTGCCGTCTCTTCACGAGATTGTGCTGGATAATCCTATGGAAGTTTTGGATTTCAAGGAGTGTTTTATTCCGATGAGCGCTCAAGAAAATGTTACGGTAACTCCCTCAACCCGGGCTCTTTCAATCGGGCTGGACCGTTTGCTCAGTAAAGTCAGATTGGCTGTTTCTGGAAAAAAAGGAACGCAGGTTACTGCCCTGTCCTTTGGAGGTTATGCGGACAAGATTCCGTTGTTTCCTGACGGGGTGTTGCAAGGTGAAACTTATGAAAATACCAGGAAGGTTCTGATTCCCGGCAATGGGATCTTGACGGAAGGCAGTTTGGTTCTTCCTGATTTTTACGTAAATTCCAGTTCTCAGGGACATCCTTTTACCGTAAATATTAAAACGTTGGAAACTAATGGAGTGGTACATGATGCGACAGCGGTAACCAAACGAGATGTACTACCTCGGAATAGTATTTATCCGTTGACCGTACAGTTGAATGAATATGATTTGGACTTACAGGCGCAATGTTGGGTAAGTCCGATCGGGCATTTGCCGGTCGAGGTAGAAGTCAGTTTCCAACCGGATACCTATGAGATAGAAGTACCGGAAGGCTGTCAGTTTGCTTTTACCGTAGCAGGTATTACCGGTAGCAGCCGCGTTGAAGCGCTGAGTTGCACCTGGAATATTCTGGGACCTATTGCCGGTATTGAGTTTGACGGAGAAACATCTGGTGTACAGACTGTAAAGGGACACGTAACCGCTGCGGCAGGAAAAACTTTTGAACTGGGTATTTTGGTAACTTGGAGGGACGGTTCGGCATCATATAGCCGCAATTATACCGTGATTCTCAAAACCAAGGATTTGTCTTCCTATCCGCTTTATTCTCAGAAGCGGGTATTTGAGGATGCTTCTGGACAGTTATGCCATGAGATGCTTAATGTATTCATAAAATAAAAAGGAGGATAACAAATATGAAATATATATACGCTTGTCTGTACCGTTTTCTTCTTTTCTGCGGGATGCTGTTGCTCGTGCCGACCGTGCATGCACAACAGGTGAAAGGAAATCAATATATAGAAGATTTTTCATCGGTGGAAATTACCCATAAGCCAGCCAAATGGTTTGATCTGCGGAAAAACATTTCGGAAAGCGCAAAAGCTATGGATTCATTTAATGATGATTGGGCCATGTTTACGCTTCAGGATGGTCAAACGCAGGTTCAGGCCACGCATACCTATATGGATACCATTTATGTACATAAGGGTACCAGTGTACAACTGGAGATTCCTGACAAATTAAATGATAATATGGGTGCTAAATCCTATCAACGTTGGTATAGTTTCCGAACAGACGCTACATTCCGAACGAATAATACAGGGGCAAATGAAGTTTGGGATCTGCTGACCCCGAATGGCATCACTAATATTTACCGTTATGCAAACGGATATGTTGGACAGCCGAAAGGGAATAATTTATTTACGGTGAATTTTTATGTCCCTACTGACGCAGAGTTTCAGGCATGGTTTGGTGAAGAGGCTGTCAATAAGTACGATAATAATTACTTTCTGGTGGCTTGTGACGTGTCTTCTTATACAGATTATACCAAAAACTATAGTGATAATTCTTCTTCCTCTACTTTCGGGCCGTCAAGGGACGACGGGAAAACCTATGAACCGACGCTGACCCATCGTGTGCTCTTCTATATAGTTACCGTTGACAACCGAGACACTGACCCTACATTTACCTGGAAGAACAGTATGGGACGTCTGAAAAGTGAAGAGTATCAAGGAGGAACATTAGAGGAGGGTAAAAAATATCTTGAGGAGTATGATATTTCATTTCCTGCTACTCGTGTTTCAAATTATACTTTGGAGTTGGTCGTTCTGTCGAAAGATGCCTGGTCTTATGCCATACCGGACGCAATCGATGATCACAATACCTTGGATTTGCATCTGGTAGATCATGGTTCCGGAATCACTCTGAAGGACACGAAACTTACCGGTATGAGTCGTATTATTCAGTTCAATTATCCGAATAAAAACTACGATGATGGAACGCAGTACGTTCATGCGAACAACAGTTCGGCAACCATTTATGTGACGAAGAGGGTAAAAAATGCCAAGGGGCAGTATGTTACTTATAATATTGCTCGATTTAACTTGACGTTTATACGCGATACCCGACTGCTGACACAAACTCAAATCAAGCAGATTGAGGAGGGGACTATTGCTGATGAGCGACTGAAGTATTATCAGTTCCGTACGAACCGTTATCTGGAAAAGAACTATCAGTTGCTTACTTCCTTGGATTTTGACTATGACCCGGCTGTGGCGGAATTGTATGGATTGCCTGAATTCTATACTTTTCCGATGGCATGGACTTCCAATTCCTATTCGTTCTATGACGGATCTGAAGGAAGGGATTTCATTAATGAAAATAAATATCCAGAGTGGGGATATTATGCCATTATGAAAACTTTTATGGAAGCGGATCATTGGACGAATGGTACGAAGAATAATCATGCCGCTCCTCTTCCGGGAAGTACTTATCATCTATATATCGATGCGTCTGACCGTCCCGGAGTGATTGCCCGTCTTCCATTTGACCGCAAGTTGTGTAAAGGTTCGGAGCTTTTTGTTACAGCATGGCTTAAGAGTGCGGGATGGGATAGTGAATCGAATGATGCCAATATGCTTTTCTCCGTTATGGGAGTAAAGACTGATCCGGTTCTAGGAACGGTTTATGAGCCGATTTATCGTCATTCTTCAAGCCAAGTCCGGAGAACGGATTACCTTAGTGGTATGCCAGGTACCGGTTCAGGTACCAATGAATGGATGCAGATGTATTTCTCTTTTATTTTGGATGAGGATGCTGAGTATGATTCTTATGTGCTTCAGATTGATAATAATAGTGCGTCAACAAATGGAGGAGACATGTATATAGATGATATACGTGTATATATCGCGACACCGAGTGCAGAAGTGAAGCAGTTAAATGCAACTTGTACGGAGGATCGTACGCTCATGAGTATAAAACTTGATTTGGAACGCTTGTTGTCCCGTTTGGGAGAAGTTGAAGGTGAAAAAAAAATAGATGCGATAGATTTTTGCTTTATCGATAAAGTGAAGTACTATGATTTTCTGAATGTGCATCCTGGGGATTTCCTTGGGGCGATTGAGGCGTCGGTTGTTGATGTGGGTGATAATAAGCCTGGAGGATACAACCAGAAATTCAATACGCTTTATTTTAATGTGGATTTTGATCAGAATAACAATTATGATGATCAGCCGCATCCCCGTCTGGCAATTGACAATGAAGGAACCGGAGAATATGCCGGTAAATATTTCTTTTACCGTACCGAGGACGAAAGCGGAAAAAAAGCGTTTGCTGTAGATTTTTATTCTGATCTGACCCCGAATCGTGCTTACATGATGCTGATTCAGGTGAATGACGGAAATCCCGCCAGTGCGGATGATTTCAAGGAAAGCATAGATGATGCCTGTGGAATAAATACATCTTTCTATGTAACCGCGGAAACCTTGATTCGTGTAAACGGAGAGATAGTAGATCCTTTTACTGATTTCTGTGCTGGACAGATTTTCAATTTCTCCGCTCAACTTCGTGTTCCTAAACAAGAAGCTGATGGTTCAGAATCTTATGTGACTATTGATCATGGAGTGTATTTTGACTGGTTCTTCGGTTCAGAGGATGAGTTTTTGGCTGAGCATCCAGAATACGGAAACGAAAGTCTTCAGAATGCGTTGATCGTTTTTCGCGAGTTGTATCCCGACAATGTTGATTTGACAGGTGTAGTTTGCGGGGAACCTGTTGAAGGGGAAATCGTATTTACGCAAAATATGTATGATTTGATCCGGCATTATCTGGAGTCGGTCGATGAGGAGGGATTACACCCCTCTTTGATTTTGCATCAGGAGAATCTGAATGTTACTTTGCTGAAATCCGGATTGAAACTGGTGTTCCAACCGATACCTACACTGCTGCCGCCAGACGGAACAGTAGATGAGGAATCCTGGGCGAGAGTGTGTTGGGGTTATGTGCCTTTGGAATTACAGGTATCTGGAGATGCGCCGCAGTTGCATGCCGGTTTTAATTCGGTAAAATATCCTTCAGAGGATTTCAATCCATGTTTGCGTATCGGTTTGAAACAACTGATGAGTACCGAATATGCAAAACCTATAAAGGTAAATCTCCGAGGTGCCAAATTAGTGTCTGAGGGGGCGAAATATATCGGCATGATTACTTCTGTTTCTCCAGAAATATATAATAAATTGTATCTTATCCGTACGGATGATCCAGCTTATCTGAATGATACCTATTTCCCCGAAGATTTCAGTGAGTATTCTTTACCTATAGGAACCTTGAAATCATTGCATGCTGAGGTCTATGATGATGGCAGTTCTTTTGCAGATTTTATGGAGATTTATTTTGATACGGAAACAGAGCAGGAAAACGGCTTCCGTTTTCAGCCCAAAGAGGGGTATACATATACCTTTACTGTACGTTTTGAAGAGCATGGTGATCAGGCATTCAACACTTGTTTTGGTAATTTGACCATAGAAATGAAAGTGGTTCCGGAATACTTGGTGTGGAAAGGAACCGGGGCAATAGCCAACTGGAACAATGATGCAAATTGGAAGCGTGCGGACAAAGATGAACTTAGGAAAGATCCGTCGGATACTTATTTGACGAACGATGAGAATACAACAGGTAATGGTTTTGTGCCTATGCTCTTTTCCAATGTGATTATGCCTCAAGGCAGTCAAGTGGAACTTTATATGGCCGGATATGGTGAAGGAGGAAACGGATGGGTAAATAGTCAGCGTCCGTCTTATATGGAACAGCCTACTCCTAATATCCAGTACGATTTGATGGCCTACGAAAATCCAGACGGGGCATTCTCTACGGAACGTTACCGCGTGAATCTTTGCCGCGATATTCATTTTGAAACCGATGCGCAAATGTTGCGTGCCGAACAGTTGATCTATCGCAGGGTCTGGACTGATGTAGCCTTGAATTCCGGTTCGTGGACTGCTTTGAGTTCTCCTCTGCAGGATATGGTTGCCGGTGATTGGTATACATCCGCATTGAATGGACGGCAAGAAACAGAATATTTTAAGGATATCCAGTTTCAGGAAGGTGTTAATAATCGCCTGAATCCTGCTGTTTATCAAAGAAGTTGGGGTACGGGGGCAACTATTGTAGAGAAACTGTTACCCAATACGCCTGTTTCTTTTAATGCCACAGACTGGAGTTCTGCTTATAATGATGCAGGTGTTTCTTATAAGGTTGGCAACGGCTTTTCTCTCAAACCCGTATCAGCAAATGACAGTTTGCTGTTCCGCTTTCCGAAATCAGACTCATCGTATCCTGTAAGTACGGGAAACGGAATGATAGACCGGACGGAAATCGGAAGATTGCAGATTAGTGATATGGTAGATAGGACGAATCCTTATGAATACATCCATTCGGACTCGATAGAGGTTTCTTTGACCCCTTCTGCCGATGGTAACTATTTCATGATAGGTAATCCTTTTTTGGCTCCCTTGGATGTTCAGGAGTTTCTAACGGAAAATAGTGCTGTGTTGCAGCAGAAATATTGGTTAACTCCGGATGTTTCAGCGCAGCCTGCGGCAGTATATGATTCCGGGACGGGAACATGGACGGCTTCACCGTATTTGCTTCCTCCTTATTCTGTCTTTTATGCAGAAGCTGTCGAACCGGTCGCCGATGCGGAGACTGTGGTTGCCTTTACTGCTGAAATGCAGAAATTTGAGAGAGACATAAATAATGGAGATGGAGGTTCCGGAAAAACTTTACGGATAACCGCCAGAAATGCTGTCGGACAAAGTTTCGCTACATTGTGCTACAGTAATACAGCCAGTGATGCTTTGGGAAAAGAAGATGCAGTTTTGCTTCAGACTGTTGCTTCCTCGGATATCCGTATTCCCATTGTTTATACAGTTGCAGGTGAAAAAGCCGCTAGTGTCAATCTGGTACGGAATGCGCAAAAAATCCCGTTAGGAATCTTTGGGGTGAATGTGGGTATGACAGATCTTATTTTTGAAGGTACGGACGGATTCCGAAATATTTCATTATACGATGCGCATACTCAGGAAACGATTCCATTGTACGAGGGCTTTGTCCTGTCTGTTTCTGGAGAGAGCCATGGACGTTATTTCATTGTCTATGAAACTGATGGCACAACAGGAATATCTGTTATTGACGGGAAAGATGATGTTAACGTTTGCTCTGTTGTTCCGAATCAGCTTATTGTGACTTCCAATTCGGATATTCAGGAAGTATCTGTGTATACTTTGGACGGGGTTGAAATCAGGACACAGAATTGTGAGGGGGGCATCTGTACGATGGAACGGATTGGTAGCGGTCCTAAGATTGTCAAAATAAAACGTGGACATGATTTTGTGGTACGTAAGATAACTGTGAAATAATTGGAGAAAATTTAAAGGTGCGTCAAAATGTATGATAAGATAGATTTTGACGCACCTTTTCTTATTTTATAATGTAACGTTTGTTTTTTATAGATTTATTCTCTTTGTTATATTACAACGAATTCTGAGATTGGGATTTTTTTATAATTTCGTCCCGACGATTTTTTCAGGCCGTAAAAAGCCGTTGTTTTATTTTCGGAGGAGCGTTCATAAAAAGTTACAAAAAAATGGGAGTGAGTCAGATCACCCCCATTTCTGATTTGCGGTTACGGTTATTTTCCGCTCAGTTTCTTTTCCAGCTCCGGACTGGTCTTGTAGCGCTTGTTCAATCCTTTGACCACATCATTGGTGATGTCGTATTTCGGATTGGCGTAAAGCAGATTGTCGCCGGCCTTGCTGATAATGATGTCAAACTTCTTGGTCTTGTTGTATTCTTTCAGGAAAGCCTGAAGAGAATCCCGCAGCTGATTGTTGTATTTTGCCTGTTCGTTGGCAAACTCAGTCATCAGCTGGTCGTTGAGTGCCTGCAGGTCCTGCTGCTTTTTGGCCAATGCCATCTGCGCGCTCTCCAACTGGTCACGGGTAGTAAAAGCGTTTGATTCGTATTTCTTTTGCAGGTCGGCTGCCTGATTGTGCAGGGCGCGCTCCTTGCTGGCGAGTGTATTGCGGATATTTTCACCTTTTTTGTTCATCAGCAAGGTATAGTCCTTACAGAAATTATATTGGGACATCAGGGTATCAATTTCTACGTAACCGATTTTCTGTGCGCTTTCTGTAGCGGCCTCGGCTGTTTCCTTCTCTGTTTCCTGTTGTTTCTGCTGATTGCAGCTATTCAGAGACAAAGCCATGATGCCTCCAAGAACTCCAACATAGATAAATTGCTTTTTTTTCATTATTACTTCGGATTTGAGTGTATAATCATGATCTGTGCTCCGGTATACGGTGCGGGTTCTCTTTTCGGTCCATACGATCCATGCTTTGTACGCAGTTGATACCGCGTTTGCGCATGGCGGCGCTGTGTCCGATATGGGTGTTCGGAAAGCGTCCGTTCTTTTTAACTAGAATTTTAATTGCCAGCAGAGCCATGCAGACTGCAACAATTATGAAAGTAAATAGTAAAGTCTTCAGCATTTTGATTATATTTGCAGCTACAAAGGTAATGTAAAATCAGTGTCTGCAAAAATATGATTACTTAATTTTTCTAATATGAGAGTAAATCTTTTTGTAGAAAAGAAGGCTGAATGTTGTTTTTGCAGTGCACTAATAATTAATGATCAAAAAATATGAGTCAGATTGAGTTAAAACCAAAATGTGTGTTTGACTGCTTTGCAGAAGTGAATCAGGTGCCCCGTCCGTCCAAGAAAGAGGAAAAGATGATGGCTTTCCTGCAGGACTTTGCTGCCCGTCATCAGTTGCCTTGTAAGCTGGACGCCTGTGGCAATGTATTGATTTCCAAACCGGCTACTCCGGGAATGGAAAACCGCAAGACTGTGGTGTTGCAGAGCCATATGGACATGGTGTGCGAGAAAAACCGCGATGTGGAGTTTGATTTTGAAAAAGACGCGATACAGACTTATGTCGACGGTGAGTGGATGCGCGCCAAGGGTACTACTCTGGGTGCCGACGACGGTATCGGTGTGGCCATGCAGATGGCTGTACTGGCGGCAGATGATATCCAGCACGGTCCTTTGGAGTGTCTGTTTACGCGTGACGAGGAAACCGGACTGTCGGGAGCCTTTGCCCTGGAAGCCGGCTTCATGAGCGGTGATATCCTGATCAACCTGGATTCGGAGGATGAAGGACAGTTGTATGTGAGCTGTGCCGGTGGCGCCGGAACAACAGCGGTGTTCTCCTATGATACGACTCCGGTTCCGGCCGGTTATTTTGCCTTCGAGCTGAAGGTAAAAGGATTGACCGGTGGTCATTCCGGTGATGACATCAACAAGATGCGTGCCAACGCCAACAAGGTATTGGGACGTTTCCTGTATCAGTCCATGCAGAAATATGACCTGTATCTGTGCGATATCCAGGCCGGTGGTCTGCATAACGCCATTCCGCGCGAGGCGGCTGCCGTTTGTGCCATTCCGATGAAGGACAAGGAGAGCATCCGTGTGGACTGGAATATCTTTGCCGCTGACGTGGAAGAGGAATACAGCGTAACGGAGAAGAATATGGAATTCCTGCTCGAGAGCATGGAGACTCCGGCTGTGGCAGTGGACCGTGGTGTGGCCTGTCGTCTGATTACCGCTATCCAGGCAGTGCATAACGGTATCCTGTCTATGTGTCAGGATATTGATCTGGTGGAAACCAGCTCCAATCTGGCCAGCATCCGCATGAAGGCTGAAGAGAAGCAGATTGTCGTGGTGACCAGCCAGCGAAGCAGCATCCTGAGCGCACGTAAGAATATGAGCGCCACCATCAAGGCTACTTTCGAACTGGCCGGTGCCGAAGTGACTGTGGGTGACGGTTATCCGGGATGGAAGATGAATCCGGATTCTGAAATCCTGAAACTGTCGGTAGAAACCTACAAACGCCTGTTCGGCAAGGAACCGAAGGTGCTGGGTATCCATGCCGGTCTGGAGTGTGGTCTGTTCAGCGAGAAATATCCTCATCTGGATATGGTTTCTTTCGGACCGACCCTGCGCGGTGTGCATTCGCCTGACGAGCGTCTGCTGATTCCTACCGTAGAGAAGGTTTGGGACCATCTGCTGGAGATTCTGAAGAATATCCCGGCACGGGCATAATCATACAATAAGGAGACAGCAAGAGCCATGCCGGAATCCGGCTTGAAGCGGCTCTTGCTGCTTTTTTTGATTTTCATTGATCATAAGCGCAAACTTTATGAAGTATATTCATTCTTTGATCCGTTGCGGGCTGGGTCTTTTGATGGCATTTGCCTTTCTGACTGCCTGTAATGATTTCGAACAGTTTACCACCGACAAAGGGGCCGTATTGTCTTTTTCGTCCGATTCCATACAGTTTGATACGGTGATTACGACTGTGGGCAGCAGCACCCGTATGCTGAAAGTGTACAATCGTAATGACCGGGGGATACGTATTACCCGCGCCTGGCTGGAGCAGGGTAGCGCAACTTCTTTCCGGGTGAATGTGGACGGGGTGTTTCTGGCACCGACTTCGGGAGCTTCCGCTTCCGGACTGGAAGTGCCCGGTTCGGACAGTCTGATGGTCTTTGCCGAAGTGACTGTTCCGGAGCGTAACCAGAATGAGCCGTTTGAACTGAGCGACCGCCTGTTTTTCCAGTTGGAGAGTGGTGTGGTGCAGTCGGTTGTACTGCATGCTACAGGTCAGGATGCTTATATGTGGCATGGTAAGGTGATTCGTCAGGATACCACCTTGCAGGCCGGGCGCCCGTATGTGATTTACGACAGTCTGTCGGTGGAGCCCGGAGCGCGTCTGACTCTGGCGGCCGGAGTGCAGCTTTATTTTCATGATCAGGCGAATCTGCTGGTACGTGGCAGTCTGGTGTCCGAGGGAACACTCGAGGCGCCGGTGGTGCTGCGTGGTGACCGTACGGACCGGCTGTTTGATTATCTTCCTTATGACAACACGCCTTCACGCTGGGGAGGGGTGCGCCTGTTTGCGGAAAGTTTTGGAAACACATTGCGCTACACGGATATTCACAGCGCCAGTTATGGTATTCAGTGTGACAGTTCCGCGATGGATAACGTCAAGCTGGTGCTGGAGAACTCTATCCTGCATAATATCGGAGGCGACGGTCTGAAAGCGGTCAACTGTCTGATTTCCGTCGGGAATACGCAAATCAGCAATACACTGGGGCATTGTGTATATCTGATCGGGGGCAACAGTGAGTTCGTACATTGTACCTTGGCCCAGTTCTACCCCTGGGAATCGGTACGGGGACAGGCCTTGTATCTGTCTGACAACTATTTCAGTGCGACGGTTCCCTTGCAGAAAGCTCATTTCTACAATTGTCTGATTACCGGTTATGGAGAGGATGTGCTTTTGGGCAGTCTGAATGAGAAGGAACAGAAATATGATTATCTTTTCCGGAACTCTCTGCTGAACACACCGGCGGTAACGGATGATGCGCGCTATGCGGGCTGTGTTTTCGAAGGTGAGCGGGAAGAGGACTGCTGTATCCGTGAGAAAGGTTTTGTGCTTTTCGATACCCGGAACTATCTGTATGACTTTGCGCCTGATTCCTGTTCGGCAGCCTTGCAGCTTGCCGATACGGTATACACGCTCCGTTATCCGTTTGACCGTAACGGAGTGAGCCGTCTGGGTGGAAAGCGTCCGGCGGCGGGATGCTATGAGTATGTGCCGCGCAAAAAGTAAATCATGATCAGATGGATTTATATAGGGGTGCTGGTGTTTGTGCACGGATTTTTCCGGGCAGAAGCCCAGCGCCCTTTTCGTATTCTGGAATATAATGTGGAGAATCTCTTTGACTTGCGGCACGATGACGGCCATAGGGATGAGGAGTTTCTTCTTGAAGGAGAAAAATGCTGGAATGCCTATAAATATTGGAAGAAACAGAACTTGCTGGCCAAAGTGGTGGCTGCCGTGGGCGAGGGGCATATCCCGGACCTGATGGTGCTCTGTGAAGTGGAGAATGATACCGTGGTGCGTGATCTGTGCCGGCGCTCGGCCCTGCGCGCTCTGGGCTACCGCTCCCTGCAGACGGCTTCAGAAGATGACCGGGGAATTGATGTGGCGGTACTTTACCAGCCCGGCCGTTTTCGTCCGTTGCGGTGTGATACCGTGCGTGTTCCTTCGCGCGAATATGGCTTTTCGCCTACCCGTGACCTGCTTTATCTGCAAGGAAAACTGCAGTCCGGCGATACACTGCATCTGGTGGCCTGTCATCTGCCCAGCAAATATTCGGGAACTCGGGCGGCAGACCGTCACCGTCGGCTGGCAGCCCGGACACTTGCCGCCTTGTGCGACTCTGTTTTGCGGGAGAATCCCAACCGGTATCTGGTGGTGACCGGAGACTTTAACGCTTCGGCTTCCGAGGAAATTTTCCGGAAGGAACTGGCTGCCGTATCCGGTTTGTATCTGCTTCCGGCCCGGGCGCAGAATCATCCGCAGTCGGTGCATGGCACCTACCGTTACCGGGGGCGCTGGAGCTGTTTGGATCATTTTCTGGTTTCCGGTGCTTTGAAACGGTCGGACGGGAGAATCGGAGTGAAAGATACGGTGGCCCGAGTGGCTGATTTTCCCTTCCTGCTCCAACGGGACGAGAAGTATGGCGGATGGAAACCGTTCCGCACTTATCTTGGACCGCGTTATCTGGGCGGATACAGCGATCATCTGCCCCTGGTGCTCGATCTGATTATTCGTGATGATACGGTTCGTTGTTCAGAATCGTCATCGCCCGGTAAATCTGTTCCGTAAAGATCATACGGATCATCTGGTGCGAATAGGTCATCTTCGAAAGCGAGATTTTTTCATTGGCTTTCTGGTAAACAGCCGGTGAGAAACCATAAGGACCACCCACGATGAACACCAGACGCTTGGGTACGGTGTTCATCTTCTTTTGCATCCATTGGGCAAATTCTACCGAGCGGAACTCCTTTCCGTGCTCGTCGAGCAACACCACATGGTCGCCCGGAGCCAAAGCACGCAGTATCAGTTCGCCTTCTTTTTCTTTTTGCTGCTCCTGACTCAGGTTCTTGGTGTTCTTCAGTTCCGGAATCACTTCCATATCAAATGAAAGGTAGAAACGGGTACGCTGGATATATTCGTCAATCAATACGCCGAAGCGCGGATCGGCTGTCTTGCCGACAACAAGTAATGTAGCTTTCATGGGTGCAAAGATACATCAGGGGCGGCACACAGATTGGGCCTGTTTGTGATATTTAACTAATACGGCGCACAATCAATGGCTATTTTGCGTATCTTTGTAATAAATTTTATATTAATCTAAACGAAAAGAGAAAAGATGCTTACTGTAGACGAATTGAATGATCGTTTGATCGATCTGGCTTTTGCTGAAGATATTGGTGACGGTGACCACACCACTTTGTGTTGTATTCCTGAGGACGCGATGGGTAAATCCAAACTGCTCATCAAGGAAGAAGGTATTCTGGCCGGTATTGAGATTGCCAAGAAGGTGTTCTATCGTTTTGACCCGAACTTGCAGGTGGAGGTGTTCATTCAGGACGGTGCCCATGTAAAACCGGGAGATGTGGCCATGATCGTTTCCGGAAAGGTACAGAGTTTGTTGCAGACAGAGCGTCTGATGCTGAACATCATGCAGCGCATGAGCGGTATCGCTACCATGACCGGCAAATATGTGGCCCGTCTGGAAGGTACCAAGACCCGTATTCTGGATACCCGCAAGACAACTCCGGGTATGCGTATGCTGGAAAAAGAGGCCGTGAAAATCGGAGGCGGTGTGAACCACCGTATCGGTCTGTTCGACATGATCCTGTTGAAAGACAATCATGTGGATTTCGCCGGCGGTATCGCTGCGGCCATCAACCGTTGTCACGAGTATCTCAAAGCCAAGGGAAAGGATCTGAAGATCGAGATCGAGGTGCGTAACTTTGACGAGCTGCAGCAGGTGCTGGATCTGGGCGGTGTAGACCGTATCATGCTGGATAACTTCACCCCGGAAGACACCCGTAAGGCTGTCGAGATGGTGAACGGCCGTTTTGAAATCGAGTCCAGCGGCGGTATTACATTCGATACCATCCGCGATTATGCGGAATGTGGTGTAGACTACATTTCTGTAGGCGCTCTCACGCATTCTGTAAAGGGACTGGATATGAGTTTCAAGGCATGCTGAAATAGCTGTTGAAAAATAATAAACATATTGACTTTATTCGGGGCATGTTTTTATGTGGACAGAAGAATTTCGGTGTGCCGGAATTTCTTTTCCGGCATAAGAACATGCCTTAAATTTTATGCCTATGCGTATTTCCCGTTTGTTTCCTATCTGGATTCTGGGTTTGGCAGCGCTGACGGTGCAGGCTCAGAAACGTTATGTATCGCCCATTGATTTTACCGTGTCTCTGGCCGGAAATTTCGGTGAGCCGCGTCCGAACCACTTTCATTGCGGACTGGATTTCCGTACGCAGGGAGTGATCGGAAAGAAAATCTATAGTGTGGCCGACGGTTATATCGCCCGGGCTACCGTGGGTCTGGACGGTTTCGGCAATGCCCTGTATGTGAATCATCCCGACGGCAACACTTCGGTGTATTGCCATCTGGACCGTTTTTTGCCTGATGTGACCCGGGAAGTCTTTGCCCGCCAGTGTGAAAAGGAATCGGAGACTGTAGATGTGCGTTTCGCTCCCGGACAGTTTCCGGTAAAGGCCGGCCAGCAGATTGCTGTCAGCGGCAATACGGGTGCTTCTGCCGGTCCGCATCTGCATCTGGAGCTGCACCGTACGGC
The DNA here is from genome assembly GCA_944320795.1 of Candidatus Paraprevotella stercoravium. Taxonomy (GTDB): domain Bacteria; phylum Bacteroidota; class Bacteroidia; order Bacteroidales; family Bacteroidaceae; genus Paraprevotella; species Paraprevotella stercoravium. The sequence continues at coordinate 14,635 of CALUIU010000002.1, read as the reverse complement.
CGACGGAGCCTTGCTGAACCCCATGCCGTATTTCAAGCATCTGGTGCGTGACCATATTGCTCCTCGGGTACATGGCATCCGTATTTATCCCAAACCCGGTGAAGGTGCGGTAAGCGGTTCGCTGAATCCTGTTTCTTTTGCTCCGGGAAAGGAAATCCGTACGTTTCAGGCCTGGGGCAAGATCGGCTTTGCCTATTGGGCCGATGATTATATGACCGGAACGAATAATAAATTCGGCATTTACAAAGTCAGTCTTCGGGTGGACGGAAAGGAAGTCTATGCTTCGCAATTGGATTCCCTCATGCCGACCGACCACCGCAAAATCAATTCCTGGGGGGATTATGAATGGTATATGCGCCGGCATACGTGGTATCTGAAAGGGTTTGCCGATCCGGGCAACGACCTGGCGCTGCTTCAGGTGGGAGAGGACCGGGGCTGGGTGACCATTGACCGTATGCGGACCTATGAGGTGGAATACCGGCTGACGGATGAGTTCGGCAATACGACGACCACTCGTTTCCGCATTCAGGGTACCCCTTATGAGCAGCTGTTGGCCGATGCTGCCCGTGATGAGGCGGACAAGCGGGCCGAACCTTATTTCCTGGAGTGGAACCGCTCTCATGTCGTACAGTTGCCGGGAATGGAGCTGCGTATACCGGCTGGGGTGCTTTTCCATGATGTGGTGCTGGCACCTTCCGTCAAGCCTACTCCTGACAAACTGTCGCATAAATATCATTTACATGATTCCCCGTTACCGTTGCGGGTCAATGTCACGCTGATGCTGGCTCTTTCACAGCCGGTTGCCCATCCTGAGAAATGTTACATAGAGAGCAGTAAGGGATATGTGGGCGGTACATACCATGGCGGGTGGATTTCGGCCTCGGTGCGCAATCTGGACGAGGATTATGCCATCGCTCAGGATACGGTTCCGCCGGTGATCCGTTCGCTGGGACTGGTTGGCGGGTCGCAGAACCGCCGTTTCCGTCTTTCCTGTCGGGACAACCAGTCGGGAGTACGTTCTCTGAAAGGATATATAGACGGTAGATTTGTGCTCTTTACCGGGCGGGATGTACGCACGTGCGATCTGCGGCAGAATGGAGTGCGTGCCGAGAACCGGCAACGCACGCTGACTGTTGTGACCGAAGACCGTTGCGGGAATGTGGCCCGGGATACCATACACTTTACATATTAGTGAAGAAAATGTTTAATAACCAAAAAGTCACTGATTAAGTTTTATATCTGCTAGGATTTCCAACAGATAATGACTAAATTTGCTCATTGAAAGAAATAAAACAATTCAGTAATATAAAAAAAGAGAAAATGGACAACGAATTGATCAAGTCATGCGAGGCTAAGGCACAAACCTGGCTCGCTTCATCGGTTTATGATGCGGAAACACAGGCAGAGGTTCAGAAGATGCTTGACAGCGAAGACAAGACTGAACTGATCGAAGCTTTCTACAAGAATCTGGAGTTCGGAACCGGCGGTCTGCGTGGCATCATGGGAGTGGGTACCAACCGTATGAATATCTATACAGTAGGTGCTGCTACTCAGGGACTGTCAAACTATCTGAACAAGGTATTCAAGGATAAAGAGCAGATTTCTGTTGTCGTGGGTCACGACTGCCGTAACAACAGCCGTCTGTTTGCAGAAGTTTCTGCAAATATTTTTGCAGCTAACGGTATCAAGGTATATCTCTTTGACGATATGCGCCCTACTCCGGAGATGTCTTTTGCCATCCGTCATCTGGGCTGCCAGAGCGGTATCATTCTGACTGCTTCACACAATCCGAAGGAATATAACGGATACAAGGCTTATTGGGATGACGGTGCCCAGGTATTGGCTCCGCACGACAAGGGTATCATTGACGAGGTAAATCAGGTAAAGGCTGAAGATATCAAGGGACTGAGCAAGACTTTGGATGCCGGCAATCCGCTGATTGAGATTATCGGTAAGGAAATTGACGATATCTATCTGCAGAAGATCCATACCATCTGCATTGATCCTGAGGTTATTGCCCGTCAGAAGGACTTGAAGATTGTGTACACTCCAATTCACGGCACCGGAATGATGCTGATTCCGCAGTCATTGAAGCTGTGGGGCTTTGAGAACGTTCATACCGTACCGGAGCAGATGATCAAAGACGGTAACTTCCCGACCGTTGTTTCTCCAAACCCGGAGAACGCCGAGGCGCTGACTATGGCGATCAATCTGGCCAAGAGCATCGACGCGGACATCGTGATGGCTTCTGACCCGGATGCTGACCGTGTGGGTATGGCTTGCAAGAACAGCGACGGTGAGTGGGTATTGATCAACGGTAACCAGACTTGTATGATCTTCCTGTACTACATCATCAAGAACCGTATCGCTACCGGTAAGATGAAGGGTAACGAGTTTATCGTGAAGACCATCGTAACCACCGAGCTGATCAAGGCTATTGCCGACAAGAACCATGTAGAAATGCTGGATTGCTATACCGGTTTCAAGTGGATTGCCCGTGAGATCCGTCTGCGTGAGGGTGAGAAGCAGTATATTGGTGGCGGTGAGGAGTCTTACGGATTTCTGGCACAGGATTTCGTTCGCGACAAGGATGCCGTTTCCGCATGTTCTTTGCTGGCTGAGATCTGTGCCTGGGCCAAGGATCAAGGCAAGACTCTGTTCGATGTGCTGATGGATATCTATCTGGAGTATGGTTATACCCTGAACCACACCATCAATGTGGTGAAACCGGGTAAGAGCGGTGCCGATGAGATCAAGGCCATGATGCAGAACTTCCGTGAGAACGGACCGAAGGAACTGGCCGGTTCTAAGGTAATTCTGACCAAGGATTATCAGACCTTGAAGGCTACGGACGCTGAGGGTCATGTAACCGACATCAACCAGCCGGAACCGTCAAACGTATTGCAGTGGTACACTGAGGATGGCAGCAAGGTGAGCGTGCGTCCTTCAGGTACAGAGCCTAAGATCAAATTCTATATGGAAATTGCCGAGAAGATGGGTTGTGCCAAGTGCTATGAGAAAGCAACTGCCGCTGCCATGGAGAAGGTTGAGGCCATCAAGAATGATCTGAATCTGTAATTTTCGGATAAGTTTTTATATATCGGAATATAAAACATGTGTCGCTTCCTCTCCGGTCCGCCGGAGATGGAAGCGATTTTTTATGATATGGTGACGTATGGAGAAGTCTTATTGGTTTGTATTTTTCCGGGACAACTTATTGTTGCAGCCCGTGAGTGAAGGACATTGTACTGTTCCCTGTCAGGAAGAGTCGCCGGTGCCGCTGACGGAATGGAACACGGTGCGTACTTATACGGAGATGAGAGGCTTGCCTTGTAAGGTGGTTCAAGTGGATCATCCGCTTCCGGAAGGTTCACCGTATGAGTTTGTCGGTTTGCGTGCGTCTTATTCCTTGCTGGATGAAGAGGTTTATCTGAAAGCCGGTAAGGGGGCTGAAATACTTTATTGGGACCGCAATACAAAATTCTGTGGGGTGTGTGGGGCTCCGATGAAGGCGCATACGGTAATCAGCAAGCGCTGTACGGCCTGCGGCAAGGAGGTATGGCCACAGCTGGCCACGGCGATTATCGTGCTGATACGCCGGGATGACCGGATCCTGCTGGTGCATGCCCACAATTTCAAAGGTTCATTTTATGGTCTGGTTGCCGGTTTTGTAGAGACCGGTGAGACTTTGGAAGAGTGTGTCGAGCGTGAAGTAATGGAAGAAACCGGATTGCATATTGGCAATATCCGTTATTTTGCCAGTCAGCCCTGGCCTTATCCCTGTGGACTGATGATCGGTTTTTATGCCGATTATGTTTCCGGTGAAATAGCCTTGCAGCGCAAGGAACTGGCTTCAGGAGGATGGTTTGGCCGGGATAATCTGCCCGAGATACCGCCCCGTCTGTCCATGGCACGTATGCTGATTGACGCATGGCTGGAGGGCAGGATCTGATTTTGAATATAAAAACGGATGAGGTGTCCATTTTCGGACACAAAAGCGGACAGTGTGTCCATTTCTGGACACCTTGCTTTTTGGCTATCTGTTCAGAATCAGTGAGTTAATGTTTTGGCATGCATTTTGTATCTGTATGGTTGGATTAAAATTTTAAATAAATATTCATAAACACTCTGTGAGTCCGCTTTGACAGATGGAGTAGCAGATTATAAAAAGAAACAAAAAAACCTCTTCGGAAAAGAAATCCGAAGAGGCCAATTTTTAAAATAAATACTTATGAAAAAGATTAAATCAGGCTAATATCGCATCAGCCATATTTTCCAAAGCCGGAATATCGGCCTGTTTCATTCTGCTCTTAATCGTTACCATCGGAGAAACGATTTCCATGTTCTTCATTCCTTCCAGCATTCCCAGCATGACCTTACCGGCAGTAGGAGCCCAGGAGCCGTTCTCGATGATCGCAACCTTGCGCTTCTGGAAACCTTTGATCTGCAAGTGGTGCAGGAAGTCGTACATCGGCGGGAACAGACCGGCATCGTAAGACGATGCCGCTACCACGAGCTTGCTCAGCTTGAACGCGTTCTCTACGGCTGTTGCCATATCATCGCGTGACAGGTCGGTGATCATTACCTTTTCTGCTCCTTTCTCCAACAGGATCTGAGCCATCTTTTCTGCCGCTTCAGCTGTTCCTCCATGAATGGAAGCATAGGCTACCAGCACACCTTCTTCTTCCGGTTCGTACTTGCTCCATGTGTCATAAAGACCGATGAAATACCCCAGATTGTCTTTCAATACCGGACCGTGAAGCGGACAGATTGTCTGGATATCCAGAGTGGCCGCCTTTTTCAGCAAGGCCTGAACCTGCATGCCGTATTTGCCGCAGATATTGAAGTAGTAGCGGCGTGCTTCGTCGGCCCATGGCTCTTCATTGCAGAGGGCGCCAAATTTTCCGAAACCGTCGGCAGAGAACAGAACCTTGTCTTTCTGGTCATAAGTGACCATTACTTCCGGCCAGTGTACCATAGGAGCCATGAAGAATTGCAGGGTATGGCTTCCCAAAGACAGTGTTTCGCCTTCCTTGACTATAACCAGACGGTCAGCGAAATCAACTCCTTCGAAGAACTGGGGAAGCATTTGCGCAGCCTTGGTACTGAGCACAATACGGACTTCCGGATAGCGGGTGGCAATGTTGCCGATATTGGCCGCATGGTCGGGTTCCATGTGCTGTACAATCAGATAATCCGGTTTTCTGCCTTGAAGCGCTTCTTCCAGATTGGCAAGCCATTCGTCTGTTTTCCGGTTATCCACCGTATCCATGATGGCGATCTTCTCGTCAAGAATAACATATGAGTTATAAGAAATGCCATTAGGTACTACGTACTGACTTTCAAACAAGTCAATGTCTGTGTCGTCTGCTCCGATGTACTTGATATCGGATGTAATTTCTGTTATCATATTTTGTTTCTTTGTTTTGAATGCCTTTTTACAAAGGTCGGTTTTTTTATTGACTTATGCAAATTGTGATTCAAAAAATACATACTTTCGGGTATGCTTTATGAGCGGCGCATTTCTTCGAGAAGTTCTTTCTGACGTGCACTCAAATGTTGCGGCAGGTCTACCTGATAGGTGATGATCAGATTGCTCCGTTCGCCATTCGGATACAGATCGCCTTTTCCTTTGATGCGCACTTTTGTACCCGGCTGGGTACCCGGTTTTACTTTCAGCTTGATTTTTTCTACCGGAGTGGACACAATGATTTCTCCTCCCAGAATGGCTGTGTACATATCAATATGCACCTGGCACAATTTGTCCTGTACCACCGGTTCTTCCCGGTATCCGTCAAAGCCGCCGAATCCGCCGAAATTCTGGAATCCGCCGAAATTCTGGAATCCGCTGCTTTGGGAACTTTGCCGGTGACGGGCGCCTCCAAACAGTTGTTCAAAGAAATCGGAGAAGCTGCCGCCACCACTGAACTGGCTGAAGTCAAATCCTTCGAATCCGCCTTCTCCTCCGCCACCGTTCTGGAATCCGCCCATGCTCTTCCAATGTTCTCCGTACTGGTCGTACTTGGCCCGCTTTTCCGGATCACTCAGAACATCGTAAGCCTCGTTCAGTGCCTGAAACTTCGCTTTGGCTTTCGGATCGTTCGGGTGGAGGTCCGGATGGAACTGTTTGGCTCTTTTCCGGTAAGCACTCTTGATGTCTTTTTGAGGAGTATCTTTCGCGATACCCATGATCTTATAATAATCTATAAATGCCATAATAATCCTCCTTTTTTGCTAAAATATTCAACAAATAAGATGCCAGTCAGTTGGTGACAGAGCGTTTTATTGCTATTTTTGCATAATAATGGCAGATTTTTTTAGCATGGCAGAAAAAAACCGTATAGAGAAAAAAATAAAAATTATGCACACCACGGATATCCATGGTGCTCTCTTTTCGCATGATTTCATCGAAAACGGTCCTGCCCGGGGGGCTTTGTCACGGGTCTATGCTTTTGTCTGCCGTGAGCGGGAGAAGCATCCGAATACTTCCGTATTGCTGGATTGCGGTGATGTGCTGCAGGGACAGCCCACCGCCTATTATTATAATTTTGTAGACACCCGCAGTCCGCACCTCATTGCGGAGGTCATGAATCATATGAAGTATGACGCTCTCTGTATCGGAAATCATGACCTGGAGATGGGGCATGCCGTTTATGACCGTTTTGTGGCGCAGTGTCATTTTCCGGTGCTGGCAGCCAATCTGGTAAGCGAACAGACCGGAAAGCCTTATTTCAGTCCTTATACGGTGCTGGAGCGTGACGGGGTGCGTATAGCTGTCTTGGGACTGGTGACCAGTGCCATTCCTCATTGGGTACCCAAAGAACAGTGGCGGGGCATTGCCGTGCAGGACATGGTGAAGGCGGCAGAGCTGTGGGTGCGTCATATTCGTGAACAGGAACAGCCCGATCTCGTGGTCGGCTTGTTTCACTCCGGATGGAGCGGGGGAGTCGTTACCGAGGATTTCTGTGAAAATGTGTCTGCCTGTATTGCCCGTGAGGTAGATGGACTGGATGTGATCTGCTATGGGCATGATCATCAGAAACATATAGAGGTCATCACGAATCGCTACGGACATAAGGTCAGTTGTGTCGGTTTATGGAGTCTGGCTACCAGTGTGAGTGTGATTGATGTGTCGTTGTATTATGAGGAAGGAAAACTGCAACGTAAAAAGATACATGCCCGGATACAGAACGTGATGTATGAAACCGGTGATCTGGTGTATGAATTTGAGCGTAAATATGCTGACGCCTCGACTCAGATTGCCGCTTATGTGAATCAGCGTATCGGCAGCTTTGATCATGCCATTTCCAGTCAGGATGCCTACTTCGGTTCTTCGGCCTTTATGGACCTGATTCATGACATGCAGCTGAAAATCACGGGAGCGGATGTGTCTTTTGCGGCGCCGCTTACTTTTGATGCCGTGCTTCCGAAGGGAGATATCTATATCCGCGACATGTTCCATCTGTATAAATATGAAAATATGGTGTGTGTGCTGGCTATGCGTGGCCGGGAGATCCAGAATATTCTGGAGATGAGTTATGCCTTGTGGACTGACCGGATGCTGGAGCCTGGAGACCATATTATGAAGATGGCTCCTTTGCTGGATCACGGAAAGCGGCTGGGGTTTGCCAATCTGGCTTTTAATTTTGATTCGGCTGCCGGTATCCGTTATACGGTCGATGTGACCCGTGCCGAAGGAGAACGGGTGACTGTGGAGGAACTGACCGACGGGCGTCCGTTTGATCCGGATACGGTGTACCGGGTCGTGACGAACTCTTATCGTGCCTATGGAGGCGGAGAGCTTTTCACCCGTGGAGCCGGACTCAGTCATGAAGAGCTGCAGAGCCGTATTCTGTATACTTCAGAGAAAGATATCCGTTATCATTTTATAGAATATATCCGTAATAAGGGTCGTATCTGTGCAGAGGCAATGGGGCATTGGCGCTTTGTTCCCGAAGCGTGGGCTCTCGAGGCTTGCAGGCGCGACCGGCAGATACTGTTCGGTACAAAAGAAAGTAAAGGCAATGAAACGAACTGTGGAAATGACAGCTGACGGCAGCTGTACGCTTTTTGTTCCCGAAATGGAGGAACACTATCATTCGGTAAATGGTGCTTTACAGGAGTCACGCCATGTGTTTTTTCATTCCGGATGGGATTATTTGCACCGTAAGGATTACCGCATTCTGGAATTTGGTTTTGGAACCGGACTGAATGCCTTGCTGGCCTTGTCGCGTGCGGTACACGATTCCGTGTCGGTGAGTTATTATACTTTGGAAAAATATCCGCTGGAGCCCGCTTTATGGGCGCAGTTGCATTATGAGCAGCTGGAAATAGAGGGTGCCGGCCGTTGGTTCTCTCAGTTGCATGAGAGTCCGTGGAATGAGGACGTCTGTCTGGATCCGCATTTCCTGTTGCATAAAATCCGGGGAGATTTCAATGAGGTGGATTTCCCGGAAAAGATAGATCTGGTATTTTTTGACGCGTTCGCTCCCGACAAGCAGCCGGATGTATGGAACCAGCCTCTTTTTGACCGTATTTTCCGGGTGATGAATCCCGGTGGGGTGCTGGTTACCTATTGTGCCAAAGGAGCTGTGCGCCGCATGCTGCAGCAGGCCGGTTTTACCGTTGAGCGTATTCCCGGTCCTCCCGGAAAGCGTGAAATGTTGCGCGCCGTGGTTCCCGGACCGGCCGATATCTGAAAAAAGCATCGCTTCCAACAGTAGGACATTCCGTTCTGTTGGAAGCGATGCTTTGTTTTTATCCGGGCTGTTTATTTTCCGGACGTTCCTGAATATAGCCTTGCTGATAGGCATACAGCAGATTCTGCAGTTCCTCGATCTGTCCCTGCAGTTCTTCGCCCTTATCTGTATCACGCACCATCATGCGCTGGCTGCTCATTTCCACAATTTGCGTGGTGCTGACAATATCCGTACCGTTTTTAACCGCTTCTTCGGCCGAAGTGAACGGTTCGTGCTGCACCAATTGGAAGCCCCTGCTGTGATATACCAGTGTATAGCCCGCGATACCGGTGGTGTTGTGGTAGGCTTTGGCGAATCCTCCGTCGATAACCATCAGCTTGCCGTTGGCCTTGATCGGATTCTCGCCTTTGGCGGCTCGTACCGGTACATGTCCGTTGATGATGTGACGGTGAGGTCCGGTTACATCGAACGCGTCGAGAATACGGTCACAAACTTCTTCGTTGTCTCTCAGTTTATAGTAGTAGCCTTTCTCTTCCTGATGGGTGGCCTTGTCTTTCAGGAAGTAACGCTCAAAGGTGGCCATCTTTGACTTGTCGAACAGCGGAGAGTCCGGTCCGCACCAGATGTACCAGTAATAGTCAATGGCGAAATCCTTCTCTTTGGCATTTTTACTGTTGCTCAAAGCGGCACGCATCATTTGTCCCAATTTCTCGAGCAAAGCTCTTCCCTGATATTTTTTACCCTGGATTTCCACATCCTTCAGAGTTCCGTCCGCATTCAGAGGAATGGAAGCGTGGAACAGCAGATTTGAATTGAAGATGCCATAGAGGCAGCCGTGGGAGAGAAGACACTGGATGTGATGTTTCAGGCGGTCACAGATCCGGAAGGACCGGTGCAGTTTCTCAACCAGATCCGCTTCTTCGTGGGTCAGTTGATACGGGTTTTTAGGATCGATGGTAGGGAAAGAGCATTCTGTCATTTCATAAGTCTTGCCTTCCCAGACAAATACCTTGTTTTCCAGATCAATGAATTCCAGCTGTTTGCGGTCTTGCATATGCCATTCCGGATGTTTGTCAATGAGCGCGGCTTCCAGTTTGAACTGAATGACTGATATTGCCTTGTGCATCTGTGCGATGAGTCGGATGGTCTTGCCGTTGTAGTCGGTTTCCTCTTCACTGATTTTCGGAATGAATTCCTTGCACGGATCATCGGCATAAGTTTCCATGGCAAAAGTAGCCAAGGGAACCATGTTGATGCCATAACCGTCTTCCAGTGTGTTCAGATTGGCGTAACGCAACGAGATACGCAGCACATTGGCGATGCAGCAGTCGTTTCCGGCGGCGGCACCCATCCAGAGCGCGTCGTGATTGCCCCATTGGATATCAAAGTGATGATAGTTGCACAGTTTGTCCATGATGATGTGCGCTCCCGGTCCGCGGTCGTAGATATCGCCCAGCACGTGCAGTTGGTCGATGCTGAGGCGCTGGATCAGGTTGCAGATCTGAATGATGAAATCGTCCGCTCTTCCGGTGGAAATGATCGTTTCGATAATGCGGTTAAAGTAACCTTGCTTGTTGTTTTCCAGAGGTGACTCGTGAAGCAGTTCTTCTATGATATAGGAAAACTCTTTAGGCAGTGCTTTCCTTACTTTGGAACGGGTGTATTTTGAAGATACCGTCTGACAGATCTTGACCAACTGATGCAGGGTGATGTTATAAAAATCGTTCAGGTCTTCCTCTACGGCCTTGATGTATTCCAGTTTTTTCTCCGGATAGTAAATCAGGGAGCAGAGATTACGGATCTCGTTTTCACGCATGGATGTGCCATACAGTTCCGCCACTTTTCTGCGGATATTGCCTGAAGCATTTTTCAGAATGTGCAGAAAGGCTTCATACTCGCCGTGAATATCGGCTACAAAATGCTCGGTTCCTTTGGGAAGGTTCATGATAGCTTCCAGATTGATGATTTCCGTGCTGGCCGCCGCTATATTGGGGAAATTCTGGGATAGCAGTTCCAGAACACGATAATCACTAGTACCGTTTTGCAAAGCTATATTTGATCTTTTGCTGTTCATAATGTTTGGTTAAAATTGATGATTTTCAGCAAAAGTATAAAATATAATCAAATATCAAGGATATCACCGGAAAGATTTTCATTCGTTGCCGTAAAAAACAAGTGGCTGACGATTCGGGATTTTATCGGGAGAATTCCGGTATCTTTTCCGGTCACAAACGGATAAATCCTGTTGCGGATGGCGATTTCTCATCATATTGTACTATCTTTGCGACAATAAACCGATGAGAAAAGTCATGAATTTAAATATAAACCGGATATTCTGTTTTCTGTTGCTCTGCTTGTCTTTTACCGGCAGTCTTTCTGCGTATGTGCCGGCAGATTTTTCTGAAGGGGAGCATGCCGATTCTGTGGATACGGTCGTGGCCGGGAAACGGAAAGGCGCGTTTGCGTGGCTCGGAGATTATCTGCGGAATGCCAATAAGGAGAAAAACAAACCTTTTGATTTTAGCGTATTGTTTGGTCCCAGCTATACGGCTACAACTTCGCTGGGACTGGGAATCGCGGCTTCCGGTCTGTATTCCTGGGATCGCAGTGACCCGACGTTGCAGAAATCCAATGTATCCTTGTATGGAAATGCCAGCATAGCCGGTATGCTCTCCATAGGTGTGCGTGGAAACAATTTTTTTGCCCATGACCGTTTCCGACTCAATTATCAGACCTATGTGTATACCTTTCCCAGTTATATTTGGGGTATCGGTTATGACCAGGGGTGCGACGGAGCGAACAAAAGTATGTATAACCGGGTGAAATTCCAGTTCAGACCGGATTTCCAGTATCGGATATTCAAGCATACCTATTTAGGGCTTGTGGGCGATATCAGTCTCGTGAACTCCTATGATTTCGAGCGTCCGGAATTAATCCAGGGGCAAGACCAGCGAATCCGGAGCTACGGTCTCGGATTGACATTGATTTATGACAGCAGAGATTTTGTGTTGAATGCCTATCGGGGCAACTATTTTCGTCTGGAACAGATGTCCTATCCTGCAGGAATGGGAAACCGCTATCCATTTTCCTATACAGATCTGACCTATTCCGCTTATCGTCAGGTATGGAAAGGCGGAGTCATGGCTATGGAGCTGCACGGCTTGCTGAATTATGGAAATGTGCCCTGGACCATGTTGGCACAGGTGGGTACGATGAACCGGATGCGCGGTTATTATGAAGGCCGCTACCGTGACCGGAATATTCTGGAAGGGCAGGTGGAGCTGCGTCAGCATCTGAAGGGACGCAGCGGTATGGTGGCCTGGATCGGTTTTGCCAATGTGTTCCATAATTTTGATAACATCTGGTTGCGTGAGACACTCCCCAATTATGGAGTAGGATACCGTTGGGAGTTCAAGAAACGGGTTAATGTGCGTTTGGACTTGGGATTCACGAAAGACAGTCCGAATGTATCCTTCAATATAAATGAAGCTTTTTAATGGAAAGGATTTAAAAACAAAGATAATGAAAGGAAAAAGAGTATTGTTGACAGGGGCCATGGCTTTGGTACCTGCCTTGTTCTTCGGTCAGGGAGAAATGATTAAGTATGGTAACTTTGACCAGTGGATCGTGCGCAATATCAAAGAAAGCGCGATCATCGGCGGTAATACCAAAAGTCTTTATGAGGTAGGACCGAATGCGGTATGGAACAACAGTAAGGCTTATACCAATCAGGGCGGTTCACCGTGGGCTACTTCCAATGTGATGGCCAAAGTGGCCGGTATCACCAAGACAAATACTTCGGTGTATCGGGAAAAAAGAGGTAACGGTTATTGTGCCTGCCTGAAAACACATATTGAGAAGTGTGTAGTTCTGGGCATTGTCAATATCAAAGTGCTTGCGGCCGGTTCGTTGTGGCTGGGAAGTGCTTTGGAACCGGTGACGAGCACCTCCAATCCGATGAGCAAGCTGTCGGCCGGTATGCCGCTGGCGCGTCGTCCCAAGGCTGTTTGCTTTGATTATAAGGTGAAACTTTCAGGGCAGCCGAACCGTATCCGTGAGACCGGTTTCAGCCGGGTAACCAAGGTGTCCGGTATGGATATGCCGGATGTGATCTGCATCCTGCAGAAAAGATGGGAAGATGCCAAAGGAAATATTTATGCCAAGCGTGTCGGTACGATGGTGCACCGTTTTTCCAAGAACACCGGTTGGGTAAATAACGCGCAATTCCCGATCCAATATGGAGATATCTCCAAGAAGAGCGGTTTCCAAAGCTATATGGGACTGATTACCGGAGACGATACCAAATACTGTATCAACAGTAAGGGAAAGAATGTTCCGATCCACGAAGTGGGATGGGCAGATGCGGACGAAACACCTACACACATTATCTTGCAGTTTGATTCCAGCTACGGCGGTGCTTATGTAGGCTCTGTCGGTACAACATTATGGGTGGACAATGTACGTCTGGTATACTAATTTATAAATATAGAATCAAAGAAGAATACAAACACTTAAAATATCAAGCAACAAGGATATGAAAACAGATTCCCATACCTTTGAAGGGGTAAAGACTCCCTGCTATGTGATGGAAGAGCGTTTGCTGCGCCGTAACTTGAGTCTGATTCGTGATGTGGCCAAGCGCAGTGGAGCGGAAATAATCCTGGCCTTTAAATCGTTCGCTCTTTGGAAATCGTTCCCGATTTTCCGGGAGTATATCACCCATACGACAGCCAGTTCGCTTTATGAAGCCCGTTTGGCTGCCGAGGAATTCGGAAGCAAGGCACATACTTATTCGCCGGCATATACCGAAGAGGATTTTGACCGTCTGATGGAGTGCAGCAGTCATATCACTTTTAATTCCCTGACCCAATATGCCCGTTTCTGGCCATTGGTGAAAGCTTATAATCATCAGCATCCGTCGGAAGCCATATCCTGTGGTCTGCGTGTGAATCCCGAGTATTCGGAAATAGAAGTGGAACTGTATGATCCTTGTGCTCCCGGTTCGCGTTTTGGCATACTGGCCGATGCTTTGTCGGAAGATTTGCCTGAAGGCATAGAAGGTTTTCATTGCCATTGTCATTGCGAAAGCGATTCCACGGCTTTGGAGCATACTCTGGAGCATCTGGAGACCAAGTTCGGAAAATGGCTGCCCCGCCTGAAATGGTTGAATCTGGGAGGCGGACATCTGATGACCCGAAAGGGATACGATACGGAGCATCTGATTACCTTGTTGCGCGGTCTGCAGGAACGTTATCCCAATCTGCGTGTCATTCTGGAACCCGGATCGGCCTTTGCCTGGCAGACGGGTCCTCTGGTGTCACGTGTGGTTGATGTGGTGGAGAATAAAGGAATCCGCACGGCTATTCTGAATGTGAGTTTCACCTGTCACATGCCCGACTGTCTGGAGATGCCTTATCAGCCGGCTGTGCGTGGAGCGGAGACGATGCCGGAAGACTATATCAAGACTGCCACTCCTGAAGAACATGTATACCGCTTGGGAGGTAACAGTTGTCTGAGCGGAGATTTTATGTCGTGCTGGAAATTCGATCATGAGCTGAAAGTGGGAGAGACTCTGATCTTTGAGGATATGATTCATTATACCACGGTAAAGACCAATATGTTTAACGGAATACATCATCCGTCCATCGCATTGCTGCATGAAGATGGTGTTCTGGAATACTATCGGGAATACACATATGAAGACTATCGTGACCGTATGTGTTGATAAAATAAGGCAGATTTCTTTTGTTTTAAACCGTTTTGGAACGGAAAATGCAGGGAAATCTGCTTTTTTTGAAAGAAAAAACGCGGAATTGTTTGCAGGTTTCAAAAAAAGTCGTACCTTTGCATCGCATTCGGGAAGGATGACATGATAACGCGGAAATAGCTCAGTTGGTAGAGCACGACCTTGCCAAGGTCGGGGTCGCGAGTTCGAG
>CALUIU010000001.1 GCA_944320795.1 Candidatus Paraprevotella stercoravium | reverse complement strand
TTTAGCTATATGATTCCCGCTATTAGGGCTCATTGGGGACTTGCACCCGTTAGCTAATACTCATGCCGAGCGTACCTAAAATGAAACGATACGGATATAAACCCGTATCGTTTCACTATCTATATTCAATGCCTATCTTAAAATTACTTTTTAACAGGCTCGTTTGGAATAGTCGGAGTTGCATAAACAGGAAGTGATGAATGTGCCATTTCTTCCATCATCTCCGGAGTTACCTCCTTCAAGCCAAGATCGTCCATATCTTTCTTAAACTCATCCTTCATGTCCTGCATCATCGCATAATCCTTGTCACCATAGTCACCGATACTCATGATAATAGTACGCATGAATCCGAACTTGTCAAAGTAGTCATACAGATTGTAACCGCTGATCAACGAAGCTTTGCGGATATAATTAAAAATGAATGGAACACTGTTCTGCCAGCAGTTAGAGCTCTCGCTCAGATACTTCAACCAGCAAGTTTCCGGATATTTCTCCTTCAACTCGGCCAACTTGCCTTTCACTGTGTTCTGTGCACTGGCAATCAGCTCATACTTGTCTACCTCTGACTTACGGGTACCATCCGGCATGATCTCTACAGAAGAACCGTTCTCATTGTCGTTCTGACGCAGTGACTCATACAGATCCAGCTGGAAGTCTTTCTTTGACTTGTCCTTAGATACATAGCTGAAGTAGTTATGCAGCATATAGAACGGAGCGGTGTTCTGTTCTACATTTACTTCATTGGTAGAAATCGCGTGCTCCGGATCTTCGGCAAGCGAAGGAATTACCCAACGACCATCCTTATAATACTTCTCATATTGAGCCTTTAGTTCGTTCTGAACCTCTTTACTCCAATAGAAATGGCTGTCAATGTAATTGTATGCACGCATACGATTCTCAGAAGTTGCTGTATCATTTACATTAGTAAAGAAAGTGGCATAAGCACCCAACCATGCATTCTTGATTCTACCGGCATGGTGATCATCATGATAACCCATACGCAATACATTCTCACAAGAGTTCATGTTGTTTGAGCTCTCTCCCAAACCGGCCCAGCAGAAGTATGGCTGCATCTGATGCTGATGACCCCACTCGTGGCTCAGCCCCCAGATAGCATCACCGTCGTTATACATCAAAGTCTTACAGTTCAAAACACGACTTTCCTGATCATACATGAAAGACACACCATAATTTCCCTGGAACATATAATAAGTATAGTTCACATAAGCCATGGTACGGTTGTCCGGCACACGGTTATATTTCTTCAAACCGATCAGTTCATGCTCCCAATCAACCAATGAGTCAAGCAAGTTCATGAACTGTACATATCCCTTGGACGTTCCGTCTGATGCTTTGCAATAATTACGCATTCCGGAAGTCTGCCAGACAGAATGGACTTTACTTCCAACCAAGTCAATACAACGGTTTTTGGCATTGGCCAACACCTGATCCAATTCTTCGTTCGTACGGTCAGATGATAAATATCCGTTAACAGAACCATTGATAAAATGCACCTTGACATTCGGATACTTGGTATAATCCACAGGATACTCGTCTGAATAATAAGCTACATAGGCCAGACCGTCGTACTCTGACGGATAATCGATCAAGTTTATTCCATTGTGCAATGAGAAAGAATACGCGGCCGGACCGCCTCCAATTCCTTCTTCATTCAGTTCTTTAGCGAACCAAGCCACAACTTTCAGAGGCAAAGCTTCATTCTCAGGCAATCCGGATACGGCAATAGCATGCTTGCCCTTAGTAATATTAATACCGGTTACACCCTGAAAATGATCATAATATTTACCAGGGGCCTTCAACAGGTCAGACTGGCTCTCCGGAGACAAACGACAGGTATACTCCTGAATACGGTCTTTTGTAAACTCAGCCTTATTATCCAACAACTGCTGCGCTACAAACTTGCAGAGCGGGTTAGTCAATGCATCAATATCCTTCTGTGTTGTTCCATCTACCAAAGAATCCCACAGATCATTTGCAAAAATCGCAGTGTTCGGATCTTGTGCTTTTTTCTTAAAGAACTGCATCTCGGCACAAGAAGCAAAACCATTGGATCCGGAATAAACCTTGAACTGGACTGATACCGGATTCTTTAAAGGCTCCGGAAAAACCACATCTCTCGAAACAGATTTTCCGCCCCAAGCTCCGGTGTATACCTTACGATACTCTGTATCCGCGGCACATTTTACATAGATCTCCACCTGATCGAAATTTCCATTGGTTTCACTATCAGAACGGGGTATATAATGTACGTAATCAATCTGATCCACATCCTCAAAATTATAAGTCAGTGTAATCGGAAATTTTGTATCGGTATAGGGTGAATGCCAAAGTGTACTCAGATTGTCATCGTAAGTTCTGGCGATGCCTTCACCTGGTTGGCTGTCGCTGGCCGAAGCGGATGCAATAGCCACCTTATCATCTGTAGGAATATAGACAGCCAGTCCTTCACGATTCTGCTCTACAGAGAAAGAGCGCTCCATTGCACCATTCTTTGTGGCAACGGAAATAACTCCTGAACGGTCCTCCGGGTTCATATTGGACTGAACGACCAATTTCAGTTTGTTTCCTGTAATTGAAGGGGTTACCCAGTCAGGAGCAGCCTTGATTTCCAGTTCCTGATTTGTCAGAACCGGTACATAAACAGTTGTATCACGGTAATCAACAGACATATCCTGAGTACCAAGCAACAGTACATTCTTTTCTGTTGCGTTCTGTGCCAATACTGTTGAGGTAGAAAGGAGTGCCAGGACTCCTGCAAATAATATATTTCTATTCATTTTTATGTCGTTTTTATGTCTTAAGAAAAGATTAAAGGGAAATCTTCATACCATTCACAAGGAAAATGCCATGCCCCAGATTCACACGCTCTTCTCCGGAAACCCAACCAGACCAAACCTGCTTTCCGTCTGTTGTGTAAATATTTACACGGTATGGTTGTTCTGATTTCATGGTAATTACCCCATTATTAGTAATATATGAGAATCCGTAAGCATCCATTATATCCTGGATACTGGTTTCTGTTGAAAAGACTTTCAACGGTGAACTTGTCAAGATCACTCCAGGATATTCTGTTGACGTTACTTCACACACAATAGACTCAAAAGGTTTGTTAAAAGAGAAAATATTACTTCTGGCAGTATAATCTCCCTTACTGCCTTTCTCCAACACGATTTCTCCGTTTTTCCATTCATATTTCGGATATACAGCATCACCGTCCAAATTGAGTGACATTCCGCCTACAGTAATAGTCTTACCCACCTTAATTTCTGACTCTGACAATGGAAATACCTGAGGACCAAACGCAGCATTCGCTTCATTCAGAATATTGTCCCAACTATGCATCGCAGAGAAAGTCAATTTATTTCCGTCACAATAGAAAGCCAGAGCCTTATCCGGTCTCTTAATGGCAGGAACATTCAAAGAAGACACCACATTATTAGAACATGAGAAAGTTTCCAGTTTCAGATTGTTCTGCAAGTTAATGCTCTCCAGTTGATTATTATCACACCAGAAATCTACGATACCGGTACAATTCTGTATATTCAGGCTTGAAATTTCGTTATTATCACAAACCAGAGATTCCAGAGCTGCATTTGAACTCAGATCCAATGACTTCAAAGAGTTGTTCTGGCACCAAAGAACCTTCAGATTCGGTGACTTTGATACGATTAATGAAGATAGTTTGTTATCTGAGCAAATCAAAGTTTCCAATTCTGTCTGATAATTCAAAGACAAAGAAACGATGTTGTTATCAGAACAGTTCAAAGAACGCAGATCCTTATACAACAGGAGACTCAGACTGGCTAATTCATTACCGGAACAATCCAAATCTTTCAGACTACGGGAACCAACAGAAAGAGCTTTCAGACTATTGTTTGAGCAATACAGAGTCTGTAAATCTGTGGCATCAACAACACTCAAATTAGTCAGTTCGTTAGAACTACAGTCCAAGAGCCACAAGTTATCGGATGTAATCGTTACTGTCTGTCCTTTGAGATTACCTTTGACAGGCTCTCCTGTAGCAGACAATTCCTCGACATTTCCATCTCCCCAATCCACAGTAATTTTTCCCGGATTGGTTACAAAACTGAACTCTGAACCGGCAGCTTTGGCAGTAGTCAATGTCACTTTTGCTTGCGCATTGACCAGGGATGGCAATGCTACCATCCCAGCAGCCAGTAGCAAGGAAAACAATGTATTTTTTTTCATTATAAATATAGGTAATTAAGTTAATAATATATTATTTCGGTAAAGTAATCGGAAACAACGGACTATCCACATGTTCCTTATAGACAATCTCTTTCAAATCAGATACAATCTCCGGATGCAGAGCCGACACATCATGATCCTCGTGAATATCTGTTGCCAAATCATATAGTTCACATTTACCAGACTTGACAATCAACTTCCAGTCGCCCTTACGCACCGCAATCTGTTGGGTCTCGTTAAACTCCCAATACAAGTAAGGATGTGATTTCTGTTTCTTATCCTTACCCAACAGGGTAGGCGCAAAAGAAATGCCGTCAAAACAATTCCGAGGATGGGCCGCATCACCGTATTGCTTACGAAAGTCCTTGACCCCGGCCAAATCACAGAATGTAGGCATAATATCATAAAAAGCCAACTGATGGTCATTAACGACTCCGGCCGGAACCTTTCCGGGCCATTTGGCGATAAAGGGCACCCGAATACCTCCTTCGTGACAGGAACGCTTCAGGCCGCGCAATTTACCGTCGCGTCCGAAGAAAGCAGGATCGGCACCTCCTTCTTCATGAGGACCGTTGTCTGATGAAAAGATTACCAAAGTATTATCCGACAAGCCCTTTTCCTCTAACTTCTGAAGAATCTCGCCGACATAACCGTCCAAACGTGTAATCATGGCAGCAAACTGGGCATGTACATTGGCTACAGCATTATATCGCGAACCATTATCTCCTTTGAAATTCTTATCATTCTGGAACCGCTCCAAATAATAATCCAAGATCGAATCACCAGGTTGTACCAATTCCGCATGAGGCAGTGTATAAGTAAAGAATCCATAGAAAGGCTGGTCCACAGTTTGCTGATCCAACCACTCCATCGCTTTTTCATGAATAATACGCGCCGAATACTGCGGACGGCGACCATATTCCGACCCTTGCATCGGATATTTGATATTCTCGTCCATTACGACTCGCACCACCCCGGTATCCCCCAAAGCCTTGCTGTAACGGTTCAGGAAGTTCGGATAGTATAAATGCGCCTGAAACTGACAGATAAAACCAAAATATTCGTCTATACCTCGCTTGTCTGGAGTGGAAACCGAACCTTCATAACCTCCGGCCCACTTTCCGAACATTCCGGTGGTATAACCTTGATCTTTCATGATCTCCGGAAGAATCACATGCTCCGGATCATAAGGATGCTGACCAGCTACCGCATAGTCAGTATTGCGGCCGTAACGCACCTGACCCGACCAATACTCTTTATTTCCACGGACCTCGGTATGTCCTGTGTGCTGACCGGTCATCAATGTAGCCCGCGAGGGAGCGCTGACCGGACTTCCGGCATACGCTTGAGTAAACAACATTCCTTCGGAAGCCATTCGGTCAAGGTTTGGAGTCTTAATGTATTTTTGTCCGTAACAGGCCAAGTCTCCATACCCCATATCATCACATAAAATAAAAATTATATTAGGCTTTTCCGATATTCGGGCCTGCAAACCTGCCGACAAAAGCAAGGCTCCCAACATACCTACTTTTCTCACACAGTTCTTTTTTCCTACCAACATGACTTCTTTCATTATTGTATTCATTATAATGCTGCAAATTAAAGGAAAAAGGCAAGAAAATCCAATTTTCTTATGTTAAAGTTTTAAAGAGAATACTCATAAAGAAAAATAGAACGAAAAAAATAAAAACAACAAAAAATTTCATTATATCTTTTACATTGATTACTTTTGTAACAAGATATACATTTATTTAAAAAGATAAAGTTATGAGAGTTATTATTGAACCGAATTACGAACAGCTATCACAATGGGCTGCAAATTATGTCATCAATAAAATCAATGCTGCAAACCCAACTCCGGAAAAGCCTTTCGTTTTGGGATTGCCTACCGGATCTTCACCAATCGGTATGTACAAAGCACTGGTAGAAGCTTATAAGGCCGGAAAAGTAAGTTTCAAGAATGTGGTCACTTTTAATATGGACGAATATGTAGGTTTACCGGAATCTCATCCGGAAAGCTACCACTCATTCATGGCAAACAATTTGTTCAACCATATTGACTGCCCGAAAGAGAACATCCACATTCTGAACGGCAACGCCGAGGATCTGGAAGCAGAGTGCGCCAACTACGAGAAAATGATCGAAGAGGCCGGCGGTATCGACCTGTTCATCGGTGGTATCGGTCCTGACGGTCACATCGCTTTCAATGAACCGGGATCTTCCTTGTCTTCACGCACCCGAGTAAAGACCCTGACTACAGACACTCGCATTGCCAACTCACGTTTCTTCGGCGGTGATCCGAACAATGTACCTTTGCATGCTCTGACAGTTGGAGTCGGAACCGTAATGTCTGCCAAGGAGGTACTGATCCTGTGCAACGGACACAACAAGGCAAAAGCTCTGTATCATGCAGTTGAAGGCGGTATTACTCAGATGTGGACCATCAGCGCCCTGCAGTTGCACCAGCACGGAATTATCGTTTGCGATGAGGCCGCAACCGATGAATTGAAAGTAGGCACCTACAAATACTTCAAAGACATTGAAAAAGATGCTCTTTAATTGGAACACGGATTCTATCCAATTATAATAACAAACATCCTGAATACAAGTTCACGGCCTTAAAAAACCAACTCTTGTATTCAGGATGTCTATTTTAAACGCCATTTATGGAAAAAGCTACGTACACCCTTAGCAAACCGCTCTACATCATGACAAAACCGGCCGGTTCTTTGTGTAATCTGGCTTGCGACTATTGTTATTATACAGAAAAATCTAAACTTTACCGGCACAGCCCAAAACAGATTATGAGCGATGAATTACTGGAAAAGTTTATCAAAGAGTATATCAACAGTCAGACAACTCCGGAGATTTACTTTACCTGGCATGGTGGAGAAACCATGATGCGCCCTCTTGAGTTCTACAAGAAGGCAGTAAAGTTTCAGAAAATATATGGTCAAGGACGGAAAATCGCCAACTCCATCCAGACCAACGGAACACTGATCACAGAAGAGTGGTGCCGCTTCTTTCATGACGAAAACTGGCTGGTAGGAGTCTCTATTGACGGGCCACAGGAATTTCACGATGAATACCGGAAATCCAAAAGAGGCAAACCGTCTTTCGTACAAGTCATGAACGGCATCAAACTCCTGAACAAACATCAGGTAGAATGGAATGCCATGGCCGTAGTCAATGATTATAATGCCGACTACCCCTTGGAATTCTATCACTTCTTTAAAGAGATCGGATGCCATTACATCCAGTTTACCCCGGTTGTCGAACGTATCTTCAAACATCCCGACGGACGTATTCTGGCCACTCCGACCGAAGGAGCCGAGGCCAAACTGGCGAATTTCTCCATCACCCCCGAACAGTGGGGCAATTTCCTGTGTACGATCTTCGACGAATGGGTCCGGAATGATGTCGGAGATTACTACATTCAGATTTTTGATGCCACACTGGCAAATTGGGTGGGGGTACTTCCTGGATTATGCAGTATGGCAGAAACCTGCGGACATGCCGGAATCATGGAATTCAATGGGGATGTATACAGCTGCGACCATTTCGTATTCCCAGAATATAAACTGGGCAATATTTACCAGAAGAACCTGATCGAGATGATGTTCTGCGAAAAGCAGCTTAAATTCGGAGAAGCCAAGAAATCAACACTGACCCGACAGTGTCGTGAATGCGAGTTTCTGTTCGCCTGCCACGGGGAATGCCCGAAAAACAGATTCGCACAGTCCAAAGACGGAGAAAACGGACAAAATTATCTGTGCGCCGGATACCACCGGTTTTTCAGACATGTGGCTCCTTACATGGATTTTATGAAAGAAGAACTCAAAAACCAAAGACCACCGGCCAATGTGATGCAGTGGATCAAAGACGGCGGACTGGAAAAGGAACTGTAAAAACAGCCGCATGGCATGGACTTCAGGCAACAAAAAGCGCCGCAGAAATTCTGCGGCGCTTTTTTATTGCGGTTTATTTGAAAACCTTCTGACCGTTTTCAATGTAAACACCTTTCTGAGTTGCCTTATCCAGTTTGCGTCCGCTCAAATCGTAAAGTTCCCCATCGGCTTTCTGAGCCGCTTCCACATTCTCAATACCAGTTGACATCTTCTTATAAACCACCTCAATGTTCAGATTGGCACTGACAGAAGCTAACTGATCCTCGGATACATTGACAACCGGCTTTTCATAGCCGTCCAGTTCCGGAGCGTTGATAACATAAGAATCACCTCCCTTAACAAGAGCTGTAGCGGCAGAAAGACCTGTTATGGCATTACCCTGATCATCCACATAGCTGCACTTCACTTCAAAATAAGGAACGGCTACAAAAGTATATACCTTATATGGGTGAGCACCTGACCAACCGGTCATGCTTCCGGCATTACCATTCCAATATGAACCGTTAGAGCCTTTAATCGTCCAGGTTTCATTGTCTGAATTCAAGGTAAAGGTAAAGGTATCGCCGGCATTGTTCACAGTTACAGCTTGACCGTTTGGCAAAGTAGGAATATACTTGTTGTTATAGCTCATCACCTTAAACTTATTCTCGGATGTGCCACCAAGCAGAGTCCATACAAAGGCTGGAGCACCTTCTGTAACCTTAGTAGTCAGAATCTGACCGTTGGCGGCAACATTAAGGTAACCCTTGCGCTCATCGGCAGAAGTGGCGTTGAAGAACAGATACTGTTTACCAGCCTCCAGCTCGGTAACATAATCGCCCACCGCCTTGAAACCGGTATACAAAGCCTCTGTAGTATAAACAGCTGTAATCACTTCATCTTGAACTGGTGTATAGGTACCTGTTGCCACAGTAGCTTCCTTGAAGGTGTAGTAAGGTATCTCGGGATAGGCAATCTCTGTGCTCTCTCCCACCTTAACGGTATCTGTTCCGGTTTCCAGCAAATTGCCCATCTCGTCGCGATAATCATAAGACAAGGTATAAGCCGTTCTTTGGTAAACGACCTTCACAGTCTGGTTCTGGGCAATATTTTCGACCACCGGGGCTTCTGCTTGGGACTCGGCATAATTCAGAACCTCAAAATTCGGGATCTCCGGTGCCTTGCAGATTACATTTGCACCGTCGGCTACAGCTTCATAATAGGTGCCCAGATCATTTCCTTCTGTATCTACACATTCATATTTTACCTGCCATACCTTATCCAACTTCCAGGCTGCTCCCTGCGGACGTACTCCGTCTACATAAATACACCCCGGATTGGTTGAATAATTTACAGATACCGGGAACAGAGCCTTATTCTCGGCTGTAGCCAGAGTAAAGTCCTGATAAGACGGGTTGAAACTGTACTTATAGGCCGTCTGTTCTGTACCCAAGGTCAACGGATTGGCGTTGCCGTTGATATACTTGCCGGATACCAGATTCTTCAGGGCGAAGCTGTTCGCTGCACTGCTCTCCACCACCCAAATATCTGAACTCCATTTTGAATCGGAAGTCTTAAGCAGACCGTCCTGATCGGAAACAGACAGACCTTTATAACTTCCTTCTACTGCATTGGTGATACGGATCTGATCACCATCCTGCGGAACACCCAGAGTGGCCTCCATAGCCTCTATGGCCGTCTGGATTTCATCGGCTGTTGCGTCTTCCTTCTCGATCACGGCCTTCAAGGCATCTGCCTTGGCCTGATCATATTTTCCGATCTGCGGTTTTCCGGCCTCATAATAGGCGGCATGTTCCAGAAGCGTCTTGGCTTCGCTGATCAATCCGTCCGGACTAATGGTCAGACTACGGTCCAGAGGCTGGAACTCCCAAAGGCCACCATTTCCATCCGCTGGATCATTATAAAGATTCACGGCATACCCCTGACCGCCGGCACCCATATTAAAGTAATTGCTTGCATGCTTGTCACTCTTGATAGCATAATAGTAGTTATCACCATTCTGTCCGTAATATGAGCCGGTTACAATAGTAAAGTTATAATGCATGCCTTCTTCATCGTAACTCCAGCGGCCGGTATTATTATCGGCAGTAGCCGTCGGATTCACAGAACCGTTCGGAAACGCCTTACAGGTCAAAGCGTACTTGCCTTTATTCTGAGGATCTTCCACCAGTGCCCACCACTGATAATCATAGCCTTCAGTTCCTTCTGCCACCATGGCACCGCTCCAAAGACGTCCGGCCTGAGCTCCCTTATCGCCATACTGAGCAATCTGTGAAGATCCTTCACGCAACAGTTCCAGACACATGTTGTCACGCTGGTCGCTGGCCATGGTCACCAAACGGTACCACACTTTTTTCTCCAAGGTTGATGGTGTCGGAAGAACCACATTGCTACTGCTCAGATCCTTGATATAATAAGGAGCATACTGATAGTTGTTGTAGTTCAACAGCACCGTATCCTGCTTCATACGGTTACAGAAGTCATTGAAATTCTTTTTTTCGGTTGGTGACCAGCCTGTCTCTGCAATTGCGATCAGACGCGGGAAGGTGAGGTATTCCACATGACCGGCCTCAGAAACATGCTCTGTCCAGAATGTACCCTGCACACCGGTGTAATATTTCTGCAGATTGGCGGCCACTCCATATCCAGGATTGTAACCATAAACCTGCTGCAGGGTGGCGTCATTACCGCTACCCACCGCATGCGGCTCACTCGGATCGGTTCCCGCCTTACGGTTGATATACAAAGTGGGCTGAGGAGTCAACACATTGTTCAGGCCTAGTTCGGCAGCTTTCTTGGCAGCGGCATCGGCACCGGTCCAGCACATCACGGTGGCACCGGCTTTCTGGATCATCTCCACATCGGCACCGGAAGCCGAAATAGCCTCATTCCATACAAACAGTTTCTTGCCATGCGCGGCGGCATGATCGGCCAGTTCATGGATGAAATGGCTCTGCAGCTGACGGTAGTTCGTATAACCGTACTCCTTCATCATATCCTGACACTGCTTGTTGTTCTGCCAGGCTGTAGTAGGACATTCATCACCTCCGATATGGAAATAAGGATAGGGGAACAGAGCCATCAGCTCGGTCATGATATCCTTGGCAAACTGGACCGCTTCGGGATTGGCCACATTCAGCACATCCGAAGAAACACCGCCATCAGTCCACACATTATGCGCTCCCTGAGGGTTACAGCTGTATTCCGGATAGGCAGTCATCGCCGCGGCAAAGTGTCCCGGCATGTCTACTTCCGGAATGATGTCGATATGACGCTCCTGCGCATATTTCACCACATCCTTGATCTCTTCCTGAGTATAGAAGTAAGGACCGTAGGGCTCATAGGTGCGGTAGCGCTGGCCTCCCGGTATATATTCCGTATTCCAGGAAAACTCACGCACACTGGCTATGGTTGTCAGTTTCGGATACTTCTTGATCTCCACACGCCAGCCCTGATCCTCGGTCAGATGCCAGTGGAACTTGTTCATCTTATAATAAGCCATCACATCCAGAATACGCTTGATCTCATCTACCGTAAAGAAATGGCGGCACACATCAAGCATATAGCCTCGATACTGGAATTTCGGCGCGTCGTTGATGTCAACGACCGGCAGAATGAAAGTGGTCACATTCGGATCCTTCACTTCGGCCATCACACAAGGAGGCATCAGCTTTTTCAAACTTTGGAAAGCATAATAGAAACCTCTTGTCGTTTCCGCCTCGATCGTAATATCCTGCTCGGTAATCTTCAACTTATAAGCCTCAGGACCCAGATTATTGGCTCCTGTATTCATCTTCAAGTGGATCTTTGAAGAGGCATCTGCCTGATTGACAATGCTGACATCGGCACCAGAAACCTTAGTATATACTTCGATAAATTTCTCGGCCTCTGTCCGTACAGAGTCAGCCAGACCGTTCAGATTAACGGTAAACTTCTGAGGTAAGGTCAGTGCACCTTTTCCTACCTGAATTTCTTTGGGGACCGGAGTCAGATTGACCGTTTCCTGCGCCCACACACCTCCGGTCGGCATGGCTGCCAGCACCAGAGCAAAAAGGGTAACGTTTTTCATGTTCATTTAAATTATAATAATGTCATATTATTGTTTGTCCGCAATATGGCGGGGCAAGTTCCGGTTCAGCAGGAACCAGCTGATGATTCCGGAACACAGCGAACCACAGAGAATGCCGATCTTGGCATCGTTCAACAGGGCCGCTGTCTGCGGTATGGTATTATCGTAAGACAAATCGGCTATAAACATAGCCACCGTAAAACCAATGCCACTCAAGGCGCAGACACTGGCAAAAGACTTGAAATCGGAACCGGAAGGCATTTTAACCCACCGAAACTTCATCGCTATCCAGGAAAATGTAAAGACTCCGATAAATTTACCTATAACCAATCCCAGAAAGACCGCAAGCCCAACTCCGGAAAACAGATTGGAAAAGGACAAGCCTTCGAGCACTATTCCCGCATTGGCAAAAGCAAAGATCGGTATTACAATGTAGTTGATCGGAGTATGCAGCGAATCTTCCATATCCTGTAAGGGACTGATGATATGATCGGAGGCATTTTCTATACTCTTCAGAATACCGATCTGATTATCGGTCAGTATAGGTGCCTTGCACCCTTTCTCTATATTGCTTACGGGAAATTGATTGATTCTTCTACGGATGCGTTCTATAAAGAAGGTCGGCGTACGTTTTAAAGTCGCCGGAATACAGAAGGCCACGATTACGCCGGCTATTGTGGCATGAATACCTGAGTTCAGAATACAATACCACACAAAGATTCCTACAAAAATATAAAAGAATTTAGAGCGTATGGCACGGATATTACCCAAAACCAGAATAATGATCAACCCCAAGGCATAAAGCAAGAAATCAAGATGAATTTCCGTAGAATAAAACAGGGCAATAATAAGGATTCCTCCCAAATCATCGGCCACGGCCAAAGCTGCCAGAAAGACTTTCAGGGATAAGGGCACCCGATGCCCGAAAGTAGACAGCACACCTAGAGAAAAGGCGATATCTGTAGCCATCGGAATAGCAGCTCCCCGCAAAACGGTGGGGTCGTCCGGGCTGACTAACCAAAACACCAGCACCGGTACCAACATTCCCCCCAACGCTCCGATTACCGGCAACAAAGCCTTTTTAACCGAAGACAATTCTCCAACCAAAATCTCCCGTTTGATCTCCAATCCGACAGAAAAGAAAAAAATCACCATTAAAAAATCGTTGATAAATTCCATGACCGTCAGAGTGCTGCCTCCATGACTGAACAGATTGAAGTTTCCGATAGACAGGCTCATCGGCAGATTCCAGAAACCGGTATATGCGTGGCTCATTTTGGAGTTCGCAATAATCAATGCCAGAATTGTGGCCAGAATAAGCATCACACTGGAAGTGACATACTTTCGGAACATTTTTAGAAAGCTATAGCTACGCATCATAAGTTTTCTATGGTTTAGATTTATACAACATTCAAAGATAAACAAACTTATGCTTATCCTAAAATAAAAACAGATTTTTTCACAGATTTACCGACTAAAAAGGGAGAGGACAACCCTCTCCCTTTAAATGAAAATATCCAAAATCTTCCGACAAGACTCAAAACAAAGTATTCTCGATAATCTTACCCATCTGCCAGATACAGCGAATATTCAGGCTCTCATCCAAGATCAGGATATCGGCATCTTTACCTTTGGCCAAAGATCCTTTCCGGTCATATACGTTCATGATTTTTGAAGGTGTTTCCGACACCATTCTGATGGCATCTTCCAAAGGAACCTCTACCTGCTCCACCATAGTGCGGATCAGGCGGTCGGTAGTAGCGATACTTCCAGCCAAAGCAGAACGGTCAGAAAGTTTGCACACACCGTCTTCAATAATGACACGTGGGTCGAAAGCCTTGTCACTGTCGCTGGCTGCGCAAGCCAAAGCATCGGTAATCAAAGCCATGCGCTCCACACCCTTAATCTTGTAAACCATACGTAAAATGGTCGGAGGTACATGGATGCCGTCGGCCACACACTCTACTGTCATGTCGTCCAACAGATAAACACTCTCTACAGTACCCTCGTACTTATACTCGCGCTTGTTGTGGAATCCCGGCATAGCGTTATAGAAATGGGTAACATGTGTAAAACCGGCTTCATAAGCAGCCTTTACATCCTTGAACTCAGCCTGTGTATGGGCAATTGAAGGCAATATGCCTTTGGCGGCACAATACTTACCGAACTGGATGGCACCCGGAAGCTCCGGTGCTGCATCCCAACGCGCCAGACAAGGAGAATTCTCTACAATTGGAATATACTCATTAGGATCCGGATCTTTAATATTCTCAGGAAGCTGACCACCAGCTTTCTTGATATTCAAATAGTGACCTTCCAAGTGAAGACCCAAAATAGGGCTGTCTTTCTCTGCCATCAACTTGTTACAGGTTTCAACAGCTTTCTCGATCATAGGAACTGTTGAAGAAGACAAAGTCGGGAAGATTGAGGTCATACCATGCTTTGCATGAGCTGCAACAGCCTCACGGAACGCATCTTCAGTACCTTCCATGAAATCGCGACCACCGCCACCATGTACGTGCATTTCCACACCACCCGGCACTACATACATACCTTTGGCATCAATCACATCTGCACCAATGACAGCCAGATCACAATTGGTGACCTCCAGAATTTTATTGTCACGTATAATTACAGAACCATCCTTCAACCATCCCTGTGGAGTAAGGATCTTTGCATTGATAATTTGAGTAAGCATATTATATATTTTTTAGAACTTCAAAGTTACCAAATTGATTTGACAGTTAGATGTATACAATTGTTTTTTTTACAAAAATTAAACAAGAAGATCCGAAAGAATTCTTTACTTATTCAATGGATACTTGTTACGGATAGGATCGTCATACTGGATCTGCAAATCCCAAAGCTGCTCTTTCAGTTTCTTCGTAATCTTTTCCGTGCCTTTCTTTCCGTAAATATTATTCATCTCCATCGGGTCGTTCTTCAAATCATAAAGTTCCCACTCGTCAATATCATTATAGAAATGAATCAGCTTGTAACGCTCCGTGCGAATTCCGTAGTGACGCTTCACCATGTGCTCGGCCGGATATTCATAGAAATGATAATACAGACTGTTTCTCCAGTTTTTCGGATGCTCACCCCTCAGCAAAGGCAACAGGGACTCTCCCTGAATATCATCAGGAATCGGCGCTCCTGCCAGATCCAGGAACGTAGGCGCATAATCGATGTTCTGCACCATTTCCTTAATCTCGCCACGGGCTTTCAGGCCGTCGGGCAAGCGCATGACCAACGGAGTGCTGAACGACTCCTCATACATAAAGCGCTTGTCAAACCATCCGTGCTCTCCCATATAGAAACCTTGGTCGGAAGTATAAACCACCAATGTATTTTCCAGCAAACCGGACTCCTTGAGATAATCCAGCACACGGCCCACGTTGTCATCAAGTGATTTCAGCACTTTGGCATAATCACGCATGTAACGCTGGTACTTATACTCCGCCAAATCCTTACCCTGAGGATTCTTTTTCTCAAAATCAGCGGTAATGGCATTATACAGACTGTCATAACGTACTCGATCCTGCGGATCCAGACGATTTATCATATATTCATATGTAGAAGACAAACGGGTTTTTTGACCTGGTTTATAGATTTTTGTATCATAGACCAAATCCATATGATTATTGTTACCAATCTCCATCTCCTGAACAGCCGCGGCCTTACGACCGGCATAATCATCATAGAAATTGTCCGGCAGCGGGAAAGTCTTGTCTTCGTATTCATTCAGATACTTCATCTCCGGCAGCCAGTTCCTGTGACAGGCCTTATGATGGATAAACAGGATAAACGGTTTGCTCTTGTCTCTCTGATTCTCCATCCAGTCGATACTTTTGTCGGTAATGATATTGGTCAGATAACCTTTTTCCACCACGGTATCGTTCTGCATGGTAATAAAGCGGGGATTATAATAATCACCCTGTTCCGGCAGAATATTCCAATAATCAAATCCGGTCGGCAGGCTCACCAGATGCCACTTTCCGATAATGGCAGTCTGATATCCAGCTTTTTGAAGCAGTTTAGGCATGGTCTGCTGGCTTCCGTCAAAGATACCATTCTCATTATGTGTAAAGCCGTTCTTATGGCTGTGCTTTCCGGTAAACATACAGGCACGGCTCGGACCGGAAAGGGAATTGGCTACAAAACTGTTGACAAACTTGACACCATCGTTGGCAATACGGTCCAGATTCGGAGTCTCTACATAACGCTGGTCATAACAGCTCATCATCTGAGCTGTATGATCATCGGTCATGATATATACTATATTATAAGGTTTATGCGCATTCTGTTGCGCCAATGCCGGGCATAAAGGCAATCCCAGCAAAGCCATTGAAAGCAGTTTTCTTGTCATAAGGGTAATTGGTTATTATAAAAAAGAACAGCTGAACGAAAGCCAAAGACTTTTGATCAGCCGTTGTTAATTCATATTTGCTTATGGATTATTTAGCAAACTTGTAAACTACATCCATGATTTCCTTACCGATCTGATCTGCAGCTTCCATGGTAGCAGCCTCAGAATAAACACGGATAATCGGTTCGGTATTACTCTTGCGCAGGTGAACCCACTTGTCGGCGAAGTCGATTTTCACACCGTCAATATCATTGATCTCTTCGTTCTTATACATCTCCTTAACCTTAGCCAACAGAGCATCAACATCGGTATCAGGAGTCAGATCAATACGGTTCTTTGCGATAAAGTAAGGAGGATAAGTAGCGCGCAACTCGCTGGTCTTCATACCCTTCTTAGCCAGATAGGTCAGAATCAAAGCAATACCTACCAAAGCATCACGGCCGTAATGAGCCTCCGGATAAATAACTCCACCATTTCCTTCACCACCGATTACGGCATTGGTTTCCTTCATCAGAGTAACCACGTTCACCTCTCCTACGGCAGAAGCGTTGTACTCGCAACCATACTTTCGGGTTACATCACGCAAAGCTCTGGTTGAGCTCAGATTTGATACGGTGTTACCCGGAGTATTCTGCAGAATATAATCGGCAACAGTTACCAATGTATATTCCTCACCATACATAGTTCCGTCTTCGCAGAACAAAGCCAAGCGGTCTACATCCGGGTCAACCACGAAAGCAATATCATGCTCACCCTTCTGCATCAAGGTCTTGATATCTTGCAAGTTCTTCTCCAATGGTTCTGGATTATGCTGGAAATCACCGGTTGCCTCAGTATACAGTCCGGTTACCTTCTCTACACCGAGCTGCTCCAACAACTTCGGCAGAATGATACCGCCCACTGAGTTTACTGTATCGATAGCCACCTTGAAATGCGCGTTCTTAATCGCCTCAACGTCTACCAGCTTCAGATTCTTTACCAAATCAATATGCTTCTGGTCGTAAGAGTTATCCTCGCGGTAAGATCCCAAGTGATCTACATCAGCGTATTCAAACTCTTCTGCCTCAGCGATACGCAAAACTTCATTTCCCTCTTCTTTATTCAGGAATTCTCCTTTCTCATTCAGAAGTTTCAAGGCATTCCACTGACGTGGATTGTGTGACGCAGTCAGAATGATACCACCACAGGCACCTTCCATGGTTACGGCAAGCTCAGTAGTCGGAGTGCTGGCCAGTCCGATGTTTACCACATCAAAGCCCATACCCATCAGGGTACCGCACACAACATTCTTCACCATTTCACCAGAGAGACGCGCATCGCGACCTACCACAATCTTGTTGCTGTTCACTTTTGTAGTCTTACGGATCAAGGTTGCATAAGCAGAAGTGAACTTTACGATATCCAATGGATTCAAGGTATCACCAGCCTGACCGCCGATAGTTCCACGAATACCGGAAATTGATTTAATAAGAGTCATATTGTATTAATTATTTGGTTGTTTAATCTTTCCTGCAAAATTACTTAAAAACAAAATAATTGCAAAAGAATCCTCCACTTTATTTAGCAGGAAGGGTCACCTTAAACATAGAGCTCTCCTCATGTTCCTGATAGATAATATCCTTCAGCTCTTTCACGATTTCGGGATATTTTGAAGCTACATTATTATCTTCATGCAAATCATTGGCCAGATCATAAAGTTCACAGGTACCTGCATTTACACGAAGTTTCCAGTTCCCTTTCCGCACAGCCATCTGATTGGTTTCATGGAACTCCCAATAAAGGAAATCATGTTTCTCCTGTTCCTTATCCTTACCCAACAAGGTAGGCAGGAAGGAGATACCGTCAAAATGATCCTCTTTTCCGGCAGCCGCATATTTCGGATTTGTGTATTCCTTCACGTAATCCTCCACTCCGATGAGGTCGCAGAAAGTAGGCATTACATCATAGAAGGCCAACTGGTGGTCATTCACACTGCCTGCCTGAATCTTTCCCGGCCAGCGTACAATAAAAGGTATACGGATACCCCCTTCAAAGCAAGAACGCTTGGTACCTTTCAACAGACCGTCACGATTGAAGAATGCAGGATCGGCTCCACCTTCTTCATGAGGACCGTTGTCTGATGAGAAAATGACAATGGTATTTTCATCCATTCCCTTTTCTTTCAGTTTATCCAGAATCTCACCCACGTAAGCATCCAGACGGGTTATCATAGCTGCAAACTGGGCATGAACATTCAGAGATGGATTATAACGTGACCCCTGATCACCTCCGAAATTCTTGTCATTACAGAAACGATTATTATAAGCCTGCAAAATAGAATCATTAGGCTGATAAAGCTCTGCGTGAGGCAAAGTATAGGTAAATAATCCGTAGAAAGGCTGATCATCTGTCTGCTTATCCAACCACTTCAACGCCTCTTGGTGAATCAGGTCTGCGGTATACTGCGAACGGTTCTCATAACCGTTACCATACATCGGATATTTCGTATTGTCGGTCAATTCCTCACGTACGATACTGGCATTGCCATCCTTATCACGCACCAGACGATTCATAAAGTTCGGATAATACAGATGGGCCTGGAACTGGCAGATATAACCGTAATACTCGTCCACACCTCGCTTTTCAGGGGTTGATTCCGAGCCTTCATAACCTCCGGCCCACTTGCCGAACATACCGGTGGTATATCCCTGGTCTTTCATAATCTCTGGCAGGATGATATGATCCGGATCATACGGTTCCTGTCCGGTCTGGGCGGGATCGTTTGTCTGGCCATACTGTACATTTCCGATTCTGTATTCCTTGTTTCCACGCACCTTGGTATGTCCCGTATGCTGACCGGTCATCAAAGAAGCACGCGAAGGAGCACTCACCGGGCTTCCGGCATAAGCCTGCGTGAACCGCATTCCTTCAGCAGCCATACGGTCCAGGTTCGGGGTACTGATATATTGCTGTCCATAACATCCCAAATCACCATATCCCATATCATCACACAGGATAAAGATGATATTCGGCTTTTCGCCGCCCGTCTGTGCAGAAGCGGCACCGGCCAACATAAACAGAGAACTAAAAAGGATTATATTCTTATTTTTCATGACTGTCAATTCTAATATTTATTTCTGTTTGATAAGTTTATTTTTCACATGGATGCCTGACATTTACTGCAAGGCAACCTTCTGGCTGGCGTCACCGGCAGAAGTGATGACACGCACGATATAAGTACCCTGTCCCAATCCGGCAACAGACACTTTCTTACCGGCGCTCTTACGCACCTGAGTACCGTCAACGGCAAATACATAAACCATTTTCACCTCGGCATCGGTTACGACCTGAATTTCCTGGTCTCCCTGCTGAATCTCATAGATGAAGTTATTCTGATTTACCTGAGCTCCCTGAATATCGGTAGTAAAGGAACTGTTCGGAGAGAAGCAAGCCACCAGATCCACATTCTCAGAAATCGTAAAATTATATTCCTTATCTGTAGAAACCACGGTACGGTTATCTTTCCAGGCGATAAAATCCAACTCCTGATTAGGAGTAGCCACAGCGGTTACTTCCTGACCGTAATCACCGGTATATGACTGTACGGACTCCTCTCCGACCAACAACTCTACAGAACCGCGTTCCGGATCATTCGGAGCAACGGTAACGGTACGCTGTGCCTGTGGTTCCGCAATATTGATGATAAAGTCATAAATGGAACCTATGGCATCATCCTCGGCATCAGCCAGACCATTATTGGTAATGCGGACACGCATTCTGGATTTTCCGACAACGGCATCTTCCGGAACGGCAATGGCGTCGTTGATAAGCGATTCATTATAAGACTTCATGGCTTCAAAAACACCGTCACGATTCCAGTCAAAGTATACATAAACTGTAATATTCTCGTCCATATTAGACACGCGAGCAGTGAAATCAAACTCCTGACCGATGCCGACTGTTGCCTTTTCGGTGGTATACAACGTGTAATAGTTGGATGGCTGGGCTGTTGCTGTATAGTCCAACTCCCGAAGTACCTGCTCACCATGAATTTTCATGCGACTCAGATAGCCCTGATCCAGAGTTCCGCAAGGCAATGAATAAGCTTGGATTGCCAGGCTATAGGCACTACGATAGTTACCCAACATAAAAGTAGAAACCCCGTCAACACTCAGATAAGCAGCATTTTCATCATCTTTCTGTGCATACGGAACGAAAGTCAGCCGTGTGCCCTTTTCTGTCTCTTTTTCTGCTACAAACCAACGGGTTCCGTTTTCGACTTCTGCCAAAGAATAAGTGCCGTCAGACGCTACGGTCAGCACCTTGGTCGGATCAGACGAATTCACCAGATAGATACCTTCCTTGACATTGCTGGTACCCACAAACACCCAGGCATGCTTTGCTTCCGCACTCTCATTAGCCACAGCCAAGGTTCCGTTTTCCACGATCAACTGTTGACCGTCAGGAGTATCCAAAGTATATTTGGTAGCGCCATTCACCTCATCCATAGAAGCCACAAGAGGAACAATAACCGGTTCATAAGTATAGTCTACGGTACGAATCATCCAATAAGAATTCTTATCACCGGATTTGGCCGACCAGGCCACAATATTCTTAGAAGCAAACTTGTCATAATTCAGACCTATGGCACCGGCTGGGATATTCGTCTGATCGGTACTACAGAAATAATAGTAGCCTTTAGTCTCTGCTCCAGCGGTCATGTCCTTACCGATCTGATATTCTACAGAGTTGCTACCCATAGGAATACGAGAAGAAAGAGTCTGTTTTGAACTCTGGATATATCTTCCGCTGGTCGCATTCTTCACCTGGAAACGTCCTTCCTGTCCTGTCGGAATGATTTTCCAGAACACTTTATTATTATCGCTGTAAGTAGCTGTACCCAAAGAGCCGTCATTCTTTTCTGCTATAAAAGCATTGGCATCATTGATACTGCTGATCACATAGAATTTGTCCGCATCTCCCTCAAAATATTCCGATTCCGGCTCGGGTTCTGCATCCCAATCCACATTTTCTGCATCATAAACATACATGACGGACCAACCTCCAGTTCCGATCGCATAAATTGCTTTTGCCGAAGCCCCCTGAGTATTGATCTTCATGTTCGTGCCCTTACTGGTAAAACGGGTCAGCAAACCGTGATTCTTGGTAGGTTCCAACCAATTCATATCATCTTCATTGTTGAAGGTAGGATTTGAAATCTCGAAGACTCCAGCCGATGCCTTATCGGTGGTGGTACTGATTTCTGTCGCTCCGCTATACGCTTTCAAGTATACCCCGGAAACTTCATGCTTCAAATAGAAGCCGCCCTCGGCAGCTTCCACGACAAACACCGATTCCTTACTTGGAGACATCGTGTTGTTCGACAGAATATTAATCCAAGGATTATTGTTTTTTAAACCACGCAAGACAATCTTCTTGCCTGCCACAATTTGATCAGCCGTCAGTATCTGATCCAAAGTCAATGAAACGGCCCGCATTTCACAAACTCCTGCCATAAATAAGAACAGCAGAGATAACAAAGAAGTAATTTTTCTCATAAATCCTGATTGTTTAATTTTTTCCAAGGGTTTTTCTTTTTTTATTAAAGCAAATCTAATAAATCTTTTAGAAAAGATTTTCATTTTCTGCATTTTTTAAGTTTTATTTTACCCTTCCACTCAAAATATAAATAATGTATCCCCCGACAATCCCATCGCGCAGAAAAACGTCAGGAAAACACCAGATATCAACCCCTTCATTAAAGGAAAACAAACTTACTTAAAAAAAAACGCGTGTCTGAAAGACATTTCCACAAAAAAGACTTATATTTGTAACACTCTACGAACTAACAATAAAAAAATAAATCTCTCTGAATTATGGAACAAACAGAATTGAAAGAAATTGTATCAAAATTTGCCATTAAAGGCACTGTTGCCGAAATCAAGCCTCTGGGCGCCGGTCTGATCAATGACACCTTTATGGTCACTACAAGCGAAGCCGATCAGCCTAATTATGTCTTGCAGCGTATCAACAATGCTATTTTCCCGGATGTGGAAATGCTGGCAGACAACATTCAGGCCGTTACTTCTCATATCCGCAAGAAACTGGAAGAAAAAGGCGAGAGCGACATTGACCGCAAGGTTTTGACTTTTGTTCCTCTGGTTGACGGAAGCAAATATTTCTATTTCAATGGAGAAAGCTACTGGCGTATTATGGTATTCATTCCGAACGCCATCACCAAGCAGGCCGTAAATCCGGAATCTTCATACGCTGCCGGAGAAGCCTTCGGTAATTTCCAGGCCATGCTGGCTGACATTCCGGTACAGCTGGGCGAAACCATCAAGGACTTCCACAACATGGAATTCCGTCTGCAGCAGTTGCGCGATGCCGTTAAGGAAGACAAAGTGGGACGTGTTGCCGAAGTAAAATACTACATTGACGAGATTGAAAAACGCGCAGACGAAATGTGCAAGGCCGAGCGTCTGGGCCGTGAAGGCAAATTGCCAAAGCGTATCTGTCACTGCGATACCAAGGTAAACAACATGATGTTCGACGAGAACGACCAGGTATTGTGCGTTATCGACCTGGACACCGTAATGCCAAACTTCATTTTCTCTGACTACGGTGACTTCCTGCGTACAGGTGCCAATACAGCCGAGGAGGACGAGGCAGATCTGAGCAAGGTAAGCTTCAATATGGAAATCTTCAAGGCCTTTACCAAAGGTTACCTGAAATCAGCCCAGAGCTTCCTGACTCCTATCGAGATCGAGAACTTGCCTTACGCTGCCGCATTGTTCCCATACATGCAGTGTGTACGCTTCCTGGCAGACTATATCAACGGAGACACTTACTACAAGATCAAGTATCCGGAACACAATCTGGTGCGTACCAAGAACCAGTTCCAGCTTTTGCTGAGCGTTGAGGAACACACTCCGGAAATGAAACAGTTTATTCAGGAATGCCTGAACTAAATCTGACTTTTTATTTAAGATTTAAGCTCACTCTTTATAGAATGGGCTTTTTTTATACACATTCTTGTGAAACTGCACTAATTTACGTATGTTTGTATCATTAAATTCAAAAAACAAAACCTCATGAAACATTACTTTCTCCCTTTATTCTGCCTGATGTTAGGCGGAGCCTCCCTGCAGGCACAAACTAACAAAGATCTCCTCCAGCCGAAAGTTCAGGAGTTTCAGTTAACGGAAAGTTCAGAAACCCTCGCTCTACCGGAATCCTATAAACTGGTCGTTGCAGAAGGCAGCTGCCCTCATGCCATTGAAGCTTTGAAACAGATTATGCCCAACAAAGAGGGCAAAGCCAAGTTTCAGGTAATCGTAGGTAAAAAAGGCGACAAGGCTGTAAAAAAATACGATAAGAAAATTCCTCAGAAGAAAGAAGGATACTATCTGGAAATCCAGAAAAACCGCATTGTAATTGCCGGTGCCGACCAACGCGGTACATTCTACGGTGTGCAGACCCTGAGACAGATGATCCGTCAGGGAGAATTGAGTCTGTGTACCATAGAAGACTATCCGGACATTGAGTTCCGCGGTGTGGTAGAAGGTTTCTACGGCACTCCATGGAGCCACGAGGCCCGTATGCGCCAGCTGGAGTTCTACGGAAAGAATAAGATGAACACCTATATCTATGGTCCGAAAGACGACCCTTACCACTCTTCACCAAACTGGCGCAAGCCTTATCCTGAAAAGGAAGCCACACAGATACACGAACTGGTGGAACAAGCTGCCCGCTATGAGGTGGATTTTGTATGGGCCATTCATCCGGGAAAAGATATCAAGTGGACCGATGAAGACCGCAATGCACTGATCCAAAAATTCGAAGCCATGTATCAGCTGGGCGTCCGTTCCTTTGCCGTATTCTTTGACGATATCTGGGGCGAGGGAACCAACCCGACCAAACAAGCCGAACTGCTGAACTACATTGACAATGAGTTTATCCAGAAAAAGCCGGACGTTACTCCGCTCGTCATGTGTCCGACAGAATACAACAAGAGTTGGTCAAACGTAAAAGGCGGCTATCTGACAACTCTAGGCGAAAAGCTTAACCCAAGCATCCATATCATGTGGACCGGCGACCGCGTCATCGCCTGCATCGACAAACCGACACTGGACTGGATCAATCCGCTCATCAAGCGTAAAGCATATATCTGGTGGAACTTCCCGGTAAATGATTACGTGCGTGACCACCTGCTTCTCGGTCCGACTTACGGCAACGCTACAGATATCAAGGACGATATGTCCGGCTTCGTATCTAACCCTATGGAGCGTGCCGAGGCCTCAAAGATTTCACTCTACAGTGTGGCCGACTATACCTGGAACATGGACACCTACGACAGCATCAAGTCATGGAAGAATGCCATCAAGGATCTGTTGCCACAGAATTGCTCACATCTAGAAAAATTTGCATCACACAGTTCTGACCTCGGTCCAAACGGACACGGATTCCGCCGCGATGAAAGTGTAGACTTACAGCCTACACTGAAAGCTATGATAGCCGGTGAACAGAAGGCCATGGAAAGTGTATTGGCAGAATGCAAACAACTGGAAACAGCTTGCGACATTCTGCTGGCAGACACAGAGAATCCCTACCTGATCGAAGAAATCCGTCCTTGGCTGAAACAAGGCAAGTTATTAGGTGAATACGGACAATGCGTTCTCCAGATGATTCAGGCAATAGAGCAGAAAGACAGTACCTTCATGACTTATTATAACCGGTCACGCTCGCTGCAAACCCAGATGTATGAATTGGACATGACCGAGAACCAGAATCCTTACCAACCGGGTGTCAAAGTGGGCAGCCTGGTTCTGTTACCGAGTCTGAACGAAATGTTCACCAAGGCCATTACCGAATACAACACCAAAAACAATACCACTCTGGACACCAAGGCTGAATACAATCCTTACACACTAACCAGCGATGTTCCTCAGCTGAAAATACAGCCGGTACGCGCCCGTCATCAGGATGTCAACGTATCACCGTCGAACGAAGTCATCAAATGGCCAGCTAACGGCTACGTACAGATTGCTTCAGACAAGGCCGTCGGCATGGAACAGATTTATATTGACTTAGGAACCAAAGACATAGCCGGAAACTTCCGTGTAGAAGTCAGCGCCGACGGACAGAACTGGACCGCAGTCCCGCTGACTCAGGAGGCTGAAAAAACCGAGATTGTCGGAAACATCAAGACCCCGGGATTAAGCTATATCCGTCTGGCCAACAACTCCGGCAAAGAACTTCAGGTTTACTTCAAGAAGTTCACTCTGAGAGTACAGAAATAAAAATATGACTAATTCCAATCCATTCAAGCTGTGTCTGCTTTCGGGCGACACAGCTTTTTCTTTATGGCTTATAAGAAAACCTTTACTTAAAATGCTCCCGACAACTTGAAAAAATCATCAGGAGCATTTTCTGAGCCCTCCAAAAGCAGTATTCAGAAGTCACAAGGCTAAAGTACGTTAAAAGACGAACAATAATACAAGATTTCAATCGCTAAAAATTGGTCGTATCGGCATATGTTTGTAATTTTGCAAACAACAGATAAAAACTTGCACGGTCAGTGCATCTTTTTTTCGCCTTTATGTTCGTGATTACACAAACTAAAAACAAACAGAAAAAATGAAACGGATTCTAATGGCATTCACATTTTGTCTGCCTTTTCTACACAGCGGTCTGAAAGCCCAATCGGAAGTTGAAGTTCTGTATTTCCACGGAAAACAGCGCTGCGCCACCTGTATGGCCATTGAAAAGAACGCGCGCAATGCCGTAAACACCCAGTTGGCATCAGAGTTGAAAAACGGTAAAGTGGTTTTCAAGACCATCGACATTTCCCAAAAAGAAAATCAGAAGTTGGCGGAAAAGTATCAGGTAACCTGGTCATCGCTCTTTGTCGTAGGACACAACAACGGCAAGGAAACCGCCAAGAACCTCACTCCGTTTGCCTTCAAACAGGCACGAAAAGATCCGGAAGGCTTCAAGAAGGGACTGGTACAGACCGTAAAGAACCTGCTAAAATAACGGTATATGGACGAACTGCAAACCCTGCTCGACAACAGTTCCATACCGGCAGTCACCGCCTTTCTGCTAGGCCTGCTCACCGCCTTGTCGCCATGCCCGTTGGCAACCAACATAGCCGCCATCGGATTCATCAGCAAGGACATCGAAAGCCGGCACAAGATTTTCCACAACGGACTGCTTTACACCTTGGGGCGCATCGTGAGCTATACTCTGCTGGGCAGCCTTTTGATCTACATGCTTCAGGAAGGCTCCGGCATGTTCGGCATACAAAGCACCGTCAGCAAGCTTGGAGAATGATTTCTCGCTCCCCTGCTACTGTTGATCGGACTATTTCTGCTTGTAGGCGACAAACTGAACCTGCCTCAGTTCGGGTCAACGGAAACGCCGAAGGACTAGCACGCCGTGGCGGTTGGGGCGCTTTTCTGATCGGTGTACTGTTTGCACTGGCCTTCTGCCCCACCAGCGGAGTATTCTTTTTCGGAATGCTCATCCCCATGGCCTCCACAACAGCCGAAGGGCATCTGCTCCCGGCAGTATTTGCCATCGCCACAGCCATTCCGGTACTCATCGTAGCCTGGATTCTGGCTTTCAGCGCGGCTCGTATCGGCACATTCTACGGCAAGATCAAGATCATACAGAAAATTCTGTACCGTATAGTAGGAATACTCTTCATCCTTATCGGTATCTACTACGGATATATCCTTTATTTTTAATCAGAACACATTTAAACTAAAATCATTATGGAAATCAAGGTATTAGGACCGGGTTGCAGCAAATGCAAGACAACCTATCAGGTCATTGAAAAAGTAATTCGCGAGAACAATCTGGATGTAACCCTCACCAAGGTGGACGACATTATGGAAATCATGAACTACAACATCATGGTCACTCCGGCTGTGGTTGTTGACGGAGAAGTGCGTCTGAAGGGTCAGGTACCAAGCGAAAGCGACGTGAAGAAAATCTTAGGCATCTAAACAGCGGGAATATGATTCAGAACTTCGCCGACTGGCTGGTCTACGACATTTTCGGACTATCATCGTCCACCGCCTTAGGCACAGCTGTGAACTTTTTCTTTTACGACTCGATAAAGATCATCATCCTGCTGTTCTTCATCAGTATACTGATGGGTATCATCAACGCCTATTTCCCGATAGAGCAGTTACGCAACTATCTGATCACGCACAAGATGTACGGCCTTCAGTATCTGCTGGCCTCCCTGTTCGGAGCCATCACGCCCTTCTGCTCCTGCTCTTCCATTCCGCTTTTCATCGGATTTGTCAAGAGTGGCATACCATTAGGAGTAACTTTCGCCTTTCTGATTACCTCACCGCTAGTCAACGAAGTGGCTGTGGCCATGTTTCTAGGCTCGTTCGGAGTGAAAATCACCCTGGTTTATGTATTAAGCGGCATACTTCTGGGAGTGATCGGAGGCTTTGTTCTGGGACGCATGAAGCTGCATCCCTATCTGAGCGACTGGGTGAAACAGATCCAGGCCAATTCTTCGGCACAGGCCGACGATTGGGAAAAGGAGCACACCACTTTTCTGAAGCGGTTGCCCGTGATTGTACGTGATGCCACCCAGATTGTGCGTGGCGTATTGGTCTACATCCTGATAGGAATCGGTATCGGAGCCTTTATGCACGGCTTTGTGCCCGAAGGTTTCTTCGAGGAGTACCTGTCCAAGGACAACTGGCTGGCCGTACCGCTCTCGGTCATTCTCGCCGTACCAATGTATGCCAATGCCGCCGGTATCGTTCCCATCATCGAAGTTTTTGTAGCCAAGGGAATCCCTATCGGCACAGCCATCGCCTTTATGATGGGAGTAGTCGGTCTGTCACTACCCGAAGCCACACTGCTCAAGAAGGTCATGAGCTGGCGCCTCATCGGCATCTTCTTCGGTACGGTGGCGTTCTTCATTATCCTTTCGGGTTATCTGTTTAACTATATCCTTTAACTGAAAACCAACATAACAATGAAAATATTGATTCTTTGCACCGGAAACAGTTGCCGCAGCCAGATGGCACACGGCTTTCTGCAGTCGTTCGACGCTTCTTTAAAGGTTTACTCCGGAGGGACCGATCCGGCTCCACAAGTAAATGCCAAGGCTATTGAAGTCATGAAAGAGGCCGGCATTGACATCAGCACTCATGTTCCTACTCATGTCAACACTTACCTGAACGAAGCCTGGGACTATGTGATTACCGTTTGCAGCGGTGCCAATGAAAGTTGTCCGGCCTTTGCCGGAAAAGTGGGCCAGCGTCTGCACATCGGCTTCGACGACCCATCGCACGCCACCGGCACACCGGAGTTTATCGATTCGGAATTCCGCCGCGTGCGCGATGAAATCAAAAATGCTTTTGCCCGCTTCTACATCACGGAAATCAAGAAGCAGGAACTCCCCAAATGCTCCTGCGGAGGAAAATGCTGATACAGTTAATCCCCACTCTCATGCCACAAACATGAAGGTGGGGATTTTTCACCTCTCTTAAAGATAAATCTTCGTCATCCAGCGCACACATTCCGCCACCCGCTGACGAAAAGAATCCGGAGCAAGCACCTCTACATCTGATCCGTAAGACAAAACTTCCTGAAAGAAATCAAAAGTAGGACTCAGACGATATTCAAAAACCATATAATCGCTATCCATCGAAAGCAGATGCTGGGAATGGTGCAAAGGTTTTGTTTTAATGTACATTCCCTGCTCGGCAATAAACCGCAAGCGTATGCTCTCCACCGGAA
This sequence comes from Candidatus Paraprevotella stercoravium, assembly GCA_944320795.1. Taxonomy (GTDB): domain Bacteria; phylum Bacteroidota; class Bacteroidia; order Bacteroidales; family Bacteroidaceae; genus Paraprevotella; species Paraprevotella stercoravium. Next base: position 164,222 of record CALUIU010000001.1, on the reverse strand, counting down.
TATTATCCTGCTGCATAATACCAAAGCTATTAAAGAAGAAAGACTCCACATTCATTCCTTCGGGCATGGAAAAAGTCTGTTTCATCATCTCTATCTTTTTCATGCGGTCGAGCGCAAAGATTCTTATTTCACGGTGCTTGTGTGAAAAACCGATCAAATACCACCGTTGTCTGAACAGACGGATAAAATAAGGTTCCAGAACAAGCTGGTAAGGTTCTTCATGCCAAAACGGTTTATACAGAAGTTGCAGGCAACGGTTCACAGACATGGCCTCGGTTATCAGAGAGAGAAAACTCTCGCCTCCGTAGGTTGCCTCCAACATAATACGGTCGGTCAAGGCCTTGCACCGCTCTATCGTAGTCACCGCAGACATGGAAGACAACAGCCAACTTTTCAACGGATCAGACCTCAACACCCTTGGATCCTTTATATAATATTTATTCGTCCTACGATCACAGATAATATCTATACCAAAAAAGTCTTCCGTTTTTCGCCTGTAAATATGAAAGAGAGACCGCGACACCGCTTTATCATACAATGAACTCCGGCTCCACGCCTCATTGATCTCTTTCAATGTCGCACTACTATCCATAAGATAATTAACCAGCCATATTGAAAAATCCAGTTTCATAGTTATTCCTTTTTTAATTGTTCTGCAAAAATAAATATAGCTTGCCCAAAATTCTTATACAAGCTCCCCCTATTTTTGCGGTACAAAAGCAGTCCGGATATTTATGTTCTCTGTTTTGTTGGATTATTGCTTCGTTTTTTTTAGTTTTGTGAATGAAACAAAAAAACAACAAGTATGATATAACGTAAAAAGAAACATATTATTTAGAACGTCATCGGCATATTATTTGGTTAAGAGATAAGTCTGGTAAATTTATTTTAGTAATCACGAATAATAAGCTGAAAGTGATGTTCACACCCTCCAAGGGCGTGGACTGCTTTTGCTTATTCTTGATTACGGGTTTACCAGAGCCTTCTCTAACGGATAAGTATAAAGTCAGTTTGCGCTCTTTTTTTATCTTAATCACACAATCATGGAAAAGAAAATTTTTGAAAATCTTTTGATCGCTGTTTTTTACATCAGATATAGTGAAAAAAGAAAGCAATTGAAAGAGCAACAGTTTCCCAAATTCTTCGGGAAAATCGAAAAAGAAATCAATCGTCTGGATGAAAGCCTGCTCGTGCAAGACCGGGAAGAAAGTTGTAACCTAATCAAAGAAAAACTGCTAACCGCCCTAAAATCAAATGAAAAGATCTCTGATACTACATTTTACTCTTTACTGCATGAAGACGTAGACTGGAATACAACGATCGGATTTCTGGAAAAGATTATCAAACACGACGGCATTGTCTCAAAACAGGAAAAAGAAATCATATTAAAACTGGCCCATCTTCATCATATAGATGTAGAAATCACCAAAAAGAATCTAAAAACCCAATATACCAGAAAACAAAAAATCTCTATATGGATTGCCTCGCTGATAGCTTTGCTGATCGTTGCATTCGGAATCGGCCTTTGGATGGTCAATTCGATCGAAAAGAAAAAAATGGCAGCATTCAATATTGAAAAATACATCACACAAAATCCCAAACTGGTTTTCAAAACCATAAAATTCAACAAACTGGTCGTTCATGGAAAGCCAAACGGCACAAATGAGCATTTAGACAAACTGAATATCTATCATTTGACGGGAGATGCAGACTTATATATCGATATGAACTGCTTAAGTATGGATTCAGCCCAAACAGACTACGTACAAAAGAAATTATACCTCGTCTTTAACAGTCCGTCAAAAATACCGATCTCGGTAGATGTCAATATTCCAAGCAGCAACTATACATTGATAGAAGAAATAGAACCGGAACCTATCAGCGAAGAAGAAGCCAAGGTTGCCGCAACATCTGTCAGCATCATTACCGGAGGTATCGGAGCGTTAATCGGAGGAAAACTGGGCGGCTCCATCGGTACTACATTCGGCAAGCTCGGCAAATACATAGGAGCCGGCATAGGAAGCGCAAGTGGAGGTGTAGCGGCAGGCTCCGCCGGATATATCGCTACCAAGAACTTCGTCATGGGAATGGACCTGACAGATAACGATCTGGAAGACAAAGAAAATATCCTGCAAACCTCAAAAGCACTTATAGCTCTGGAAGTCATGGGCGGAAACGTACTATCAGAACCGGATTATGATTCCCGCTTGCAGAAATATTATCAGTCAGAATGCGAACGCCAGCTGAAAGAGATTATGAAAATCTTCGGTTGGCAGGAAGTTTATATTCAGTTTAATTATAAATCATCATTGTAAGCCATGAAAATCATTAAGTTTTTTACGATACTGATCACCCCGCTGATCGTAGGGATCGCCTGCTGTTTCATCCTTCTGAAGATATGCAACATTCATGTCGGCTCCGTTACTAATTTTCTTCTGGCTAAAATCCCATTAGTCAATCAGTTTGTAGAAACCACCAGTAATACAGGATTATATGCCATCAAACAAATAGACAAAAAGGAACTGGTAACTTCTTCATATAATGTAGACTTTCTCGTCTCGTTTTATCAGTCGGGAAAGAAAACCATCATTCTTTATCCTTATGTGGTCGAGGCCAGCATCAATCTGGAATATGCCGAACAGAAGAAACAAGATTCTCTGACAGTAATCACACTGCCTAATGCACAAATTACCAAAGCAACCACAGATGATACAAAGAAAAGCAATGTGATACGAGAGCAGATAGACATCGCATCACAATATAACAATCTTATAATCCCCATAAAAACAGCATTGGAAAGACGGGCCAAAGACTTGGCTATATCCTCAGGCATTCTGCAAGATGCCAACGAAAATGCCCGGAAATATTTATCCGAACTCTTCAGCGGACTTCCATATAAAATTCAGACAGAAAAAACGCCACAAGACAGTCTGAAAACCTTACTGGCCCCTCATTTGCCGGTATCTTTTACTTATCAGGATAAAAATCTCTCGGCAGGAAAACTAAACTGTGAAAGTGACACTATATATCATCGTGATGATCTGAATTTTGAAGAATTCAAATTCGGATATCTCTTTAATGAATATGCATCATTTCAGGAAACAGACAGTTATATACAGAACTCAGATGTACTGGGGCTAAGAATCATAGACCCGTTGACTCCTAAAGAGAACAGAATCTATGCCAAAGCTTCTGAACTATATAATAAAATCATGATATGCTATACTGACGGCAGTTGCTATTATATGACAGGAAATGTGGCTGCCGACGAGAAACATATCCAGAAAGTCGCTCCGGACATGCTCTATCTGGCAATGAGTTGCTCAAATAAAGGAAAAGAAGCAGACAACAAATATCTCAAATGGATTCATGAATATGAGAATGCATTGAACTTTATCCAAAAAGGCCAGTATCAGGAAGCCTCAGTCCTTCTACAGAATATGGAAGCCTTACGCAACTCTGCTACATCTTCGTGGGAAGAAACTTTAATGCGGTCTTTAGTGAAAACGAAAGTAGACAAGATGTATCATCCTACAGAAGGAAACGATGAGATTGATTTGTTGCTGAAAGCCATTTATTTATTTGAGAACAAAAAGTACAACGAAATCAATGACGATTTCCAGACCAAACTGTTGGCTCTGGATGATGAAACATGGTCTTTCATTAAAAAGAACAGACACAAGCTCATGCAACTCTTTTATCAATTGGATAACACTTCGCAGGCACTTAGAAACAACTATAAAAAACGGATTATCGAATCTGCCCTGCAATATGATCATTCCATTGCCTTGAGTCTCAAAGGACAGGACTACTGCGACTATATGCATGGCGTCATGCTAAATATTGATGATGAATATACTCATTATCTGACAGGAGGAAGCCATCCTAATGTGCGGATCATAGGACACAATGAAAATCTGGACGATGATGAGTTCAACGGATTTGACAATATTTGCGCATTGATGAAAAAAGAAAAGGTGCTCAAAGATAACGAACCCCAGCTGGTATTGGCATATATCTCCAAGTCAGGCCCGTTTACAAAAAATCATAACCTGATTATATTCGAAAAGAATCAATGCACGATTTGCAGCAACATCACCGGCAAATGGCAAAGAAAATATACCTATACCACAACTTATGACCGTATCGCGTCAAATCCTATCAACAACTCATTTACTATCGGCAAATATGAATATAAAGGAAAGGCTATTGCCCAATTAATTCAAGAGATCAAGAATGGAATAAGGGGATACAAAAAAGACATTACTTTGGAAACCTTCTCCAAGAACCTTAGTAACGAAATCAGTAATGACATTTATAAATATTGCATAAGATAATGAAGAATTTATCAGATTTAGGAATCATCGTCGGCGACTGTTCACCACTAAACATCTCAAAGTTTGTTACAGCCTGTTTAAACAACAAACTCTCAGGAGAAGCCATTCAGGCATTCATTCTATCCTCAAAAGAAGGTTTAGATCAAATTGACCAGACTCTGAAAATGAATATTGCCACAAACAACAAATTAAATGAAAAGAGTATGGCACAAATATCCCAAATTATGGCAAGTGCCAACGGACAAGAACTGACATCCGCATTGCTCGTCCAACAACTCATACAGATTAATTCCATCGTGGCGGCACAAAAACATACTCAAACAATGAATTTTCTTTCTGTGACCTTAAAGGTCATAGGAGTATTATTGGTCATTTACTTTATTTATTCCCTGGTGGCCAGTATAATCAATTGGATTGGAATTATATTGCTCATAATCATTATTGGAGGTCTCATTCTATTTGGATTAAGCCAGTCTAACTAAAAACAATATTTTCTAAAATAGCAGGAGCTTGTATAAAAAAACAATACAAGCTCCTGTTACTTTTGCCTCATCATAAAGAAACAAATTATTCATTTAAAAAAACAAGAGTATGAAAACATTTTTATGTTGGGGCATATCTAAACTGGAAGGATTGGCAGCCCTATTAGTGTGTTTTACCATGGGTATTTTAGCAGCGAACGAAACTAGAATCCTCCATGAAGAACAGTTGAACGTAAACGGATGGATACTGCTGCTTAGTGCACTGATTGGAGCTGCAATCCCAGCTATCATTACGGCAATCTATGCGGTCAAAAACTTTGATGAAGTAACGTCCTACTCCATGCTTTTTCATTTTAGCAGAAGTACCATGCTGGACTCAAAAATCAAATATTTTTTCCGCACCATGTTTATGGCCGGCTTTTGCTGGGCTATGATTATCTTCTCTATCGGAATATTCTTTACCTAAAGCAATGCCTTATGAATATCAACAAACAACTGGACAAGCTCTGTATGGAGCATTTTCAAAATCGGGCCTATGTGGCCGATGGAATCTTTTTCGGATCAAACACCAATGCCTGGAACAGCATTCATCCCAAAGTGTTGTTTGTTCTCAAGCAACCGAATTCGGACGACTTGCTGGGAGAAGATTACCGGGAATACGACTTCGATACATGTGTCGGAGAACAGGTTTGGCGTGAATTATTAGGCCGTCTATACGGCATGATGCATACTGACGAGTCCGGATTCCCAAAGTATGACAAGGCTACGGAAATAAAAAGCCTCAAAGAAGCGTTCTGCCAGTATCCTTTCGCCGTAATCAACATTATAAAGGATATAGGCAACGGAACGACACCTACGGCAGATCTTAAAAAATACGCCTTACAGAATCTTGAGTTCTTACAGAAACAACTGGAACTGCTACAGCCGGACATTATTGTATGCTGCGGAAGCGGAGTATTTGACATAGTCAATCAGGCTATTCAGCCATCCATTCCTTCAAATGGCAATTGGCTAAAATATAATTCAGATCGGAATATCATCTTCTTTGACACCTATCATCCCGGAAAGCCAAATTCCAGAAAGGTACTACAAGAAGCTTACGACAAGCCCTTGGAAGAATTTCACATGTTCCTCAAGAAAAAATAGAATCCTAGAAAAACATGTGATACAAAAACCGTACTCCAAAAACCAACTCCTGCATAACTCATTTCTACGAGTCATGCAGGAGTTGGATATAGGGGTATAAAAACAAAAAAAGACAAATCGTAAACGATCTGCCTCAGCACGTACTCGAAGCGGGACTTGAACCCGCACAGCCATTACTGGCCAAGGGATTTTAAGTCCCTCGTGTCTACCGATTCCACCATTCGAGCGCCTTAGAGCGGAAAACGAGGCTCGAACTCGCGACCCCGACCTTGGCAAGGTCGTGCTCTACCAACTGAGCTATTTCCGCAATTCTTTTTGAAACCGCTGCAAAGGTATGAAGAAGAAATGACTTCTGCAAATATTTCGCAACTTTTTTCTAATTATTTATTAAAAGAGTATTGTTCTGATAGACTACCCGATAACGATACAATGACTTTCCTGAGGTTCCACTCACAACATAGCCCTGATTATTGAGATCATAAGTGCGCTGACAAAGACGACAATAACACTTTCCTCCAGCCTGCAGTTGCATCTCTCGGGTTACGACTTGCTCCTCATAACAATTCGGGCAGGCCAAATCATAACATACGACCTGACTGACACTGGATCCTAAAGGCGGAATATTAGGCAATCCTACGATAAAACCGGAAAGCCCCATATAATTATAATCTCTGTCGGCACTGGTTACAGGGCGAGAGAACGAAGTTTGGGTATTACTATAAATGTAAACATCGGTACGCTGTGTGATCGTAACAAACTCTCCCATACCATTCAAAGCCGCATTCAAAGGAGGAATGGTCTGCACAAACTGAACCCGGAAACGAGCAGGCTTATTAGTATAAAACTGTTCCGTTTGCTTCGTACAAGACGCCAACAGCAGTAACAGAACAAAAAATCTCCCTTTCCCTATACCATAAGATATAGGGGAAAGGAGATTGGATTTAAAAGATTGCTGAAAAATATTCATCTTAAGCTATTTATTCAGAAGCCAGCAGTTTCTTTTCAGCTTCTTGCATCTTGGAGAAATTAAACCCGTTCCATACCTGATTCATCAATTCTACAATACGGTCATTACAAAGATTACCGATACTGCCTTCGTGAGTATGCGCCACATGCTTGTCCGGAGTAAAGGCTCCGGCCTCGATATCCAGACCGACTTTCTTATACGCATCACGGAACGGCATACCGGCTGCAGCCAGACGGTTTACTTCTTCTACACTGAACATATTGTCATATTTCGGATCATCCAGAATATGTTCATTTACCTGAATCTTATTGATGATATAGGCCACCATCTGCAGGCAATCCTTGATTTCCTGGAAAGCCGGAATGAACACTTCCTTAATAATCTGCAGATCGCGGAAATAGCCACAAGGCAAATTATTCATGATCAGCACAATCTGCTGAGGAAGAGCCTGCAATTTGTTACATTTGGCACGGGTCAGCTCAAATACATCAGGATTCTTTTTGTGAGGCATGATGCTGGAACCGGTAGTACACTCGTTCGGAAGTTTTACAAAACCGAAATTCTGTGAGTTGAACATACAGGCATCAAAAGCCAGCTTAGACAATGTACCGGCTAGTCCGGCCAAAGCAAATGCCACATTCCGCTCCATCTTACCGCGTCCCATCTGAGCATAAACCACATTGTAGTTCATAGAATCAAAGCCTAACAGTTCGGTCGTCATCGTACGGTTCAGTGGGAAAGATGAACCATATCCGGCAGCCGATCCCAACGGATTGCGGTTGGTCATCTTGAAAGCAGCCTGCAAGAAGAGCATATCGTCAACCAGGCTCTCGGCATAAGCACCGAACCACAAGCCGAAACTTGACGGCATGGCAACCTGAAGATGCGTGTAACCAGGCATCAGTACATCCTTATAACGGTTACTCTGAACAATCAGTTCATCAAACAACACATGCACTTCTTCTGCAATCTCCATCAATTGCTGACGGGTAAAGAGTTTCAGATCCACCAGCACCTGATCATTACGCGAACGGCCGCTATGAATCTTTTTACCCATATCACCCAGCTTACGGGTAAGCATCAGCTCTACTTGTGAATGGACGTCCTCTACACCTTCCTCAATGACAAAACGGCCGCCTTCGATCTCTGCGTATATATTTTTCAGTTCGGCCAGCAGTGCTGTCAGTTCGTCCTTTTCCAAAAGACCGATACTCTGCAGCATGGTGATATGAGCCATAGAGCCCAACACATCGTGCTTGGCCAAAAACAAATCAAGTTCACGGTCGCGACCGACCGTGAACTTTTCTATTTCCTGATTAACCTCGAAATTCTTTTCCCAAAGTTTACTTGCCATAATATTCGTCGGTTTATCTAGTTTTCTTATGCTCCATAGGGAATCATGGCCAACATGTCAGCCAGTTTTTCCACGCCCTCTTTCAGAGGCTTGCTTACCATTGCTTTGATAAACATATTGAGTTCGGCACGTATAGTCAGCTTCATCTTGCACTGTGTTTCAGTCACTGGAAGCAGCTGAATCCACAGATTTGCCGGAATCGGGCTGTTTACCGCCTCGAACTTAATACATTTCGGTTCTTCACGTTCTATAATTCGCAATGAAAGCTCACCTATAGGAGGAACTGTTGTTGTAATCGAGTCACGGTCAAAAGTCATATCCTTGACACGTTCCTTAATCTGCTCCAACTTGTCCTGAGGAACCTTTCCTGCCACCGCTGTCTCAAACATCGGATCATTGATACGGTCCTTGATTACCGCAAGGTTAGTCAAGTCGGACAATTTGGCATAAACCAGATTCTGGCTGTAGGGAATCAGCTTCACGCTGCTCTCAAACTGTTGTTCTGCCATATTCTATAGGATTCCTTCGTGATTATACATTCCAGTGTGCAGGATCCTTGCGCCACTGATTCAACAACTCTACATCTGACTCTGCAATATAGCCGATGCGCAAAGCCTCAGCAATCACTGCTTCATAGTTAGTCAATGTAATCAGACGTACATTTGCATCGCTGAACGCCTTCTGAGCCACATCAAAACCGTAAGTATAAGCAGCAACCATACCAACAACTTCACAACCGTTATTACGGATAGCCTCTACTGCCTTCAGACTGCTACCGCCGGTAGAAATCAGATCTTCAACGACAACGACTTTCATACCCGGACGCAATTCGCCTTCAATCAGGTTCTCCAATCCATGATCTTTTGGTTTGGAACGTACATATACAAACGGTAAATTCAGTTCGTCAGCTACCAAAGCTCCCTGGGCGATTGCACCGGTAGCCACTCCAGCTACAGCATCAACCTCAGGAAAATTCTCTTCAATCAAGCGACAGATTTCAATCTTGACAAAATTGCGCAAAGCCGGATAGGACAAAGTTTTGCGGTTATCACAATAAAATGGTGATTTCCAGCCAGAAGCCCAGGTGAAAGGATTGGTTGGCTGCAACTTAATCGCTTTTACGTTAAGCAATTTTGAGGCAAAGATTTTCTCTAATGTTTCCATAATTAATTCGCTTATTTTTGTTTGACATGCAAATATACAATTAATTCAAAGATTTTACGATGACTTATATATAAAACTTTTGCCTAGACAGAACAAAATTACCCTCCGGCCCAGGCTAAAGTAAGAATACTGAAACGTGTTCCGGGAACAGCCTTCAAAGTATCGCAAAGTGAAAGTATCGTGGCACCCGTCGTAAACACATCATCTATTAACAAAAGATGCTTCCCGGATAAGACTGAACAATTCCGGGTCAGTTTAAATATAGAATCTACATTTTCCAAACGCCCCCATCGGTCCAAACGTGTCTGCGTTGGATTATTGCGAACTCGTTTTACGGCATCAGAACATACTGGCAAACCTGTAATTGCAGCCACTCCACGAGCCAGCCATTCACTTTGATTATATCCACGCTGCCAGCGCCGTATATGCGATAACGGCACTGGTAAAATAACATCTATATCCTCAAAAAAAGCACGTCCCGTCAGCATTCTGGCCATAAAGCGTCCCAAGACGAATCCCACTTGCGGATTATCACGATATTTCAAATCAAAAAGAATACGATTTACTGTGGCCCCTTTTTGATAATGAAAGCAAGAAGCAGCCTTGCAGACAGAATGAATACCGACAAAGCGGTCTGTCATGGGATTCTCCGTAAGAGAAGAAAAACGAACTAAAGGCAACTGATGCAGACAAGCGACACAAAGTTGCTGTTCATCAAGAGCAAGACGTGTACCACACACGACACAGAGACGAGGAAAAAACACATCGGCACAAGCACGGAGGGAACGCCGGAATTCTTTAGTATTCATCATCCCCTCCTCGCCCCAAAGCATCCAATGCGTTCAGAATTTCTTGCATAGCAAAACCTCGTCCCAAAGCAAAACGGATAACTTTTTGACGACATTCGTAATCATTTTTCCCTTTTACCTGAGTCCATTTCTCCTTCAAAGTTTTCTGCAATATTTCTGCATACTCTTCCGGATCCAATTGTGCCAAAGCATTCCGGATATGTTCCTGACTTAATTCTTTTTCCTTCAACGCATAACCGATCTTCACACGTCCCCAATGACTATAACGCATTTTATCCCCGGAAAAAGCTACGGCAAAACGTGCTTCATCAATAAAACGTTCCTGAAGTAAATGAGCTATAATCGAAGCAGACTGTATTTCAGAGGCCCCCCACACCGTCAATTTACGGCACACCTCACTACAACAACGCTCGGCCTGTATACAATAACATTCGGCCTTATTGATTAACTCCTTTTCTGATAACTCCTTCATCTTCGACATTTTATCATTCGGTCATTACCAAACTGATCCTGGCGGACCTGAATCTCCTGATACCCCATCTCTTCAAGCATCTGACGGGTAAGCTCACCATAAGCCCGATTAATCTCAAAATACAGGAAACCGCCCGGACAAAGTCCTTTAAGTCCCAAACGTGCTATTGCACGATAAAACAGCAACGGATCTTCATCTGGAACAAACAATGCCGTTGAAGGCTCATAATCCAACACATTACGACTCATATCCTTGCGTTCCCGCTCACATATATATGGAGGGTTGCTAACCCAGACATCCCAAACTGCTCCAGAAAGCAAATGATGCGGGTGAAGGATATCCTCTTGAAAGAAAGAAACAGCAACATTCTGATTTCGGGCGTTTTTCCGGGCTATATCCAACGCGTCTTCACTTATATCACAAGCCGAAATCACAGCCTGAGACAAAAGAGAGGATAATGATATGGCAATACAACCACTTCCGGTACCTAAATCAAGAATGCGCGGAGCAGCGGGAAATGGCGAAAGATCAGAAGCGATCCAACGCACCAGTTCTTCTGTTTCTGGACGAGGAATCAACACATGATGATTGACCAAAAACTTCTGATCACAGAAATCCGTTTCCCCCAAAACATACTGTACAGGCTCATTTTCAAGCAAACGACACACAATATTTTCAAAATCATCCCGTTCTTCTTTCGAGAAATCCCTATCTTTGCCCAAACAATAGTCTAAGCGACTATAATGAAACCGGGTTTCGAATACCCAGCGCGCTATGGCTGCCGCTTCAGTAGCGGAGTAACAAGTAAGGAGTTTATCCTGCAGATATTGCTGTTCTTTTTTCACAAGCAGATCATTTTTTATTCATTACCAGTAAAAGTAGATTTTATACCAATACAAACATAATACTATTTTTCTAAGAAGCGAAATGGAATTTAAAGAAATATACATGGAACGTTGCCTGCAACTGGCGCGCAACGGCATTTTAACTACAGCCCCAAATCCGATGGTAGGGGCCGTTATCGTTTGGCGGGATCAGATTATTGGAGAAGGATACCATATCCGTTGCGGTGAGGGACATGCCGAAGTAAATGCCATCGCTTCGGTCAAGAACCAGGACCTGCTCCGCGAATCTACCATGTACGTAAGTTTGGAACCTTGCGCCCATTATGGCAAGACCCCTCCTTGTGCGGATCTGATTGTAGAAAAGGGCATACCGCGCGTGGTCATCGGTTGCCGTGATCCATTTGCCAAAGTTGCCGGACGGGGAATCCAAAAACTGCTTGATGCAGGCATTGAGGTTGTTGTAGGTGTCAAAGAAAAAGAGTGCCTGGAACTAAACAAACACTTTATCACTTTTCATCAATACAAGCGTCCGTTTATCACTTTGAAATGGGCCGAATCAGCAGATCGCTATATGGATGCGGCACGTACTGACGAACAACAGCCTGCCTATGTATTTTCCACACCGGAAACAAGCGTTCTGGTACATAAGCGACGGGCAGAACATCAGGCTATTCTCGTAGGAGGCGGAACAGCCATAAAAGACAATCCATCACTGAACGTACGTTTTTGGGGAGGTTCCTCTCCCCTACGTCTGATTATAGATACACGGGGAAAATTTCCTAAAAATCTAAAAATATTCCAGGAAACGACACAACCGACCCTTATTTATACGACCAGTTCCGAACATGATCCGTCAGCATTGCCCAAACATGTATCTGTACAAGTGTTGGACAGAACTCATAATTTACTGGCTCAAATTATGAACGACTTATATCAAAAAAACATTCTGTCCTTGCTGGTAGAAGGAGGATCATCTGTTTTACAGCAGTTTATCAGTCAAGGCTTGTGGGATGAAATTTATATAGAACGCAGCCCGATATCCCTGAAAAAGGGTATTGATGCTCCCCTTATCCCCACACGTATTCCTTCGGTTATCAAACAGTATCATCTGCACGACATCCTATGTTTTGAACAGAATCTGGGAGCTTGCGCAAAATCATTCTGATAGCGTTTGAACTCAAATAGAAACAGAAGCACGGTTTTTATCCATAATTTTAGATAATTCAACGAATTAATTTTCGTCAAAGAAAAAAATGTGAGTATTTTTGCAAAATTAAAATCATAATCGAACACCGTAATGAGAAAATTATTTCTTCCGATCATTGCAATCCTGGCTAGTTTTTTAGGATCATGCAGTGATGAAATCAATTATACTCTGAGCAACGAAGCCATCATCACAGGGTTTACTTTGGGACAGGTTAAGCGTACCATGCACACAACAGGATCTGACGGAGCGGACAGTACCTATACAACCAACTACTCCGGCAGTTATTTCCCCATGACCATTGATCAGCTGAACAATAAAATCTACAACCGGGACTCTCTGCCCTACGGCAGCCATCCAGAAAGTATTTTGGCTTCGATCTCTGCGGCAGGAAGTGTTGCCTACTGTATTGCCGGAGAAGCGGAACCTGAATGGAAAATATACAGTTCTTCCGACTCTATTGATTTCTCTTATCTGCTGACCTTCCGGGTAATGTCCAGTGACGGACAAGCATATCGGGATTATGAAATGAAATTGAATGTACACCAGCAAGACGGCGAAAAATTTGTTTGGCAAAAGATAGCAGATAATGCTCCGTTTGAAGACATGCAACAGACTAAAGCTGTCTTTTGGAATAACCACATTTTTGTGCTTGGTGACAAATACGGTACCATATATGCCACAACCTGGAACGGAAATAACTGGGATCAAGTTTCTACAACAGGATGCGATGCCGCCGAGGTTCGCTCACTCACGGTCTTGGATGACAAATTATATTTGAATACAAAAAATGGAAAGTTGCTCACTTCTGCCGACGGAACAACTTGGACTGCTGTTAGCACAGAACAGTATATCACTCACCTGATTGCGGGAGGAGCCTCCAAACTATTCGCATTGAGCAACAACGAAATCGTTTATAGCGAAAACGATGGAAAAACTTGGATTAAAGACGTCTTGGACTCTCCTACGGACTGGCTTCCGACACAGGATCTGGCCGGAATATATTATTCCTTGAATAATGGCAATCAACGAATGATGATGATTGGAAACAGAGCGCCAGAAATATACACCCAGGATACAACCGCCGTAATCTGGAGCAAACTGTTTTTGACAAACAGCAATGAAAATCTGGATTGGATGTATTTTCCGACAAATAGTGAAAATACATATACTTGTCCGAATCTAAGCGATTTATCTTTAATTTATTACAACAATCAGATTATTGCCTTTGGAGGCAAGCCGGTCAACGGAAAAGATCAGGTAGCCTACAACAAGCTCTATATCAGCAAGGATAACGGCATTACCTGGAAAGAAGATGACGAAATCGTAATGCCATTCCCGGTAAAAGGAACGACACAACAGGTAACTGCCGCTGTAGACTCTGACCATTTTATTTGGTTGATTTGTGGCTCATCTGTCTGGAAAGGACGTTTAAACGAACTGGGATTCAACAAAAAGTAAAGAATAACATCCCAAGAAACATTAAGGCATGAAAAAAGCAATCTTCATTTGGCTTCTGATCTTGATAACCGGAATACATCCGGTCAGCGGACAGGAACTGGAATACAGAATGGAATTGGGCGGTGCCTTAGGAGGAAGTTTTTATCTTGGCGACCTGAACAATACCCCTTTTCGAAACCTGGGAGGTAGCGGAGGTATTATGGCGCGCTACATTTTCAATCCCAGAATGGCTATAAAAGGCAATCTGTTCCTGGGACATATAAAAGGAGACAATCAAAATGTTTTCATTCCGGAAGACGGATATGCACCCTCAACAGAAGGTGGAACACCGGCAACAGTAACATTCACCAGAAATGTATTTGATTTAGGTGCCCAATTTGAATTCAATTTTTGGGGTTATGGTACTGGAAAGAGCTACAAAGACAACAGCAGAATCACCCCCTACATGTTACTCGGTGCCGGACTGACCTTTGCCCCTAAACCTGCAGACATTGTCGTGGGATTTAATATCCCGATAGGGGTAGGAGTTAAATATAAATTAAAGGAAAGAATTAATATAGGTTTTGAATGGAGTATCCGCTTCACAACCAGTGACGCATTAGACACAACAGACCCGGAAGGAGCTCAAGCAATTCACCCCTACGGTATTCCAGCCAAAGGTCTGAAAAATAAAGACTGCTATTCGATGAGTCTGCTCTATATCACCTATGATTTATTTCCCAAATACAGATTATGTAATAACTAGTATATATGCCTTACAAAGAACTTATAGATAAATCGCGCATTCCTGAGCATGTAGCCATCATTATGGATGGAAACGGTCGGTGGGCTAAAGCTCAGGGACTGCCACGTGTTGCAGGGCACCAACAAGGTGTGGAAACTGTTAAGAAGATCACAGAAGAAGCCACAAGACTAGGTGTAAAATACCTAACGCTATACACATTCTCTACCGAAAACTGGAACAGACCCGCGGCAGAGATTACTGCTCTGATGGGACTAATTCTGGATCATCTGGAAGAGGAGATTTTCATGAAAAACAATGTACGGTTCCGTGTCATCGGAGATCAGTCACGCTTACCGGAAAGCGTACAACAACGTTTGAAAGAGTGCATGCAGCGTACAGCTCAAAATAGCAAAATGACCATGATCATTGCCTTGAGCTACTCTTCCAGATGGGAAATCACCCAAGCGATAAAAAATATTAGCAGTGAGATCATAAAAGGGCAACTAACTGTAGAAGATATTAATGAAGAGGTGATCAGCAAGCACCTGAATACCAACTTCATGCCAGATCCGGATTTACTTATCCGTACAGGCGGCGAACTCAGAATCAGCAACTATTTGCTCTGGCAATGCGCATACACGGAACTTTATTTCTGTGATACATATTGGCCAGACTTTACCGAAGAAGAATTCTGTAAAGCCATCGTTGATTATCAGTCACGAGAAAGAAGATTTGGCAAAACCAGTGAACAAGTGGCAGAACAATAAAGGACTCAAACACATGAAACAGAAATTCATAATAGGACTGACCACCGCAATCCTCTGCGGGAACATCACTTCTTCATGGGCGCAAGACAATAAGAATATTCAAATCAAACCGGATATTGAATATTCCAGAACTCCTATTGAATGTACAATTGGAGGAATCCGCGTAGATGGAGTCAAAAATTACGACGATTATCTGCTTATCGGCATATCCGGACTGTCGGTAGGACAAAAAATCAGCCTGCCTGGCGAGGAAATCACCCAAGCCGTAAAACGATACTGGAAGAACGGTTTTTTCTCCAATGTCAAAATTGAAGTGGACAGTATTGTAGACCAGAAAGCTTTTCTACATATTCAATTAAGCCAGCGTCCCAGAATATCCCAAATCAATTACAACGGAGTCAAAAAATCTGAAAAAGAAGATCTGGAATCCAAACTGGGTTTGATTAAAGACGCCCAGATCACTCCGAATATGCTCGACAAAGCGGAAATCCTGGCAAAAAGATATTTTGAAGAAAAAGGATATAAAAATGCGGAAATCCACTTCATACAAAGAGATGACATCAACGAAAACAACAAGGTGATTCTGGATGTTAATGTCGACAAGAAGTCCAAAATCAAAATTCACCAGATTGTTTTGGATGGAAACAAAGCCTTGACCGACAAACAGATCAAAGGAACGCTATTCAAACCTGGTGCATTTAAGAAAACCAACGAAAAGGGTAAGGTTGCCAGCTGGTTCCGTACAAAGAAATTCGTCCCTGAAAATTACGAAGAAGATAAGCAGAACCTGATCAACAAATACAATGAGTTGGGATACCGTGACGCCATGATTGTAGCAGACAGTGTATGGAATCATGATGAAAAGACCGTAAACATCTACGTAAAAATTGACGAAGGACAAAAATATTATCTGCGCAATATATCATGGGTCGGTAATACTTTATACAATACTGAATTCCTGAATCGTCTGCTCAAGATGAACCGCGGAGATGTATACAATCAGACAGAGTTGAACAAGCGTCTGAATATGGATGAGGATGCGATTGCCAATCTATATCTGAACAATGGTTATGTATTCTCCAGCATCGATCCGGTAGAAGTTAATATTGACGGGGATTCCATTGATTTGGAAATACGTATTTCTGAAGGAACCCAAGCCACTATTAAGCACGTAAAGATTTCCGGAAATGACCGTGTTTACGAAAATGTCGTGCGCCGCGAGTTACGTAACAAACCGGGTGACCTGTTCAGCAAGGAGGCATTGGAACGTTCATACCGCGAAATCGCGTCTATGGGACACTTCGACCCGGAAAATATTCAGTATGATATCCAGCCGGATCCGGAAACCGGAACAGTAGATCTTTCCTGGGGATTGACTTCAAAGTCAAACGACCAGATTGAATTCTCATTGGGTTACGGACAAACAGGTGTCATCGGACGTATCGGATTGAAGTTCTCCAACTTCTGTATGGCCAATCTATTCAATAAAGACGGATTGCGCCGTGGAATTCTTCCGCAAGGTAATGGAGAAACCTTCAGTATCAGCGGTGAAACCAACGGACAATATTATCAGTCATACAGCATCAGTTATCTGAATCCGTGGTTTGGCGGCAAGCGACCGAACAGTCTTTCCTTCTCCGCTTTCTACTCCAAACAGACTGAGGTAAACGACCGTTTCTATAACGAAGCATACTATAACAGCTATTACAATTACCTCTATGGTCTGGGATCAACAAGTTCTAACTATTATGAGAACTTCTACGATCCTGATAAGTATGTTAAGGTATTTGGAGTTTCACTCGGATGGGGTAAACGTTTACGGTGGCCAGACGACTATTTCACGTTAATGACAAGCTTATCGTATAACCGATATGTTCTGAAGGACTGGAGATACTTCCTCATTGCCAATGGTACTTGCAATAACATCAATCTGAACCTGACACTTGGAAGAAACTCTACGGACAACCAGATTTATCCAAGAAGAGGATCTGAATTCTCCTTCTCAGTTTCATTAACGCCGCCTTACTCGTTATTTGACAACATCGACTACAAGTCATTGGGTAATGATTACCAAAGTTCTTCATATCAGAATGAACTTCAAAAGAAATACAAATGGGTGGAATATCACAAATGGAAATTCAGAAGCAAGACCTATACGGCTTTAACCGGAAAGAACAAATGTCCGGTGTTGATGACCCGTGTGGAATTTGGTATTGTAGGCTCATATAACCAGTACAAACCATCTCCATTTGAAACATTCTACGTAGGAGGTGACGGTACTTCTGGATATTCATCAAACTACGCAACAGAGACTATCGGACTGCGCGGTTATTCAAACGGTTCGTTGACTCCAAACGGCTATACCGGATATGCTTATGACCGCTTCACTTTGGAGCTTCGCTACCCGCTCATGCTTCAAACCTCAACCAATATCTATGCGTTGGCTTTTGTTGAGGGAGGTAATGCATGGAATAATGTCAAGAAGTTTAATCCATTTGACATGAAGCGTTCTGCCGGTGTCGGAGTCCGCATCTTCCTGCCAATGGTCGGCCTGATGGGTATTGACTGGGCATACGGTTTCGACAAAGTATTCGGTACAAAAGGTGGAAACAACTTCCACTTTATCTTAGGACAAGAATTTTAAAAAAGGAGGTTCTTATGAAAAAACTATTTTGGATTCTGCTGATTATGCTTTCATGCGGCATATCTGAAACCAAAGCTCAAAAGTTTGCCTTGGTAGATATGGAGTACATCCTAAAGAAGATACCAGCCTATGAACGGGCCAATGAACAACTGAACCAAGTATCTAAAAAATGGATGGCAGAGGTAGATGCTTTAAATACGGAAGCGCAAACACTCTATAAGAATTATCAGAGTGAAGCTGTATTTTTAAGTAATGAACAGAAAACAGAGAAAGAAAATGCGATTGTAGCGAAAGAAAAGGAAGCCGCCGAACTTAGAAAAAAATATTTTGGTCCGGAAGGGGAACTTTTCAAAAAACGCCAAAGCCTGATGGCACCAATTCAGGACGAAATATACAACGCCATCAAAGATATTTGTGACTCAAAAGGCTATTCTCTGATTTTGGACCGCGCCTCTGACGCTGGCATTATATTTGCCTCTCCTAAAGCAGATATTAGCAATGAAGTGCTTGCCAAATTAGGATATTCAAATTAACATTCGTATTTTTGCAATCGCTTATCTAGAAAAACAAATAACTTAATAAATTAAAGCATAATGAAAAAATTAATTTTAGTTTGCCTTCTGTTAGCTCCGCTGACAGTCTTTGCCCAAAAGTTTGGACACTTTAATTCTGCAGATATTATCCAGGCTATGCCGGAATATCAGGCAGCACAGACAGAACTGCAGAACCTACAAAAGCAGTATGAAGACGATCTGAAGCGTATGCAGGATGAATTCCAGAAAAAGGCAGCAGAGTATGAAAAAGAAAGAGCTAATCTCTTGGACAATGTACGTCAGCGCAGAGAGACTGAATTAACAGACTTGCAGCAACGTATCCAACAAAGCTATCAGGACAATCAGGCTGCACTCCAGAAAGCTTCACAGGAAAAGATGCAGGCAATCTCTGATAAAATGCTGAATGCAATCAAAGAAATCGGTCAGGCAGGCAATTATGTTTATATCATGGATGTTACAGCCGGAGTACCTTACATCAGCACAACTTTGAGTACAGATGTAACAGCAGAAATTAAAAAGAAGCTGGGTTTACAGTAATTCAAAACATCTGATAAAAGTAAAAGAGGAGGCTTTTAAAGTCTCCTCTTTTACTTTTTTGACAAAAATAACCATCGTTTCAAGCAAAAGAATTATTTTTGCAGTGATAAAAAAAACGATTTTATGTTCAGAAATCTATTATTCCTTTTACTCTTATTATCGGCACACGTTGCTTGCGGACAGGTACGTTTTGGGTATTTGAGTTATCAAAAGATTATCAGAATGATGCCCGAATATAAGAATGCGATTCAGAATCTTCAGATTCTAAAAGATAAATGTAATGAAGAAGCCAAACGATCAGAGGATGAACTGGTAAGAAAATATGCAGAGTTCCTTCAAGGACAAAAAGATTTTCCTGAAAATATACTTCAAAAACGCCAAAACGAACTGCAATCCTTAATCAATAACGGCATTAAGTTTAGAGAAGAAACAGAGACCCTGCTACAAAACGCAGAAGTAGAAATGCGTCAGGAAGCCATGAACAAACTAAACCAGGCCATAGAATCGGTTGGACAGGAGCAAAACCTTGCTTTCGTCCTTAATACAGATAATAATACCTGCCCTTTTATTAATAAAGTTGCAGGCACAGATATCTCACACATGGTACTTGTAAAACTCGGTCTGGCAAAATCCAATGTAACCAATGTATCAGCCCCGACAAACAATACTTCAAATAAGAGTAGCGAGAAACAAGATACACTCATTCAAACTGCAGATACCGATACCATATCCAATGACTTTCTCAAAAGCATTGACAGTTCGCTCATGCATATTACCCCAAACTGAAACCTTCAACAATGAACAAAATAGAATTACCACAAGCCCCAGGACCTATCGGCGTTTTTGATTCCGGATACGGAGGTCTCACAATACTGAGACAATTCAGGCAGTTACTACCCCAATATGATTATTTATATTTAGGGGATAACGCACGAACTCCATATGGTACACGCTCTTTTGAGGTTGTATACGAATTTACCTTGCAGGCTGTAAAGAAACTCTTTTCCATGGGATGTCATTTAGTTATCCTTGCTTGCAATACAGCCTCAGCCAAAGCGCTGAAAAGCATCCAGGAAAAAGATCTCCCCTTACTAGACCCACAAAGAAGAGTACTTGGCGTAATCCGGCCTACCGCAGAATGCATCGGTGATATCACCAAAACAAGACATATTGGTATTCTCGCAACGCAAGGTACCATTAATTCCAACTCCTACCCGTTGGAAATCCATAAGCTGTTTCCTGAAATTGTTGTTCACGGAGAAAGTTGCCCTATGTGGGTTCCTTTGGTTGAAAACAATGAATTTGACTCCCCCGGAGCAGATTATTTCGTTCAAAAACGTATTGGTAACCTATTAAGAAAGGACCCGGAAATAGACACCATTATTCTTGGTTGTACTCATTATCCTCTTTTGCTCAATAAAATTCTGAAGTACACCCCAAGAACGATAAAAATAATCCCACAAGGTGATTATGTAGCTGCTAGCCTGAAAAAATATCTACAGCATAATACAAATATTGAAGCATTATGTACCAAAAAAGGAACCTGCAGATTTCTGACAACCGAATCTGTTGAAAAATTTGAGGAGTCTGCTACCATATTCTTACGTGACCGGATAGTAGCCGAGCGGATAACACTGGAATAATAAACAAAAGGAACGGTATCCTATTAACCTATCCTTTCCTGAATAGATAATTGTGAAATACAAAACGAGCTATCTCATACTCCAATAAAGAATTTGAGATAGCTCGTTTCTTTATGCCTAAGAGGATAGCAAATTCTATCCTATAACTCATTTATCAACTGATCAAACGTCTTCCCAAATAACGGATAGGATACCACAAAGCTGCAAATCCAATCAAAAGAACAGTAATGAATACCAGGAGCAGATCTCCCCAATATACACTTACAGGATAAGCATCAACTAAAAACATTCCTTCAGAAGATCCCATTTTTATAAGACCATAGGTTTGCTGCAACCAACACAAGCCCAAACCGGATATCAAACCGATGACGGCCCCCATAGCAGATATCATGCGTCCTTCATATAAGAATATCCGAATAATCTGATTGTCGTTAGCTCCCAGATTCCGCAATGTACGGACATCATCCTTTTTATCAATTATCAACATGGACACGGACCCAATAATATTGAAACAGGCAATCAAAAGGATAAACGTCAGAAAAATATATGCAATAAGCTTTTCCACCCTCATAATACGAAAGATATCCGCCTGCTGTTCATAACGATCCAACACCTTAAAACGTTCTTCACCTAAAAGGAGCTGAATCCGGCTCTTCGCCTGGTCTACATCCACTCCCTCGCGTAATTTCAGATCTATGGAAGAAACCATGTCAGGTTGATCAAACAGATTACGGGCAAAATCAATGGAGGTTAAAATATAATTATTATCATATTTCTCCTGATTGACTGAGAAGACTACCCCCGAAGAGTAGAGCTCACTCTGTGAAAAAGAAGCTGCAGGATTGGAAAGATTGATTTGCGCCCCTTTTTTAGGTGCATAAATCTGAAGAGGATCCTCAAAATAAGCACCTAAACCTAAAGAATTAGCCAATCTGATCCCCGGTACTCCATATTGCAGCACATCTGCATGCAGCACAAATGAA
This sequence comes from Candidatus Paraprevotella stercoravium, assembly GCA_944320795.1. Classification (GTDB taxonomy): domain Bacteria; phylum Bacteroidota; class Bacteroidia; order Bacteroidales; family Bacteroidaceae; genus Paraprevotella; species Paraprevotella stercoravium. Next base: position 142,129 of record CALUIU010000001.1, on the reverse strand, counting down.
CCGTCACCATAAAGCAGTTTATCAATATCAGTCAGTTCAGAAAACTGATCTCCCACTCCTTTAATGTGTACCATCACCTGCCGGTTCCGATAAATAGCAAGTGCATTATCTTCCAGACACTCCGAAAACAAAGCAATATCCTTATCGTTACGCAATTGACGGATTGCAGGATCATCTTTATAAAAGACCTTTCCTTCTACCGGTATAATTTTCAGTTGTGGATCAAAAGACGTGAAAAAAGACGCAACCAGATCCTGAAAACCATTGAATACAGACAATGTACATACCAATGCCATTGTAGTAAAGGCTACACCGCATACCGAAATAATGGATATAATATTGATCGCATTATGCGATTTCTTGGAAAACAGGTAACGCCTGGCGATATAATAAGGAAAATTTGCCATACTGATTACTTAAGAAGAAAGATCAGTCTTCTGTCTCAGACTTCTTTCCGATACTCCGGGAGTCTCCCGTCACATTATTTAATAAGTGGTCGATATTTTCAATATAGTCCAAAGAATCGTCCAAAAAGAATTTTAACTCTGGGATGATACGCAACTGATGACGCACTCTCGTGCCTAATTCAAAACGAATCGCCTTTGCGTTTTCATTAATGTTCTTGATAATTTCCTCAGCACGTGCACTTGGGAAAACACTTAGATATACTCTGCAAATACTCATGTCGGGACTGATACGGCACACACTTACCGTAACCAGCACCCCTTTCATGATTTTTGTCTGGAGCATAAAAATCTCGCTTAATTCCTTTTGAATCAAACGAGCTATCTTGTTTTGTCTGGTTGTTTCCATCTTTTATTCTTTTTTTCTTATAATAGTCAATCCGTCACGCATCGGAAGAATCACCTTTTCTACACGTTTATCTGCGGCCACAAAGTCATTGAAATGCATGATACCCTTTGTCTGAAGATCATTGGCATGAGGTTGTTCTTCCAACACATGGCCGTCCCATAATGTATTGTCGGCCAAAATATATCCTCCGGGAGATAACTTGGAAAGCACCAGTTCGTAATAGTCCAAATAGCGACGCTTGTCTCCATCAATGAAAGCCAGATCAAACACAATATCCATTTCAGGTAAAAGTTTCAGAGCGTCACCGATATAAAAACGGATCTTGTCTGCATAATCTGACCCTTCCAACCATGGCCGTGTAAAATCCTCTTGCTCATCATTGATCTCAAAGGTGTGCAACATGGAGCCTTCCGGTAACCCTTCGGCCAGACACAAAGCAGAATATCCGCTGTAAGTGCCTATTTCCAGGACCTGTTTCGGACGTATCATCTTTACGAACATCTTCAGCATACGTCCTTGCAGATGTCCCGAAGCCATTCGGGGACGCAGTAAATGTACATGCGTCGCCCGATATAAAGCTTTCAGGTATGTTCCTTCCGGATCAATATGATTCAGGATATATTCATCCAAAAGATCCGTTTCTTTCATCTCAGAATCTGATTACAGATAACGATTGCGGTTTGGCAATACATAATCCATGGCATACTTCAAGACATCACCCACAACATTGATTTCCAGGAATGAAGTCTGTGCGCCCTGCTTACCACCACTCAGATAAGCCACCATCTCGTTTTCAGTCAATACACCGTCATCAAGCAACTTGCGCAGTGCGGCGAAATAGTATGCCTGTCCGTTGGCCTTCTCCGGCATATAGATTGCCTCTACACCGTAAGACAATGCCAAATGACGCATGGTCTTTTCCTTATAACAGATAGCCAATACCGGATACTTTCCTCTGAAGGCAGCCAGGTTACGAGCCATTCTGCCGCTGAAGCTATCGGTGATAATCGCACGGATAGGAAGTTTGGTAGTAGCCTTCACAGCCTGCTTAGCCAGGAATGCGGTTACGTCGGTACCCTCTTCCAATGGGATGCGGATATCGTTCTCTGCCAATTTATCCTTCTCTGCCTGAGCCGCGATCTTAGCCATGGTACGGACAGCCTCAACCGGATATTTTCCATATGCAGTCTCACCACTCAGCATCAAAGCATCGGTACGGTAATAAATAGCGTTGGCGATATCGGTAACCTCTGCACGGGTTGGACGCGGATTGTTGATCATAGTGTGCAGCATCTGAGTAGCCACGATTACCGGCTTCTTGGCCAGAATACACTTTCTGATCAACTGGCGCTGGATACCCGGAATACGCTCCTGAGGTACTTCGATACCCAAATCACCACGAGCCACCATTACACCGTCGGCCACTTCCAGAATCTCGTCGATATTATCCACACCTTCCTGATTCTCGATTTTGGCGATAATACGGATATCACTACCGTATGCGTCCAGAATCTGACGGATATCCATCACGTCCTGTTTGTTTCTGACAAAAGAGTGAGCGATAAAATCAATGTCCTTCTCAATGGCATACAAAATATTGTTGCGGTCCTTTTCTGTCAGTGAAGGCAGATTGATTCTTACGCCCGGCACGTTCACGCTTTTACGGCTACCCAAAGTGGCATCGTTACAGATCTCGCAAATCAAGGCATCATCGGTTTTCTCTGTCACACGCAGATCCAGTTCGCCATCATCCATCAGAACCTCATCACCGACATTCAGGTCATTCACAAAATGAGTATAAGTCACGGCAATACATTCTTTGGTGGTTTTCTGTTCTGGATTACCAACAATACGAACAACATCACCGGTCTTAAAATCAATTGAACCGTCAGCACATTCTGTTGTACGTACCTCCGGTCCCTTTGTATCCATCAAAATGGCAATACGGTTAGACACCGTACGCACATTAGCAATCAATCTCTCAAATCCTTCTCTGTTTGCATGAGCCGTATTCATACGAACTACATTCATACCCGCCTCATACAAGGAACGGATAAACTCCACGTCACATCTCAAATCAGAAATGGAAGCTACGATTTTTGTCTGTTTAAGCATCATAATCACTTAGTATTTAATATCATTTTTTTAAATTCAAAAGAGCTTCAACTGCCAGACGATAGGAATCCAGCCCAAAGCCACAAATCACGCCCTTACAGGCAGCCGAAATCATTGACACATGGCGAAATGACTCTCTTTGATGCACATTACTGATATGCACTTCTATAACCGGTGCCGTTACAGCCCGAATAGCATCCTGAAGCGCAATAGATGTATGTGTATAAGCACCAGCATTCAATACAATTCCTTCATAGTCAAAACCCACCTTCTGGATAACATCGATCAGTTCTCCTTCAATATTACTCTGAAAATAATCAAACTCCACCTGTGGATATTGCTTTTTCAGTAGGTCATAAAAGTCTGAGAACGGGACAGAACCATAGATTCCGGGTTCTCTCTTACCCAATAAATTAATGTTCGGTCCGTTAATGATTTGTATTCTCATGTTTTATTCTCTATATTTGTGAAAATTTGGGTACAAAGTTAGCAAAAAGAATGGAATATCCCGCAAAAAATCAGCAGAACAATCTGATTATAGATAAAAGTGTTTTACGTAAATATAATCAATATCTCCAATTAGAGAAATCTTTATCCTCCAATACGCTTGAAGCCTATCAAAATGACCTGAAACATTTACAGGAATTTCTTTTGGAAAAACAGTTATATTACAATGCTGTTACAATCGAAAATTTACAGGAATTCTGCGGAATGCTAATAGACATGGGCATCAGCAGCCGCTCATTGGCACGTATTCTTTCCGGACTTCGCTCTTTTTACCGTTTTTTATTGCTGGAAGGCATCATGGAGCAAGATCCGACCGAACTTCTGGAAGGTCCTCAAATATCCCGTCATATTCCGGACGTCCTTACGGTTGAAGAAATCGATCAGATGATTGATTGTGTAGACCTTTCCAAACAAGAAGGCCAACGCAATCGGGCCATGCTGGAAGTCCTTTACAGCTGTGGGCTTCGAGTAAGTGAACTGTGCCAGTTGAAGATCTCCAATCTTTATCTAAAAGAAGGCTTTATCCGTGTAGAAGGAAAAGGCAACAAAGAGCGTCTGGTTCCCATCTCGGAACGTGCCATTAAAGAACTGGACTATTGGTTTGCCGACCGGGTTCACATTCCTATCAAAACCGGTAACGAAGATTATGTCTTTATCAGTTTCAGAAAGGGAACCCCATTAACCCGTATTATGGTGTTTTACATTGTCAAAGAACAGGCCGAACGAGCTGGTATTCATAAGAGTATCAGTCCTCATACATTCCGTCATTCTTTTGCCACCCATTTGCTTGAGGGAGGAGCCAATTTACGGGCCATTCAATGCATGTTGGGACATGAAAGTATCGCCACTACAGAGATATACACTCATATAGATACGTCACGGATCCGTCAGGAAATACTGAATCATCACCCTCGGAATATCAATAAAAAGGAAACCAACAGACAAAAAAGATAAGAAAAACACGGTTTTATTATTTTTTTTGCAAGTTTTCAATCTAATAAGTCTCTTTGTTGGACAAAGTTACTTATCTTTGCAACTGCAACGAATAACATAATTTAAGTTAGTATGCGTAAAAATTTTTATCTAGCAATGACAGTGGTGTCTGCATTGGCATTCACCTCTTGTAAAAAGTTGGGCGCATTGTCTGCCGACAACTTTACAGTGACTCCTACTCCATTGGAAAGCGTAGCAGGTCAGGTACCAGCAACTATCAATGGTCAGTTCCCGGAAAAGTACATGAAGAAGAAAGCGGTTGTAACCGTTACTCCGGTTTTGAAGTATGAAGGCGGAGAGGCAACTGGTGCCAGCGCAACATTCCAAGGAGAGAAAGTTGATGGTAACAACCAGACAATCTCTTACAAGATGGGTGGCAATTACACTATGAAGAGCATCTTTGATTTTGTTCCAGCCATGCAGAAAGCAGATTTGTATCTGAGATTCGATGCAAAAGTTGGAAAGAAGACCGTAACAGTTCCTGAAGTTAAAATCGGTTATGGTGTTGTTGCAACTTCTGAATTATTAAAGAACACTTTGGCTTCAGCCAATCCTGCAATTGCTCCAGACGGTTTCCAGCGTATCATCAAACAGCGTCAGGAAGCTACTATCAAGTTCTTGATCCAACAGGCAAACATCCGCAATAGCGAGTTGTCATCTACTTCTATCAAAGACTTTATCCAGACTTTGAAAGACATCAAGGCTGACCAGAAGGGCAAAGCTTTGAGCGATATCGAAATTTCAGCCTATGCTTCTCCAGACGGTGCTTTGGATCTGAATACCCGCTTGGCTGAAAATCGTCAGAACAACTCTGAGAAGTATGTAAACAAGGAGTTGAAGGCCAACAAGATGGAAAGCGACATCAAGACCAAGTATACAGCTGAGGATTGGGACGGTTTCCAGGAATTGGTTTCTCAGAGCAACATTCAGGACAAGGACGTAATCTTGCGTGTATTGTCTATGTATAAGGAACCGGAAGAAAGAGAAGCACAGATCAAGAATATGTCTGCTGTATTCCAGGAACTGGCTGAAACCGTTCTTCCAGAATTGCGTCGTGCCCGCTTGACTATCAACTACGAGTTGATCGGCCGCAGCGATGACGAAATCCTGGCACAGTTCAAATCAGATGCTAGCAAGCTGAGCAATGAGGAACTTCTTTACGGAGCAACTTTGGTAAGCACTCCAGCAGAGAAAGAGACTTGGTATCAGAAAGCTACCCAGCAGTATGCAAACGATTACCGTGCTTACAACAACCTGGCCCAGTTGGCTTACGCTAAGGGAGATTTGAGCTCTGCAGAAAGCTACATGAACAAGGCTAAATCTTTGAAGGGCGATGCTAGCGAAGTCAACACCAACCTGGCTCTGATCGCTTTGGCCAAGGGTGACGTTTCTACTGCAGAAACTTATATCGCCAAGGGTTCTGGTGCAGACTCATTCAAGGAAATCATGGGTAACATCCAGATCGCTAAGGGTAATTACCAGCAGGCTGCCAGCAACCTGAGCGGTGTAAACACCAACAGTGCTGCTTTGGCTCAGATCCTGAACAAGGACTATGCTTCAGCCAAGACTACTTTGAATAATGTGAAGAATGCAGATGCATACACTTCTTATCTGAAGGCTATCGTAGCTGCACGTACCAACGACGCAGCTGGTGTAAGCAGCAACTTGAGCGCAGCTATCAGCAAGGATGCTTCTTTGGCAAAACGTGCCGCAACTGACCTTGAGTTTGCAAACTTCGCTTCTACCATTGAAAGCCTGGTTAAGTAATTAACTGTAAAATTAAAGAATGAAGAGAATATTTCTCTATATTTTATCAGTATTCACCCTGCTCAGCTGTAGAAATTCTAAAGACCACTTTTTATTAAGTGGAGAATTTGATCACCTGCAGCAGGGTGAATTCTATATTTACAGTCCTGAAGGTGCTATAGACCATCTGGACACGGTAAAGCTTGTTGAAGGTAAGTTCGAATATCGGATTCCCCTGAAAAAGAAAACGACACTGATGTTGCTCTATCCTAATTTTTCCGAACATGTCATCTTCGCAGAAGGAGGACAACAGGTAAAATTAAAGGGCGATGCCCGGAAACTCAACGAAACGGAAATTACTGGCAGTCCCGAAAATGAGGATATGACTCAATTTCGGATGAAGAATCTAAAAAGCAGCAAGCAAGAACTTGTCTCGTCTGCCGAACAGTTTATCCGGAAGCAAGCGGAATCAGCAGTCAGCATTTTTCTGTTCAAGGAATATTTTCTGAATTATCCTGAAGATAATTACAAGAAAGTTTGGGACCTGTATCAGGTTCTGACCAAGGCACAACCGGAGAATATTCCTTTAAAGGCTTTGCGTGGTAAAATACTAGCTTTGGGAAACAATACTGTAGGCAAAAAACTTCCTTCGTTCACATTATCCTGCATCAAAGGAGATACCATCCATTCAGACAGGCTGTCTAAACAGCTTACCCTAATTTCTTTCTGGGCTAGTTGGCGCAATAGCGGGTATATTATTTACCAGACGAAAAAACTGCAAAGAAAATACTCTTCCCGCTTGGGTTTCTTCAGTTACTCTCTGGATATCAATCCTCAGATACTGAAAGGAAGTATGCAACGCGACACAATAAACTGGCCGGTTTATTGTGACTTTAAAGCCTGGGACAATCCCTTATTGCAGAAACTGAATATCAATGACATTCCTTACCATATCCTGATTGACCACAAACAAACTGTTATTGCCCGAGGCCGAAGCTTGGAGAAAGACATTCGTCCGGAAATAGAAAAGCGTCTCAAATAAAAACATCAATACAAGTCGCATGCTGGTAAAAGTTTTTGGAGCAGCCATTCAAGGTCTTGAGGCCATACCCGTGACCATTGAAGTGCACGCATCAAGAGGAATCAAATTCTTTTTGGTGGGTTTGCCGGACAGTGCTGTCAAGGAAAGTCACGAACGCATCATCTCGGCTATCGAAAACAGTGGATATGAATTTCCGTCCAAAAGAATCGTCGTTAACATGGCACCAGCCAGCATCCGAAAAGAAGGTGCGGGATATGATTTGCCTTTGGCTATAGGTATTCTGGCAACCCAAGGAACCGTATGCACGGAACGGCTGGAACGTTTCATGATGGTAGGCGAACTTAGTCTGGACGGAAGCATACAGCCGGTGACCGGAGCTTTACTGATGGCCATCAAAGCCCGAACACTCGGCTATGAAGGCCTGATTGTGCCGGAACAGAATGTCTGCGAAGCTGCTGTTGTCAATCAGCTTAAGGTATATGGTGCCAATCATATCCGTCAGGTCATTGATTTTTTGAACGGTAAAGACAGTATTACTCCCAAGATATTAGATACCCGGAAAGATTTTTATGAAAGACAGGCCCAGCATGAATTTGACTTTGCCGATGTCAAGGGACAAGAACATGTAAAACGTGCCCTGGAAGTAGCCGCAGCCGGCGGACATAATCTCATCATGATCGGTCCTCCGGGAAGCGGAAAGTCCATGATGGCCAAACGGTTGCCATCCATTTTACCTCCGCTGACACTTACCGAGAGTCTGGAAACCACACAGATTCATTCTGTGGCTGGAAAATTAGGAAAAGACACAACACTCATAGCACAACGTCCGTTCCGTGCTCCGCATCACACCATCTCACAGGTGGCCCTTGTTGGCGGTGGTACCAACCCGCAACCGGGAGAAATCAGTCTGGCGCACAACGGCGTGCTTTTCTGTGACGAGCTTCCGGAATTCTCACGTGCCTCCCTGGAAGTACTGCGTCAGCCTCTTGAGGATCGGGTTATCAACATTTCAAGGGCCAAATACACGATCACTTATCCCTGTTCGTTCATGTTTGTCGCCTCCATGAACCCGTGCCCATGTGGCTACTATAACGACCCAAACAAGACTTGTGTCTGCACTCCGGGACAGATCCAACGCTATCTGAACAAGATTTCCGGTCCGCTATTAGACCGCATTGACTTGCAAATCGAAATCACACCCCTATCCTTTCAGGAGCTTTCGCAAAAGGAAAAAGGTGAAAGCAGCGCCACCATCCGCGAACGGGTCATCAAGGCACGCGCCATACAGGCCGAACGCTATGCGCCTTACAAAGGAATCCATTGCAATGCCCAGATGGACAGCAAGCTGTTGCGTCTTTACGCCACTCCGTCGGAGAGCTGTTTGGAACTGCTGCGCCAAGCCATGAATCGGTTGCAACTTTCGGCCCGTGCCTACGACCGCATTCTACGTGTGGCCCGCACCATCGCCGATCTGGAAGGAAGCGCACAGATTGAAACGCATCATGTGGCCGAAGCCATCGGTTACCGCAATCTGGACCGCAGCAACTGGGGCGAATGACCTGCAAGAAAAAGATAACCGAAAAAGGCACCCGCAATCTGGGTGCCTTTTTCATTTTTTATCCGTATCTTTGTAAGCAAAACAGTAAATTAAACAAAAAACGATAAAATGGATAAGAAATTCAAAAGAACCACGGTAACATCGGCATTGCCCTATGCCAACGGTCCGGTACATATCGGACATCTGGCAGGTGTCTATGTTCCGGCCGATATCTACGTGAGATATTTGCGTTTGAAGAAAGAAGAAGTACTGTTCATTGGCGGATCGGACGAGCACGGTGTGCCCATCACCATCCGTGCCAAGAAAGAAGGTATCACTCCGCAGGATGTGGTAGACCGTTATCACACGCTGATCCGCGATTCTTTCAAGGAGTTCGGTATCTCTTTCGATGTATACGGACGCACCAGTTCGGAAGTACACCGTCAGACAGCGTCTGAGTTCTTCAGAACGTTGTACGACAAAGGCGAGTTCATCGAGAAAACGTCTATGCAATATTATGACGAAGAGGCACAGACTTTCCTGGCCGACCGTTATATCACTGGAGAATGTCCGCATTGCCATGCCGAAGGTGCTTATGGTGACCAGTGCGAGAAGTGCGGTACTTCACTCTCTCCTACCGATCTGATCAATCCCAAAAGTGCCATCAGCGGTTCCAAACCGGTGATGCGCGAAACCAAGCACTGGTATCTGCCGCTCGACAAGCACGAAAGCTGGTTGCGCCAGTGGATTCTGGAAGACCACAAGGAATGGCGTAACAACGTATACGGTCAGTGCAAGAGCTGGCTCGATATGGGCTTGCAGCCACGCGCCGTAAGCCGCGACCTGGATTGGGGTATTCCAGTACCGGTTGAGGGTGCCGAGGGCAAAGTGCTGTATGTATGGTTCGACGCTCCTATCGGTTATATCAGCAACACCAAGGAACTGCTTCCAGATTCCTGGGAAAAGTGGTGGAAAGATCCTGAAAGCCGTCTGGTACATTTCATCGGTAAGGACAATATCGTGTTCCACTGCATCGTGTTCCCGGCCATGCTGAAGGCTGAAGGCAGCTACATTCTGCCAGACAACGTACCGAGCAACGAGTTCCTGAATCTGGAAGGTGACAAGATTTCCACTTCACGCAACTGGGCCGTATGGTTGCACGAATATCTGCGCGACTTCGAGGGCAAGCAGGATGTACTGCGTTATGTACTCACTGCCAATGCACCGGAAACCAAGGATAACGACTTTACCTGGAAAGACTTCCAGGCACGCAATAATAACGAACTGGTAGCTGTTTACGGAAACTTCGTAAACAGAGCCCTGCAGCTCACTCAGAAATACTATAACGGTGTGGTACCGGCTTGTGGTGAGCTGACCGAATACGATCAGGCCACTTTGGATGAGTTCAAGGATGTAAAGGTGAAGGTAGAAGAACTGTTGGACAACTTCAAGTTCCGTGACGCTCAGAAGGAGGCTATGAATCTGGCCCGCATCGGTAACAAGTACATCGCTGACTGCGAACCTTGGAAGGTCATCAAGACTGATCCAGAGCGTGTGAAAACCATTATCTACATCTCTTTGCAGCTCACCGCCAATCTGGCCATCGCCTTCGAACCGTTCCTGCCGTTCAGCAGCGAGAAACTACGCCACATGCTGAATATGGAAACCTTCGAATGGGCCCAGCTGGGTAACACCAATCTGTTGCAGGAAGGCCATCAGCTGAATAAGCCGGAGCTGCTCTTCGAGAAGATCGAGGATGCTGCCATCGAGGCTCAGATCCAGAAGCTGCTGGACACCAAGAAAGCGAATGAAGAGGCTAACTATAAGGCAGAACCGATCAAAGAGAACATTCCGTTCGAGGACTTCGAAAAACTGGATATCCGTGTAGGTACTGTATTGGAATGCACCAAGGTACCTAAAGCCGACAAACTGCTTTGCTTCAAAATTGCCGACGGACTGGAGAATCGCACCATCGTTTCGGGTATTGCCAAATACTACAAGCCGGAAGATCTGGTAGGCAAGCAGGTTTGCTTCATTGCCAATCTAGCTCCACGCAAGCTCAAGGGTATCGAAAGCCAGGGTATGATCCTCTCTGCCGTGAACCACGACGGTTCACTCAGCGTCATCACTCCGGAAAAAGAAGTAAAACCAGGCTCTTGTGTAGGATAAAAACCGATTGACACCAAGACATAATAACCAATAAGGGGACACCTCCAGTCGAAATGACTTTGGGTGTCCCCTTTCCTTTTTCCATTCTGAAAAAACCTAGAAAATCATGGTTATGATCCAATTACATCAAAATAATTCTCTCAAATGATCTCTGTGTTTTTTCAGAAGCTACCGATACTTAAGCGCTTGCTCACTTCACATAAAAACGGCCTACGGTCAAATATTCTCCTTGTCCGATACGGTATAAATAACGTGAGTTCGATGAATTATAAGTAGTTGTAAAATTGGTGATTAGCGAAAATTGTTGTATCTTTATAGTGCTGAATTCCAAAGAATTACAAACAATAATCGCTATGATCACCGAAAGCAAAGTTATAGAATTATTTTGTATGGCAGATGAATTCTGCAAGTTTTTTGATGCCATGATGACAAAATATACGCTTAAGTCGGCAAAAAAACGCAAATATCATCGTGATTCCACCATGTCCAAGGCAGAAATCATGCTCATTTTGATTCTTTTTCATGATTCGGGATACCGTTGTCTGAAGCATTTCTATCTGGAAAAGGTCTGCAAGCATATGCGGCATCTTTTTCCAAAGGTTGTTTCTTATAACCGTTTTGTTGAACTGGAAAAAGAGGTGGCTATCCCACTGGCTCTGTTTATCAAGAAGGTGCTTTTGGGCAAGTGCACAGGCATCAGTTTCGTTGACAGTGCCCCCTTACGGGTATGCAAAAACCAGAGAATCCATATCCATAAAACGTTCAAGGGAATAGCACAAAGAGGAAAATGTTCCATGGGCTGGTTCTTCGGATTCAAACTGCATCTGATATGCAATGAGCGTGGAGAGCTTCTGAACTTCATGATTACTCCCGGAGATGTGGATGACCGTAAATCTCTTGAATACAAGTCTTTTGTGGAATTTATCTATGGGAAACTTGTTGGTGATAAAGGATACATCGGCAAGAACCTATTTGAAAGACTATTCGTTGACGGCATACAACTTATAACCAAACTGAAAAGCAACATGAAAGGATCATTGATACCACTTTCTGACAAACTACTCCTCAGGAAACGAGCCATTATCGAAACCGTCAATGACGAACTCAAAAATATAGCACAAGTGGAACATTCAAAGCATAGAGCCTTTGATAACTTTATCGTCAACCTTCTTTCTGGTATTGCTGCATATTGTTGCTTTCCAAAGAAGCCGTGTATCAATGTTTCACGAATGGTTGACACACAGCTTGCATTGTTTTGAATTCGTCGAACTCACGTTATTTTTAGGTTTGTTTATGGCTTATATACAAAGAGTTACGAAATATTCCATTCTTAAAAAAACAGACATTGTAAATAAAAAAACAAGCACCAGAATGAAACAGAAAAGGCCTTAATACCAATAAACAGATATTTTTTCTCCGTAAAAAACAAAGACAGCAAAAAATGAATGACAAGATACTGTCAGAAAACAATAAAGGACAGGAGTGAAAACCCTGCCCTTTACTTGGAATATCCTAAAAAGTCTTATTTTTTGATGACACTGCGCACCACAAACCAAATATGCTGCCCGATGGCAGCCGGCCATCCAAAATGACGAGCCATAATGCGCAAGCGCTCCATAAGTGATTTCCGGTGATTCTGTGTTGTCAGTCCCTCACTCAGATAATCCGTAAGAATCAGATTAGAGTTATGCAACGCCAAGCGTTTTTTCTTCGCTTTCTTCATGATACGGATACACCAGTCATAATCGGCCGAAAAACGATATCTCATATCATACAGTTCCTCACGTGCCAGATCCGTACGCACATAAAAAGACTGATGACATACCAACATACCTTGCAAAAAACTCCGGAAGCTGAGCTTTTGAGGAGCCTGAAGCCTGCGGTGACGAATGAAATTCCCCTCTGCGTCGACTAAATCCGTTTCACCGTAAAGAACAGCCGGGCGCCGCCCCGGTTCCAACTGATCCCATTTGAGCTGTTCCATCAGTCGCTTCAACGTATCGGGACTATGAAAGCAATCACCGGCATTCAGGAAGCAGATATATTCACCTTCTGCAGCCATAATTGCCTTGTTCATGGCATCATACAGACCTTTATCAGGCTCGTTTATCAAGTGAATCTGATGAGGTATTTCCTCACGCGTATTCTGCTCCACATACTGATGCACCAACTCCATGGTGTTGTCTTTGGAACATCCGTCCACAATAAGATGCTCAATATTCGGATAAGTCTGTGCCGCAACACTCTTCAGTGTACGTGGCAATGTCTGTGCTGCATTATAGGTGACCGTAGCCACCGTAATACTCGGATAGGGGTCTTGATTCATATATTTCTTTAAATTGTTTTTATATTCTTAGGCTTTTGCCTTATCTGTAGTCTGATTATATATATTGATATATTTCATGGCTACATGGCGCTCACTATAGGCCAGACCAGCCTTTCGGACAGCCGCACGGCTCATTTCCGGATAATCCGCTTCGGTAAGCACATAAGCCATTCCTTTTGCCAAATCAGAAGCATCCTTATACTCAGCTACATATCCGTTTTCCAAATGATCAATCATCTCGGGTATTCCTCCGACACGGAAACCGACACACGGAATACCACAGGCCATAGCCTCGGCGATTGTATTCGGCAAATTCTCCTGCAATGATGGAGTCACAAAAAGATCTACGGCATTATATAATATAGCCATACGCTTTTCATCAGCCACATAATCAATGGAATAAGTAGGAAGCGGCAGACTATTGCGTAATTGATCGGCTTCATTACCAACAATCACAACTCCCAACTGCTCTGATAATTCGGCATACTGCTCTTTAAGAATGCGACAAGCCTCGATCAGATAATCGATTCCCTTACGTTTGTCTGTAGTTTTCATGGAACCGAACAGAATCAGGCGTTTCTTTTCGGGTAAATTAAAATTCAGACGTGCCTGGGCTTTTGATTCCGGTTTGAAGATAACAGAATTGATCGGATTGGGAATTGTCACAATCCGTTGTCCGATCAGCAAGGCACTTTGCTTGGCCCGTTTCTCCAGCCACTGGCTGCAAGCCACAAAAGTGATATGGGCATTACGGAACAGATTCTTCTTTTTCTGGAACACACGATAAGAAAGATCATGTGCCCCGCCTTTATAAAGCAAAGGACAGTGATGACACTCTTGCTGAAAACGTTCGCAATCATCACTATGATGGCAAATACCGGTAAAAGGCCACATATCATGCATGGTCCATACTACAGGTTTACCGCTGGCAATGATTTTACGTATACCATCTAAGGAAAGAAAGCCCTGATTTATCCAATGCAAATGAATAATGTCCGCCTCCTTAAATTCCGGTAAAGAAGTGATATCGGCTCCAACATTGGCTATATCTACATAAAACAGATGGTGCTTTTTAAAAGAGTTGGCTTTCCAGATAGCCAGACGCTCCCAGAGAAAGCGCAACCGGTGCATCTTGCTTTTCGGCAAGGCAGCTACCGTGATTCTTTCGGTCACTTTGTCACGAACCAGCATTTTAGCCTTTACCCCATTGTTGTTCAGGGTTTCCATAAGACGGTTGGCTGCAATAGCGGCTCCTCCTGTCTTCTCAGATGTATTGACAATCAGTACTCTCATACTACAATCTTTGGAATGAATTAGTTATATTGTTGGCGGTTAAACCATTTGTTTATCCGGTTGGTCAAAGCTTTCCGAATGGCTTTTCCGTCGCCATGACGCAAATTTAAATACAGTTCCTCAAAAGAACGCGCCACCTTGATCCAAGGATGACGCCATGCCATAATACGATACACACGTTCTTTATATGCGGTATGATCTATTATGTACTTGGGATGGCGAATCGGATGCTCCAGTTCAAAACGCTTCATGGTAAAAATACGGCGATAACCTCGGGGCAGTGTTTCCAAAGAAGCGCCGAAATGTACCGAACCAGCTGTTGCGCCCAAATTATTGATCATATTCCGTGTCGGAACGATACTCAACTGGGAATTCAGGAACAAAGCCGCCTGAAAAATGGTTTCATAATAAGCTTTCTGCTGACTGCGATGGCTATGACACATAGGCAGAAAATCATCGCGGAAACAGTACGTATGAATCAGATTCTCGATTTGCTGCACCACAAAGGCATCATCAAGAAAAGTATAATGCTCGTCCCACTGATCAACAACCCGGCGCCAGCTGGCCCATCCCCAAATGGAGAACGTCCGGCAAAAGAAATAATCATCCGGACAATCGGGGGTACATTCTTCCAGATTGAACCCAGAAATAATACCTATACGGCTGTCATGTTCATAACGGTCCAGCATTTCCTTGCAGAAAGAGAAAAAGGAAACCGAAGGCACATCGTCATCCTCCAAAACGATACATTTGTCCGTAATGGAAAAAGCCCACTTCTGGGAAATAAACTCCGAAGGATCACAACCGTAATTCTGCTCCTGATACAAACGATGTATCTCACATTCCCAATCGACATCGGCCACCACTTCACGGCATGCCATAATCCCTTCCATATCTTTCTCGTTACGGGGACCGTCCTGATACAGGAACAGACGTGCAGGACGTGCCTTCTTCACTTGTTCGAACACTAAAGAAAGCTGTTGCGGACGGTTAAAGAAGAGTATCAGTACAGAGGTATCGATCAATGCTGGTTTCATGCGTTTTGATTTGGGTTGAGTTCCGCGGCAAAGAAAACGGCATGTGTCTTGCGCTTCTCTACCGGAGGTATTTCCATATAATTTTTATATAAATCTTTCAGGTAAGCATCAGGGTTGCAGGGGGCCATAAATCTTTTTCCTTCAAATTCTATTTCTCCTATCGGGAAAATAGAGTCCTGACGATGCATAATGCCATAACCATTATTGATCAGGATATTCGAAATATAGGTATCCTTCCGATGTGTCTTTTCCAAGAGCCACCAGATAACCCGATACAGGCCGTATTCTGCTCCGAAATAAAAGAACTCCGCAAACGAGCGCCAGGAATAATAATGCCGGCTGTGCAGGATGGAACGGCTCTTGCAGATACCTTTGGCAAAACGTTTCACAGCCTTCGGAGAGACAGACGGATAATCAATAAACGGGAAGATATCCACAAACAGACCTTTCTGATAGGAAGCATGCAGGTCGTCCACGGCCTCAATGATAAGTGAATTCAAACAGCGCACCTTACAGATGGGAACCCGAAATTCCGGATCGGTATCTTGAGTCTGCAAGAAAAAACCTTCCTTCAGTTCTTTTGGTGCTATCTGCTTGAAACGCTCCACATCCTCCAGACGCATAGCAATATCAATATCATCATCCCAAGGGATAAAACCACCGTGGCGCACCGCTCCCAACAGCGAACCGCCATCCAGCCAATAAACAATCTGATGCTTACGGCAGATACGGTCAATTTCCTCCAAAATAGAGATCTGTTTGAGCTGACAGGCTCTGAGTTCCCGGTTCAAATAGGTTTCCAGATGATTCTTTTTCATTTTGCTTCTCTTTTTACGTCAATGATTTGTCCGGTACTATCCGACTGCAACGTATTTACGGTAGCCCAAGCTACAGTTTCTGCCGAGAGAAGGGTATCACTCGGTTCTATACCAAAATTCTTGGTACGCATCGGCGTATGTGTCCGTTCGGGATTAATACAGTTCACCCGAATATGATGTACCTCCCACTCTTGGGCTATAGCCTGAACAAAATTCACTATTGCAGCCTTGGTCGAAGAGTAGATGCTGTAAAAGGCACGGCCACGCGTGTATGAACTGGAAGTGAAGAAAATCAGTTGTCCTTCGGTTTCTTTCAGATAAGGGAAAGATTCCAGCGCCACATGTACCGTACCCATATAATTGGTCTGTACCGCCTGAGTAATGGTATCGTAATCCGTCTGAATCAGCGGTTCTTTATTCAGAACACCAGCTGTATTAATCACAAAGTCTATACGCTGTTCTTGCTGGTATACAGTCTGAAGAGCAGCTGCCACCGTTTCACGTAAACCGACATCTACCCCATTGGCACTTCTGGAGAAGCTGTACACCTTGCAGTTCCGTTCCCGAAGCAAACGAACCGTTTCTTCACCGATACCATAACTGCCTCCAAAAACAACGGCTACTTTTCCTGCAAAGAAATCACTTTCGGCAAATTTCTCAGGAGCACACTGCTTCAACTGGAACAGTTTGTCCAACAGGTAAGTATCCTCCTTATAGGTCAACTTCATATTACTCTCCTCACCAGGCACCACATAGATCGGGACCTCCGGCAAGTATTTCCGTACTACGCCACAATCGTCCGTAGCCTTAAAGTTCGGATCCTTAAGCGCTTCCTCATAGGCTCTTCTAATCACATCCAGAGTAAAGGCCTGCGGAGTCTGTCCTCTTCTCAAACGACTGCGGTCAGGAATATTATGAATCAAATTTCCTTCCACCTCAATTATCGTATCCGTAGCAGGAAGAGCCACATCTACGGCCTGATAAGTTTCCAAAGCATCAATGACTTCGCTGATTATCTTATGGCTTACCAAAGGACGTACCGCATCATGGAAAATCAGATGCACATCACTCTGGTCGTATGCATAAATGGCCGAAAGACTGGAATCATAGCGCTCTTTGCCTCCTTTAAGAATCTTCTTGACCTTCTTCCAACCATTCTTCAAGACCATGGTTTCAAAATCGGTAATATAAAAAGGATTGGATACGATCGCAATTTCATCAATACGCGGATGGTGTTCGAAGGCTTCGATCGTATGCTCTACCACAGTTTTACCGGCAACCTTGAAAAACTGCTTCGGTGTAGACAAACCCAAGCGGCTTCCTACTCCTCCGGCCAGAATGACAGCTATATTTTTTTTCATGATGTTCTTGATTGTATATATTTCGCAAATTTAGCAATTCTGCAGAACCTTACCAAAACTATAAATAAAAATAAGTATTCCCATAAGCTCGGATCATAGGATAGCAAAAACTGCGTATATAACTCATGAATCCTTTCTGATTTGGATTGAAATAAACAGTATCCTTATGTCTCATACACAACAAGCAAAGACGCAGTAGAGAAAACAAATCTCTGCGAAACAACAATTCACTAAGCTGATAAGCCAGATGCTGCTGAACAGGATCCGCATGTTTGTGAATATATCGGTAAAAGAATTGCCAGGTGTCCAGTTTCTGTAAAGCCCTATATTTACGGAAGCCAATAATATATGGTTGCCAAGTAGGCTTTTTTACCAGATAAGGGGCATATTGCGCATTCAGCTTGGTAATTGCAGAAGCATTATGCGGACGATGCCAGTTTAAAGGTTCTTCTACACAAGTTATTCCATGATACAAATGAGCATTTACGGAAATCCACCAATCATAGAGTATATGACCGTCCCAAGCACGGAATATATGATGAGCAAAGTCTTTTTTAATAAGCATGCTATGTCCCGGAGTACAATCATAAAAAAGCAGATACTCCAATTGATAAAACGGTAATGTCACGCGATTCTCATTCGTGGGAGGATAATTCTCACCGCCATGATAAGCCGAAATACACACATCTGCTCCGTCTATCTTCTGTACTTGTTTCTCAATTTTTTCAGGATACCAGATATCGTCCTGATCGGCAATGGCAATCAATTCGCCCTCCGCACGTAAAATAGCTTGCTTGAAGTTATGGTTGAATCCTTGATTGGTATCATTGCGGAAAGACTTGATCAGTGAGCATTTTTTTGCATACTCCTGAATAATCTCCCAAGTACGATCCGTGGAAGAATCATCCTGAATAATCAATTCATAAATAGGATATGTCTGATTTAATATGGACTCGATCTGCTCAGTCAGGAATTGCTCACCGTTATAAGTACACATCACGACTGATACACGAGGCATAGATATAGTTTCTTTCATAATAAAGTATTATTTTTCAATTCGTTTCTGGTCAAGAAGATCCATAAGCGTATCACTGATTCCAGTACACGTCTTACGACAGAACAGCTTGCCACTGGCCATAAGTGTCGGAAGATCTTCTTCCGTCAGGACTTTAATAACCGGTTCATAGTATATATAATGCAATGGAGTAAGGCTGGCCAGACTGACATAAGGATCAGCGAACAGCATAGCCTTCTCTGCAAAAGGAGAATTAAATACCAGACTTTGCCAAAGCAACTCAGACGGGGCAAACGAAGTCGAAAAATAACGCAAGATTTCCGGATACGTCTCCAGTTGCTGCAAAAGATAACGTCCTAACTGAGGAGTAATTCCCCACCAGTCAGAACCTTTAAATAACGGACAGGTCCTTCCTCCGATTTTAAAAGTCAGTTTCTTGCGTACACCCAACCCGTAAATCAACTTACGCAAAAGAATACGTATACGGCCATTGAAACGGTCACTGAAACAAGAACAAAAGAACTGCGGACGGAAGATCCGATAATTCTGTGTTACAGCCTGACGCTGTACACTCATATCTATACCCTGAATAAATTCCCGGTCGGGATGCGCCGCAAAAAAATCATGCAGTTGTCTATTGCCAACCAAAGGATAGTCCAAACCACTCAAAGTACAGATCCGATCAAAAACAATTCCACTATCCAAACAGGCCCGAAGCAAAGCACGCTGATAATATACCTGAGTAATGTCACCCCAAAGTGTATGTACACGCTCCTTCAGGAAATGCACCTCAGGAATCTTTGCCAGATGAGCAAAAGCGCTGAAATCGGCCTTCGCATCAATATGAATAAAAAAATCAGCCTGTTCGTTCAAAGCCCGGACCATACGTTCCAGATGTACAGGATCGCAATGCGCTGAAATAAGATAAGCAATTCTCATAACATCAGGATTTTTTCTTTTTCAGAAGATATTGGATGCTCTCGCGCAACACCTGTGCACGACAAATCCATAGGATAACAGGATAATAAACAGCCGTTGTCACAATTTTTGCCAACATCAGCCACAACGGCTGAGTAATATTGCGAGTGGTAAACCAGCTCAGCAAAATGGCTAAAAGAGAAAATAGGATAAACGGTGTGACATCTTTCATAATATCCCACAAAGACAGACGTACCAGTTTCCAAGCAAAATAATGCCATACCAACAGCCAACCTACATTAATTGTAATAAAAGCTACTACCATAACATGTAAGCCAAAAGAATGCAAAGCAATCATGGCCACCCAAATCAGCACACACGAAACGATAGTGTTCATCATGTTGATGTTTGATTTACCTTGTGTTACTACCAGATTATAATATAAGGTATACATCGGAATGGTCGCTCCATAAATACAAAGCATACGCAACAGATCCGCACTCTCCAACCAGGCCTCACCCACTGTCAGATAAATAAATTCATGGGCAATGAACCCCAAACCGAACATGGCCGGGAAAGAAATGAAACTGGTAAACCGGATCATTTTCCGGAACACCTGACAATATCGGTCCCGGTCATCCTTTACCTGAGTCAACACAGGCTGTGCCACCCCGGAAATCATACCGTTGATCATACTGGAACTCATCTCGTTCCACTTACTGGCATTTCCGTATTGTCCGGTAATATGCGTGTCATAATAGCGGCCCAGCAGTGTAGAAAGTACATTTCTATTTATTTGGCTGAAAAGACTGGTAATCAACAGCTTGCTACTAAACCCGAACATTTCCCGTATCGGACGGAAGTTCCAGGTAAAAGTAGGGCGCCACGGAGAATAGTACCAGTTCATCACCACAATAACCGTAACAAAGACCACACTTTGTGCAGCAAGTCCCCAAAAGGCAAATCCCGCATAAGCCATGGCCACACCGGAAATACCGGAAAGCAGCAAAGATGTAACTGAAATGATAGACGACTGCTTTACCATCAAGTGGCCAAAGAGATAAGCACGCTGTGCTATTCCGAAACTGGATATAAGAAAACTCAGAAAGGCAAAACGGGAAAGAGCGACCAGTTGTGGTTCTTTATAAAACGCGGCAATAAGTGGAGCTGAAAAAAACAGAATGACATAAATAGCCGATCCGCACAGGATATTAAACCAAAATACGGCATTATAATCTTCATGAGTGGGATTTTTCTTATTCGCCAGTGTCGCAATAAAACCGCTTTCCTGCAAACAGGCCGCGATACTCGAAAAGACATTGAGCACCTGCACCATACCATAGTCCGAAGGAGTAAGCAAATTCAACAGACAAATACCAAACACAGCATTAAGCACCTGCATCATTCCATTGCTCATACCGCCCCATAAAAGTCCCTTTGCCGTTTTATCCTTCAATGATGATTCCGCCATTCTAAATAAAATCTGTTATCAAATTCGGGCACAAAAATACATCTTTTGAAGACTTTCTGCAAAGAATCATCTTCCTTATTTCCAATCTTTAACCGTTTTACAATTCAGAAGTGGGAAACGACAGATGAAGGCATGTTTTTGAACATCTAGGAGAAAAAACATGCGAATAAATATGGTTAAAATGGAAATAATGGGTAAATTTAGCCGCATTAACAAAATACAGCCAGGAAAACCTATAAAATATAAGATATAACATATGGAAAAAATCGATGAACTAACGAATAAAATCTACCAGGAAGGGGTAGAGAAAGGAAAAGCTGAAGCGCAGCGTATCATTGAAGAAGCGCAGGCTGAGGCCCAACGTATTATCGCTGAAGCCCAAGGCAAAGCCCAGGAGCTGACAGCCGAAGCAGAAAAGAAAGCGGCCGAGCTGGACAAAAACACCAAGTCGGAACTGAAGCTTTACACCGACCAGGCCGTCAATGCCTTGAAATCGGAAATCACCACACTGATTTCGGACAAGCTCTTAAAGGAAGGAGTGCAGAAAGCGACAAGCAGCACAGATTTTCTGGGAGAGTTTCTGGTATCTCTGGCATCACGTTGGGACGAGAAGGAGCAAATGGTCATTTCCGCTCCGGAAGCTGACAAGCTGAAAGCTTATTTTGCCAGCCATGCCAAAGAATTGCTGGACAAAGGCCTTACCATCCAGAAGATCAACGGCAAGGATGTTTTGTTCTCTGTTTCACCGGCTGACGGTTCTTATAAAATCAACTTCGGCGAAGAGGAATTCATCAACTATCTGAAAGATTTCCTGCGTCCACAGTTGATCGAAATGTTGTTCTAAGTCTATTGCTATGAAGAATTATTATTGTTTGGTAGCCGGCATGCCGGATGTGGCGCTCGACGACTCCAAACTTCCTTTTCATGTTTCAGACTTTAAGGACGAATATCTCCCGCAACTCTCTCCGGAAGACCGAAAGCTGGTTGAACTGTTCTATCTGCAATACGACAATCAGAACCTGCTGAATGTATTGGAGCAGAAAGAAGACAGCGAGCGACTTCCGGGATTGTTTACCCGTGAGGAACTTGAAGAGGAAGTGCGTGCAGCCCAGCGCGACGAAGCCTGTACCCTTCTGCCGGAATACATGTATCGCTTCATCCGGGAATACAGTCAGCTGAAAGAGGAAAGCAACGGCTGTCTGCCCGAAGACATACTCACCGGATACTACTATGATGAGGCCTGCAAAGTGAAAAATTCCTTTGTCAGGGAATGGTTCACTTTTAATCAGAATGTAAACAATATCCTGATTGCCTTTACGGCACGTCGCTTTGGTTTCGCTCCGGCTTCGTATCTGGTCAGTCAGGGCGAACTGGTGCATCTGCTGGCCACTTCGGCCGCACGCGATTTCGGAATCGGTTCGGATTTCGAACAGATCCATGAACTGATGTCCATCAGCGAACTGAGCGATCCGGTGGAAAAGGAGCGCAAGATCGACCTGTTGAAATGGAACTGGCTTGAAGAACACACCTTCTTCCATTATTTTTCCATCGAAAAGATTTTTGCCTTCCTGCAGAAACTGAACATCATCGAGCGCTGGACCATTGTGGACAAAGAGCGTGGCGGACAGGTGTTCCGGAATATGATACAACAATTAAAGGACGAAGTGGAAGTGCCGTCTGAGTTTCGTACAAAATAATCAATATCAAATATGACAACAAAAGGATCTGTTATTGGAGTAATCTCCAATATTGTAACCATACAGGTAGATGGTCCCGTATCACAGAATGAAATCTGCTATATCACCGTAAACGGTGACCGACTGATGGCAGAGGTGATCAAGGTTGTGGGCCAGAATGCCTATGTTCAGGTTTTTGAAAGCACCCGTGGCATGAAAGTGGGCGCCGAGGCTGAATTTACCGGTCACATGCTCGAGGTGACTTTGGGACCGGGTATGCTCTCCAAGAAGTACGACGGTCTGCAGAACGACCTGGAAAAGATGGAGGGTGTGTTCCTGAAAAGAGGACAATATACTTACCCTCTTAACGAGGACAAGAAATGGGCATTCAAGCCACTGGTCAAGGCCGGCGATACGGTTGCAGCCTCAGCCTGGTTGGGTGAAGTGGAAGAAAACCACCAGCCGCTCAAGATCATGGCTCCGATTGCCATGAAAGGAACAGCTGTCGTAAAAAGCATCGTTCCGGAAGGCGAGTATCTGTGCAATGACACCATCGCTGTGCTGACTGCCGAGGACGGAACCGAGATTCCGGTAACCATGGTACAGAAGTGGGCCGTAAAAGTGGCCATGACCAATTATAAGGAAAAGCCACGTCCGTTCAAGCTGTTGGAAACCGGTGTGCGTACCATCGACACCATGAACCCGATCGTAGAGGGCGGTACCGGATTTATCCCGGGTCCGTTCGGTACGGGTAAGACCGTTTTGCAGCATGCCATCTCCAAGCAGGCCGAAGCCGACATCGTCATCATCGCAGCTTGTGGTGAGCGTGCCAACGAGGTTGTGGAGGTCTTCACCGAGTTCCCCGAACTGATTGACCCACACACCGGACGCAAGCTGATGGAGCGTACCATCATCATCGCCAACACCTCCAACATGCCGGTAGCTGCCCGTGAGGCCTCTGTATATACCGCCATGACCATTGCCGAGTATTACCGCTCCATGGGTCTGCGTGTGCTGCTGATGGCCGACTCTACTTCACGTTGGGCACAGGCGCTGCGTGAAATGTCCAACCGTATGGAAGAGCTTCCCGGACCGGATGCCTTCCCGATGGACCTGTCAGCCATCATTTCCAACTTCTACGGCCGCGCCGGATTCGTTTATCTGAACAACGGACAGACCGGTTCCATCACCTTCATCGGTACGGTATCTCCTGCCGGAGGTAACCTTAAGGAGCCGGTAACCGAGAACACCAAGAAGGTGGCCCGCTGTTTCTATGCGTTGGAGCAGGACCGTGCGGACCGCAAACGCTACCCGGCTGTAAACCCGATTGACTCTTACTCAAAATATCTGGAATATCCGGAATTTGAAAGCTACATCACCGAGCGCATCAACGGCGAGTGGACTACAAAGGTAAACGAACTGAAGACCCGCCTGCTGCGCGGTAAGGAAATTGCCGAGCAGATCAACATTCTGGGTGATGACGGTGTACCGGTAGAATATCACGTGATTTTCTGGAAGTCTGAAGTCATCGACTTCGTGATTCTGCAACAGGATGCCTTTGATGAGGTGGATGCCGTTACGCCGCTGGAGCGTCAGGAAGATCTGCTGAATCTGGTGATCGAAATCTGCCACACTGAATTCAATTTCGAGACCTTCCTCGAAGTTATGGAATATTTCAAGAAACTGATCAACCTGTGCAAGCAGATGAACTATGCCGTTTACAAGAGCGAGCAGTTTGAGAACTACAAGGCACAGATTGCAGCCCTGCTGGACGAGCGAAGAGCAAAATAACTGAATAACTAAAACGATTATGGCTACAAAAGCATTTCAAAAGATATACACAAAAATCAGCCAGATTACCAAAGCCACCTGCTCGCTGAAAGCAACAGGAGTGGGTGCCGATGAACTGGCTATGGTAAACGGCAAGCTGGCCCAGGTGGTTAAAATTGCCGGAGACGAAGTGACCTTGCAGGTGTTCGAAGGTACCGGCGGTATTCCTACCGATGCCGAAGTGGTCTTTTTGGGCAAGGCTCCTACCCTGAAAGTGAGTGACCAGCTGGCCGGACGTTTCTTCAACGCCTACGGTGACCCGATTGACGGCGGACCACAGGTAGAAGGTGTGGAGGTGGAAATCGGTGGACCATCCGTAAACCCGGTGCGCAGAAAGCAACCTTCTGAACTGATCGCTACGGGTATCGCAGGTATCGACCTGAACAATACCCTGGTGTCCGGACAGAAGATTCCGTTCTTTGCCGACCCGGACCAGCCGTTCAACCAGGTGATGGCCATGGTGGCCCTGCGTGCCCAGACCGACAAGATCATCCTGGGCGGTATGGGTATGACCAACGACGACTATCTGTACTTCAAGAACGTGTTCTCCAATGCCGGTGCGCTCGACCGTATCGTCAGCTTCGTGAACACTACCGAGGACCCGGCCGTAGAGCGTCTGTTGGTGCCGGATATGGCATTGACCGCAGCCGAATACTTCGCAGTTGAGAAGAACGAGAAAGTACTGGTGCTGCTTACCGATATGACCTCATACGCCGACTCACTGGCCATCGTGTCCAACCGTATGGACCAAATCCCATCCAAGGATTCCATGCCGGGTTCGTTGTATTCCGATCTGGCCAAGATTTACGAGAAGGCCGTACAGTTCCCGTCCGGAGGTTCCATCACCATCATTGCGGTGACTACTCTGAGCGGTGGCGATATCACCCACGCCGTGCCGGATAACACCGGTTATATCACCGAGGGTCAGTTGTTCCTGCGCCGTGACAGCGACATCGGTAAGGTTATTGTAGACCCGTTCCGCTCTCTGTCCCGTCTGAAACAGTTGGTTGCCGGAAAGAAGACCCGCAAGGACCATCCTCAGGTAATGAACGCCGCCGTGCGTCTGTATGCCGATGCCGCCAACGCCAAGACCAAGATGGAAAACGGTTTCGACCTGACCAACTACGACGAGCGTACACTGGCCTTTGCCAAGGACTACGCAGACAAACTGCTGGCCATTGATGTGAACCTGAACACCACAGAGATGTTGGATGTTACCTGGGGCCTCTTCAGCAAATACTTCAAACCCGAAGAGGTGAACATCAAGAAAGAGCTGGTGGATGAGTTTTGGAAAAAATAAAAATAAAATAGCATGGCTATAAAGTTTCAATATAATAAAACTTCGCTTCAGCTGCTGGAAAAACAGCTGAAGGTGCGCGTACGCACTCTGCCGATCATCAAGAACAAGGAGAGTGCCCTGCGTATGGAAGTCAAGAAATGTAAGGCCGAAGCAAATGAACTGGAAAAGAAACTGGAAGAAAGCATTCAGGCATACGAATCCATGTTTGCCCTATGGGCAGAGTTCGACCCCTCTATCGTAGGCGTGAAGGATGTCAACCTGTCGGTACGCAAGATTGCAGGCGTGCGGGTTCCCACACTTCAGAATGTGGAACTGGAAGTAAAGCCTTTCAGTCTGTTCAACGCCCCGAAATGGTATTACGACGGCATCGCCCTGCTTCAGGGGCTCGCCAAGACCGCCATCGAAAGGGAATTTGTTTTGGCCAAGCTGGGCCTTCTGGAATATGCCCGTAAAAAGACGACCCAGAAGGTGAATCTTTTTGAGAAGGTACAGATCCCGGGCTATCAGGATGCCTTGCGCAAGATCAAACGCTTTATGGAGGATGAGGAAAACCTGTCGAAGTCTTCTCAGAAGATCTTGAAAACCATTCAGGAAAAAAGAAAGGAGGCAGCCGTATGATTACGAAAATGAAAAAACTCACGTTTCTGGTCTATCATAAGGAATATGAGGAGTTCCTGAAACGGATACGCGATCTGGGCGTGCTGCATATCCAGACTGCTCAGGAAGGCAGCAGCGACTCTTCGATATTACAGGAACGCATCCAGCTGGCCGACCGTATCAAGCGGATGATTGAATCGTTCGCAGCCATCGAGCCATCAGCCCAGGAAGGCAATGCCGCCAAGGGACCGGAAGTTCTGGAACATATCGAAAAGCTCCAGGTCGAGAAACAGGCTCAGGAGAATCTGATACAGGGTTGCCGCAAAGAAGAGGAAGCTCTGGAGGTTTGGGGTAATTTCGATCCGAAGAACATCAGCCGTCTGAAAGAAAACGGCTATGAGGTGCGCTTCTTCACTTGTCCGGCCCGTAATTTCAAACCGGAATGGGAAGAACAGTTCTATGCAACCCTCATTAATAAGGAAGGCGACCGCTTGTACTTCATCACCGTAACACCTGCCGGCCAACAGCCCGATCTGGATGCCGAAGCAGTGACTCTGCCCCAACGCTCCCTTCGGGAAGTGATTCATCAGAAAAAAGAACATGAACACGCCGCCGAGGCTATTCAGAAGCAGATAGACCACTGTGCCCACAAGCATCTGAAAGATCTTCAGGCCTGGTTGCAGCAGTTGCATTCTTCTGTTACCTTCGATCAGGTGGTATTGGGCACAGCTCGCGCCGCCGAAGATAAGGTGATGATTCTTGAAGGCTGGATCCCGACCCCGAAGGAACAGATGGTACGCGAGTTTCTGGACAGTCAGGAGGTGTATTACGAGATGCGCGAAGCACACAAGGGCGACCATGTGCCCATCCTGCTGCGCAACAACGCCTTTACCCGTATGTATGAAGTGCTGACCGGCATGTACGGTATGCCAGACTACGACGAGTTTGACCCGACGCCGATGATCGCGCCCTTCTTTACCCTGTTCTTTGCCTTCTGTATGGGCGATGCAGGATACGGACTGGCCCTGATTCTGTTGGGCTTCTATCTCAAGAGCAAACTGTCCAAATCCATGGCAGGCATGATGAATCTGGTCATCACCCTGGGTGTCGCCACGACCATTTTCGGTGCCATTCTGGGTACCTTCTTCGGAGTAGACCTGTTCAAGGCCGACGTGCCGGAATGGATGAAACAGTTCATGATTACCGGAAAGATCGGTGAAACGAACTACGACAAGCAGATGCTGCTGGCACTGATCATCGGTGTGGTTCACATCTGCATCGCCATGACGGTGAAAGCCATCGGCGCCACCGTGCGCTTCGGCTTCAAGGAATCTCTGAGCGACTGGGGCTGGCTGCTGCTCGTGGTGGGCTTTGTCACTTTGGGCAGTCTGTCGTTCTTCCAGCTGATACCCGAACAGGTGTCTTATTGGGGCTTCATCGTAGTGGGCGGCATCTCTGCCATCGGTATCTATCTGCTCAATAACCTGCACCGCAATGTGCTGGTCAATATCGGAGCCGGACTGTGGGACACTTACAATATGGCCACAGGACTGATGGGCGACGTGCTCTCCTATATCCGTCTTTACGCCCTCGGACTGGCCGGTGCCATGCTGGGCGGTGTGTTCAACCAACTGGCCTTTATGGTACAGGATGCGGCAGGAGGTATCGCTGGTATTGTCTTCTGCGCCCTGATTCTGGTATTCGGACACACGCTGAACATTGCCATGTCCTGTCTGAGTGCCTTCGTTCACCCGTTGCGTCTTACCTTTGTGGAGTATTTCAAGAACTCCGGCTACGACGGCAAGGGTGAAGCTTACAAACCTTTTACAGTAACAGAAAAAGAATAAATAAAATCAGAAACAATAAAAAATTAAAGTTATGAATGAAATTTTAGGTTATCTGGGTCTGGGCCTGATGTTGGCTCTCGCCGGAATCGGAAGTTGCTATGGTACAACAATCGCAGGTAATGCAGCCGAAGGAGCACTGAAAAAGAATGCTTCAAAGTCTGCCAGCTACATGATCCTTTCGGCTCTGCCGGCTACTCAGGGTCTGTATGGTTTTGTGGCATTCCTGATGTCAATGGGACGCGACTTCACAACTGAAGGCCCGCTGATGCTGGGTATCGGTCTGGGTGTCGGTCTGGTATGTCTGTTCTCTGCCATCCGTCAGGGTCAGGTTTGTGCCAACGGTATCATGGGTATCGCTCAGGGTCACGATGTGCTGACCAACACCATGATCTACGCCGCTCTGCCTGAGTTCTACGCCATCCTGGCGCTGGTTGCCGCATTGATGGTATAAGATTATCCAAAAATTTCGACGGGACGGTATTGAAATTTCGTCCTGTCGAAATTTCAATACCGTCCCGTCGGTAATTTTTAAAAAACAAGGAGTGCGCCCAAATATGAGATGATCTCATGTGGGCGCACTCCTTGTTTTTTATAATCTTCCAAACCGGATTACTTCTGCAACAACACGTGCTCAATTGCTTCTATGAGCTGTGGTTTTGGCATGGCACCGGTCACAATCTGCGGCTGTCCGTTTACCGGAATGAACAGAATGGTCGGGATGCTGCGGATATTGAATACTGCGGCCAATTCCTCCTCATTCTCAGTATTCACCTTATACACGTCAATCACTCCCTTATACTCTTCGGCAACCTCCTCCAACACGGGAGCGAAAGCCTTGCAAGGTCCGCACCAGCTGGCATAGAAATCAATGATGGCCGGCTTATCGCCCAGGAATTTCCACTCGTTCGGGTTCTGCTCGTAATTTACAACCTTCTCCAAAAAATCTTTCTTTGTCAGTTCCATAACTTTTTTCTCCTTTATTTGTTTGTTACTATTTTCTTTATTACCTCCGCGAAACAGAAAGTAGATTCCTATTACCGCTGCCAAAATGATGGCTCCAACTTTAATCATTTGCATCTTTCTTTTATGTGGTTACTATTTTCATATCGCAAAGATGAGAAATATTTCGATATAAAACAAGTTTTTAGTGGAAAATATTTATAAAGGAATTAAAAAGGGTCCTGTTCTACCCTTTTGAGGAATGAGAACAGGACCCGATATGGGGGATTTTAAAGTATCAGGAATCGCCTTTTTTCTTGAACCGAAGCTCGTAAAGATCCTTACGGCGGTCTTTAAGCGTGCGCACGCTTCCGTAAGTATGCAACTCGGTGAGCAGATCCAAATCAATGTCGGAAACCAGAATCATTTCCGTATTCGGAGTGGCCTCAGCACGCTTTCCGTCTGTCGGGAAAGCAAAGTCACACGGCGTGAACACACCGGACTGGGCATACTGAATATCCATATTATGCACACGGGGCAGGTTTCCCACACTTCCGGCAATCACCACAAAACACTCGTTTTCGATGGCACGGGCCTGAGCACAGACACGCACACGGGAATAGGCATTCTGCGTATCGGTAAGGAAAGGTACGAACAGGATCTGCATTCCCTGGTCGGCCATGATACGCGCCAGCTCGGGGAATTCCACATCATAACAGATCAGCACACCCACCTTGGCACAATCCGTATCAAATGTACGGATCAAACTTCCTCCGGTCAGTCCCCAACTCTTTACTTCTTCCGGGGTTACGTGGATCTTTTCATACATCTCATACGAACCGTCACGACGGCACAGGAAGCCCACATTATAGAGTCCGTCCTCACGCTGCTGTGGCATGCTTCCGGTAATGATATTGATATTATAACTGATGGCCAGATCGACAAAACGCTTACGGATCTCGTCGGTATAGGAACACAGTCCGCGGATGGCCTGCGATTCGCTCATGTGATTGAACTCTTCCATAAGAGGAGCGTTAAAGTATTCGGGGAAGAGGATAAAGTCGCTCTGATAGCCGGAAACGGCATCTACGAAGAATTCAATCTGCTCAAACAGATCGTCGATGGAATGATAATTACGCATCTGCCACTGCACAAGGCCCACACGCACGCTGTTGTTCACCGGAAGCGGGTTTTCCGTTGGAGGCTGATAATAGATGTTATCCCACTGCAACAGGCAGGCATAATGCTTGGATTCCTGGTCGTTGGGCAGATAGTTCTTCATCACCTTGCGCACATGGAAATCGTTTGAGAGCTGGAACGTGAGCACCGGATCGTAAATCTCACGCTTACGCACCTGTTCGATATATTCCTTCGGACGGAGCGTGTCGGCATACAAATGATAGTTCGGAATGCGACCACCGAACATAATGGCTTTTAGATTCAGTTTTTCACACAGTTCCTTGCGGTACTCGTACATACGGCGTGCCAGACGCATACCCCGATATTCGGGATGAATGAACACCTCGATGCCGTACATAATGTTTCCCTTCGGGTTGTGTGTACTGAAGGTTTCGTTTCCGGTCACCTGAGCGTAAGTATGGTCGCCCTTTACCAGATTATAGTCTACAATGATGGACAGAGCACAACCTACAATCTTGTTGTCTACCACCGTGACAATCTGCCCTTCGGGAAACAGTCGCAACAGGGTTTCTATCTGCTTGCGGGTCCAGAACACATCACTGCCATCAGCATACACGCGCTTGAATGATTGGGCCAGCTGAATATAATCGTCCATCTGCAACGGACGTATCTGGATTTTACTGGTATTATCTTCCATAATGGTTCTTATATTTAGTTTTTGATAAAGTCTTGAAAAAGCAAGAATCCGTGCCTGTGTTCTTTTACGGAACACGGACACGGATTCTCTTATGGATTAAGAATTGAATATCGCTTTACGGTCTCTCCAGATCAGGAACAGAACGCCCAGCAACAGGATAACCAGTGCGCCATAGGCGATACCCTCGGTAACATGAACACTCGTAGGATCAAACTTGAACTCTACCACATGTTTACCGGCCGGCACCTGAATAGCACGCAGAATGTAGTTGGCACGGGCAATCTCTACCGGATTGCCGTCGATAGTAGCCGTCCATCCCGGATAATAATTCTCGGAGAAGACTACCACACCACCCTTCTGTGAGTTGATCTCATAGGTAAGTGCATTGGCATCATAGTGTGTCAGCTTCACCGTACTCAGGCTGTCCTTAGGCTGCTGCTCGGCAGCGTTGCCCAACTGCTCCTTGAACTTCTTGTCCACCACAGCCACCTCTTTCAACGGTGTATCATGAAGCGCAAGAATCTCCTCATCAGCATTGTTCACATACTTCACGCGGCTTACAAACCAGCCGTTGCCGTTGGCATGCGGATTCACTACCGGAAAAGTCTTGCCCTCCTGCAAAGGAAGAATCACATATTTCACATTCAGCATGTTCAGAACAGGGAAAATGGAATCACCGTTAATGGAATCCAGAACACCGCCGGCCTTAGCCGCTGCTGCACCGAAAGCACTCATCTCGGGAACAATATGTTCTTCGATCATTTCCTGATAACGTCTTAACTTGGCCGGATGGTAACCTCCGATACTCTTATGGAAGAAGGAAGTGTTGCTCTCGTTAAAGGTGTTCGAAGCCATATTCAGCACACGATAGTCCAGACTCTTGTCCTGCAGGATCATCTCATCGGCCGGAGTCTTGACCGTCTCCTTCATGTTGCTCACCGGCTCGGTAAACATCTCATCGTTCAGATAACGCTTGTTCACCTGCCACATATCAATCAGACACAGCACAATCAAGCTGGCGGTAACCATCGTAGCATTCATCTTCTTCATACGGAAGGCGATGAGCAGCAACAAACCGATAGCCACAATCAGCGCACTGCGCCAGGCATCCGAAACAAACATGGCACGACGCATATCCTCCAGATTACTCAGAATAGGCATAATCATATCCTGCGGAATATATCCGGCCTGAGCAGCCTGCTGGAACATGCTCTGCTCCATCGTTGAGATATAATTACCGAAGAACACATCCGGCATCAGGGCAAACAGCAAAGCCACACCACCTGTAAGCGCAGCACTGATGTATACGGCCTTCATACGCCGTGGCAGCAGATCGGGCTTCTCGAGCAGTTCCTTCAGAGCCAGCATAGCCAGCAAAGGAATGGTAAACTCGGCAACAACCAGAATAGAGGCTACAGTACGGAACTTGTCATACATCGGAACATAATCGAGGAAGAAGTCGGTGAATCCCATGAAATTCTTTCCCCAGGAAAGCAGAATGGACAGAATGGTAGCCGCCAACAGACACCATTTCATCGGTCCCTTCACAATAAAGAGTCCCAAAACAAAAAGTGTCAGCACAAAGGCTCCCACGTATACCGGTCCGCTGGTTCCGGGCTGCTCACCCCAATACTGACCGAGTGACTGATAAATCGGTGTGAACTGCGGATCGGCCTTTTTCATGGCCGTCTCGTTCATAGTCAGCGGCATGGAAGCACCACCCTTCGTATTCGGAACCAATAAAGTCCATGTTTCGCCAATACCGTAGCTCCACTGAGTGATATAATCACGCTCCAGACCGCTGCTGGTTTGATTGGACGGATCCTTAATGTCCTTATGAGTCAGCTCAGACTTGCTACGCATACTTTCCTTACTATATTGGTAAGTATGATACAAATTGGAAAGATTGATGCAGACTCCCAGAATTCCGGCAATAACCAGTACCCCGGTTGCCTTGAACCACTCACCTACACGATGCTCACGCACAGCCTGAATCAGATAGGCCAAAGCCATCAGCAGCATCACTGACAGAAAGTAATAACTCATCTGGATATGGTTGGAAAAAATCTGCAAAGCAGCAAAGAAAGCCGTAACGACTCCACCTGCAATGTACTTTCCACGATAGCACAATACCAGTCCGGCAATCGTAGGCGGAATAAAAGACAATGCCATAAACTTCCAGATGTGACCGGCTGCAATAATAATAAAGTAATAAGATGAGAAAGCCCATACAACAGCACCCAAAGCCGCCATCCATACTTTAAAATTAAAGGCACGCAACAGGATATAAAAGCCTAAAAGCATGATAAACACATACATCACATAAGTAGGCAGTCCCAATTGATATACACGCTCCACAGCCGAAAGTGTATCGGTAGAACTATAACTTGGTGACATCTGATAAGTCGGCATACCTCCGAACTGCGAATTAGTCCATCGGGTACGCTCCCCCGTACGTTCCAGATACTCCTGTGATTCGGCTCCTGCGCCCGCTCCTCCCGTGTGATCATGACCGGTCAGCACTAATCCTTCAGTGGTCGGCACATAAAAATAGGCCAGACCAATCAGAATAAAGAACACCACAGCCAGAGCATCGGGAATCATTTTCTTGATTTTGTTCATGTTGTTCTTATTTGTTTTAATGAATTAATATTCGAATACAGAGTGCCTAAGCACGGCTGCAAAAATAATAAAAAAACCGCCTTTCCGTTCAGGAAAAGCGGTTAAATCTTCAGCAGTTTCGGAATTACTTACGCAATCCTAAAGCCTTGATGATAGCACGGTATCTCTCGATATCACGCTCTTTCAAGTAGTTCAGCAAAGCACGACGCTTACCTACCAGACCAGTCAAAGCTCTTTCAGTACTATAATCTTTACGGTTCTTTTTCATGTGCTCCGTCAAGTGGGAAATACGGTATGAAAACAATGCAATCTGGCTCTCTGCAGAACCAGTATCAGTGTTAGACTTTCCGTACTGTCCAAAGATTTCTTGTTTTTTTGCTGCGTCTAAATACATAACTTTTTGTTTTTGAGTATAATTTTACTAAGCGGTTGCAAAGGTACAACTATTTTTGTTTGTTGCAAACTTTCCGTCTTGTTTTTTCATCTTATCGTGCACTTTTTCAATTATTTGTTGTAACTTTGCACCATCATTTTTAGGTAGAATATGCAGAATATTAGAAACATTGCGATTATTGCCCACGTAGACCATGGTAAGACGACCCTCGTGGACAAAATGTTGCTGGCCGGAAACTTGTTCCGTGAGAACCAGCAGACAGGTGAATTGATGTTGGATAACAATGAATTGGAGCGTGAACGCGGTATCACCATCCTTTCCAAAAACGTATCCATTAACTATAAAGATACCAAAATCAATATTATTGATACTCCGGGACACTCGGACTTCGGTGGCGAGGTAGAGCGTGTGCTGAACATGGCCGACGGCTGTATCCTGCTGGTTGACGCTTTCGAAGGTCCAATGCCTCAGACCCGTTTCGTACTGCAGAAAGCTCTGGAAATCGGTTTGAAACCGATTGTGGTCATCAACAAGGTAGACAAGCCGAACTGCCGTCCGGAAGAAGTTTATGAAATGGTGTTCGACCTGATGTGTGACTTGAACGCTACCGAAGACCAATTGGACTTCCCGGTAATCTACGGTTCAGCCAAAAACAACTGGATGGGACCGGACTGGCAGCAGCCTCAGGACAATATCCTGTATCTGCTGGATCAGATTCTGGAACATATCCCAGCACCGGAACAGCTGGAAGGAACTCCACAAATGCTGATCACTTCTTTGGACTACTCAAACTATACCGGCCGTATCGCTGTGGGACGCGTACACCGCGGAACCTTGAAAGAAGGCATGAATATTACGATCGTACACCGCGACGGACAGAAGGAAAAAACCAAAATCAAGGAAATCCACACCTTTACCGGTATGGGACGCCAAAAGACTTCTGAGGTTTCTTCTGGTGATATCTGCGCCATCGTTGGTCTGGAGAATTTCGAAATCGGTGATACCATCTGCGATTATGAGAATCCGGAACCACTGCCAACCATCACGATTGATGAGCCGACCATGAGCATGTTGTTTACCATCAACGACTCTCCGTTCTTCGGTAAGGAAGGCAAATTCTGCACCAGCCGTCACATCAACGACCGTCTGGAGAAAGAGTTGGAAAAGAACCTGGCCCTGCGTGTAGCCTTCCAGGAAGGATATACTGACCGTTGGGTGGTTTCCGGACGTGGTGTATTGCACTTGTCTGTATTGATCGAAACCATGCGTCGTGAGGGTTACGAGTTACAGGTCGGCCAGCCACAGGTAATCTACAAGGAAATCAACGGCGAGCGTTGCGAGCCTATCGAGGAGCTAACCATCAACGTGCCGGAAGAGTTCTCCAGTAAGATGATCGATATGGTAACCCGCCGTAAGGGTGAAATGACCTCTATGGAAACTCAGGGAGACCGTGTAAACATCGAATTCAACATCCCGTCACGCGGTATCATCGGTCTGCGTACCAACGTACTGACTGCCAGCCAGGGTGAAGCCATTATGGCGCACCGCTTCAAGGAATATCAGCCGTATAAGGGCGAAATCTCACGCCGCAGCAACGGTGCCATGATTGCCTTGGAAAGCGGAACCGCTTTTGCTTATGCCATCAACAACCTGCAGGACCGCGGTAAGTTCTTCATCGAGCCGCAGGATCCGGTTTACGCCGGACAGATTGTAGGTGAGCACATCCACGAAAACGATCTGGTAGTGAACGTAACCAAGAGCAAGCAGCTGACCAACATGCGCGCCTCAGGTTCTGACGAAAAAGCACGTATCATTCCGGCTACCATCTTCTCTCTGGAAGAAGCACTGGAATACATCCGTGAGGATGAATATGTGGAAGTTACTCCAAAGAGCATGCGTATGCGTAAGATCATTCTGGATCATACCGAGCGTAAGCGTGCCAACAGAGACTAATCAAACTATTGATCATAAAGATGCCTCGAACCGTATTCACCCCATCGGTTCGGGGCATCTTGCTTTTACAGTACAGGTCATCACACCTGATTTTATCTATCCAACAGGTTTCATATGACATCAATTACCGCAGAAAGGAATATACACAAAAATGCCCCGACCACCTAAAAATGATCGGGGCATATATCATTAAGCCAAAAGGCTTTATTCTGCCGGCAAAATCTTCACTGTGGCCTTGTTATGATCTTTCCAGATACGGGCAGCCATCTTACGCAGATCGTCCACAGTAACGGACTCTACGACCTTCTCATAATCAGTAAAAAGGTCTGCTCCATAGTCTTTATACGTGCAAAGAGCATCCAACCAGGTTCCATTCTTCTTATACTGCTCACGGGCGCTCTTCAACAGGAATTCCTTCACTTTGTTCAAATAGCTCTCCGCAATACCATGCTCTGCAATCTGATGCAATTCAGCATCCATCACCTGAAGGGCTGAATCACTCAACTCCGGCTTCAATGGAGCAAAGATCTGCAACATATATTCCGGCTTGTCAGCAGTAGTCATACTCACACGACTGGATGCGCTCAATGAATAGGCTGCACCCATATCCTCACGGATAACCTCTATATAACGGATATCCAGAACCTGACCCAGAATCTCACAAACCAGTTTGTTCTTCAGATTCAGTTTCTTCATCGGACCATACCATGCTCTTACAGCCTGACACTGTGCTGTCTGCATCGGTTCACTGTAAACAATAGAGTGCTCTCCCTCACGTTTGTACATTTTTGTATCAACCGGTTTCTCCTTGCGATACAATGCCGGCAAAGTGGCCAGATACTTCTCAGAATAAGCACGCAGAGAATCCTCGTCAAAGTTTCCACAGAATACGAATGTAAAATCAGAAGCATCAGCAAAGCGTTCCTTATATATTTCGATAATACGGTCGTAATTTACCTGATCTACCAATTCCGGACGCATGAATACCAGACGGGGATGATGGCCGTAAAGCGCTACAGAAACAGAATCACCAAAAGCATGCATCGGATCAGCCTCACGGTTGCGCAAAACCTCACGGACCTGGTTCAAAACTGAAGTGACAGCTTCATCATCTCGATATATATCCTGGAAACTGAGATAAATCAGTTCAAACATGGTTTTCAGATCTTTTGGATTGGCCGCTCCCTGAAGACCTTCACGGCGTCCGCTCAAGTAAGGAGACACAGAGACCTGCTTTCCTGCCAGTTTCTTGGCCAACTCGGTCTGCTTGAAACCATTCACACCAGAAGCTCCGATCACTTCACCGAAGAAGCTCAACTGTACCAGATCATCACCGGAATAATAGCCGGTTCCACCAGGACTGAAAGCACGCATGATTACTTCATTGGCCTTGTAGTCGGTTTTCTTGAACCAAACCTTCACACCGTTGGACAACTTCCATTCCTTAAAGCCAAAACGTTCATCACGCTCTTTCACGATTTTACCCGGCTCAGGAAGAGAAGCAATCAAAGGGCGGTCGTTCACCTGATCCTGATAAGCACCCAGATCGATATTACGTGCTTCCTGAACCAACTGAAGCATGTGCTCCGGTGCTGGCTTCACCACACCTTCTTTCTGCGGGGAGGTAGTATAAATCACCAGATTCGTATCATTATCTAACGCCCATTCTTTAAAACGGGCATTTACCTGATCCAGCGTAATGCTGCGATAAATCTCCGAGAAGAGTTTATATTCCGCTTCAATACCCGGTGAAGGCTCACCGTTCAGGAAATGCTGTACATATTCATTAACCAGGCTTCCATTGCGGATTTTATCCTTATTCTGATAAACGCTCTCCAAAGAACTGATAAAATTCGCGCGCACACGCTCCAACTCTGTCTCGGTAAATCCATAACGGTCAGCACGATATATCTCAGCCATGACTTGTTTCACGGCATCATCAAGCATACCATCTTTTGGAACGATAGTCACATCAAATGCGCCCTTGGTCTTTGCAACCAGGAAATTGCCATCACCACAATTTGCTCCGGCAAAAGGAACATCTGCTTTTGTTGTCAGATCTGCCAGACGCTCGTTCATGATGGAAAGCGCCATGGATCCCTGTACCTTATTCAGGAAATAAGCTACGTTGTTTTTCAAACTGTCCGGCCAAACCCCATGCTTGAACATAACCTGTACAACGGTCAGTGTCTGCTCTGGATCCTGTTCGCTGACAGAAATCGGCTTCGTATTATCAGCAACTGGCATATAAACACGTGGTGCCGGATTTACAGCTTTCTTAATATGACCGAAAGTCTTCTTAATCTTCTGCTCCATCTCATCCACATTGATGTCGCCCACAACGATGATTCCCTGAAGGTCTGGACGATACCAACGATGATAGTAAGCACGCAGTACATTCGGATCAAAATTATCAACAACACTCATCAAACCGATCGGCATGCGCAAGCCATAGCGACTGTCTGGAATCAACACAGGAAGTGCACGCTCAAACATACGCTTTGAGGCACTGCTGCTCATACGCCACTCTTCATGAATCACCTTACGCTCTTTATCGATCTCTTCATTCTCCAAAAGCAAGGCATTACTCCAGTCGTGCAGAATAAGCAAACAGGAATCAATAGCTCCAGGTTGTGCTACCGGCACACTGCTGATATTATATACCGTTTCATCAATAGATGTATAAGCATTGAGGTTCTCACCGAATTTTACTCCGATACGCTCCAGATACTTGACCAAACTGTTCCCTGGGAAATGCTCAGTTCCGTTAAAACACATATGCTCCAGGAAGTGGGCCAAACCACGCTGTTCCTCTTCCTCCTGCATGGAACCGACCTTCTGGGCAATATAAAACTCAACCTGGTCCTCCGGATAATTGTTCTGACGGATATAATAAGTCAATCCGTTCTCTAACACGCCATAACGTACTGCCGGATCCAATGTCAGAGGGGCAGATACAGTTTGAGCCGGAGATACTCCGGCACAAACCAAGGCGAATGCTGTAAAAAGCTTTCTAAAATTCATTATTTATTTTTTTTGTAGTTATTCAAACCAGTCTGAAGGAAGTCTACATATTTATCAACATCCTCATCATAAGAATAAGACTTGTTCAACGGCATACCCTCATTGTCGATCAAAACATAGAACGGCTGGGCATTGGCTCCGAACTTAACGCGCTGCAAGTAGCTCCACTTGTCGCCCACAGTACGCAAGATGCGCTCTGAACCGTTTTCCTGTACGGTAACCTTCTCTGGCAGCGGAGTCTTGTCGTCTACATAAAGGGTGATCAATACATAATCATCATTGATCAGAGAAGAAACTTTCTCATCCACCCATACAGACAGCTCCATCTTACGGCAGTTTACACAACCATATCCGGTAAAGTCCACCATTACCGGCTTGCCGTGCTGCTTGGCATAAGCCATACCGGCATCATAGTCGGTAAACTGGGCATGAACTTCATTGGTGTAGAGGTTAAAGTCCTGTGTCTTCATTGGAGGAGCAAAAGCGCTCACAGCCTTCAGAGGAGCACCCCACAAACCGGGAACCATATATACGGCAAATGCCAGAGAAATCAAAGCCAGGAAGAAACGGGTTACGCCCACCTTGTCATCCTCGTCCTCATCGTGCGGGAATTTGATCTTGCCCAACAGATAGAAACCGAGAAGAGCGAAAATCACAATCCACAAGGCCAGGAATGTCTCACGGTCGAGCAGACGCCAGCCGTAAGCCAAATCGGCAACCGACAGGAACTTCAAGGCAAAAGCCAGCTCCAGGAAACCCAGACATACCTTAATGCAGTTCATCCAGTTACCGGACTTCGGCATCTGCTTCAGCCAAGTCGGGAACAGGGCAAACAGAGTAAACGGCAGAGCCAGAGCCAGAGCAAAACCAAACATACCGATGGTCGGAGCAATAATTGTTCCGGTGGTTGAAACTTCGACCAACAGGAATCCGATAATCGGACCGGTACATGAGAAAGAAACCAGCGCCAAAGTAAAGGCCATCAGGAAGATACTCAACAGTCCGGTAGTAGACTCAGCCTTGCTGTCCACCGCACTACTCCATGAAGAAGGCAGTGTAATTTCAAAAGCTCCCATAAAGCTGGCAGCGAATACAACCAGCATCAGGAAGAAGAAAATATTGAAAATAGCATTGGTAGACAATGCGTTCAAGGCACTGGCACCGAAGATTCCGGTTACAATCAGTCCCAAAGCCACATAAATGACAATGATACTGATTCCGTAAGTTATCGCGTCGCGAACACCTTTTGCCTTATCTTTATTCCGTTTCAAAAAGAAACTTACGGTCATCGGGATAATCGGCCATACACAAGGAGTAAACAAGGCCACCAGACCACCGAGGAACCCTAAAAAGAAAATAGACCAGATAGAACGGTCGGTTGTTGTACCTTCTGTACCAAAGGCATTCAGTTCCTGAATCACCGGCTTCCAATAATCAGAAAGCTGACCATTACTGCCATCAGCAGGAATTGTAGCTACAGAAGCTGCAGCGGTATCTATTGAAACGGTATCCTCAACCGTAGCCGGATGTTCTTCTATTTCAAGAACCGCTTCCTTGGTTTCCTCCGCCTTTGCATCCTTTTTCTCTGCAGCAGTCTCTTTAGCTTCTGTTGCAGGCACTCCCTTACCGGAATAATTAAATTCCACATTGGTAGGAGGCATACAATTTTCATCATTACATGAACCGAAAGTCAGATAACCGCTCACCTTATACTGAGGTGCCGTGATCTTCAGCTTTTGAGAGAAGACGGCTTTGCCCTCCATATAGGACACCTGCATGTCAAACAAAGCGTCGTGCTTGGTAAGCACCTTACCTTTTGGAGTAAGCTTTCCGGCAGGCTTGACACCTTCCTGGGTTTCAAACGTAATGGTAGCGGCAGTAGGACCTCCGTCGGCAATGTCTGTTGAATAAACATGCCATCCCGGATCAACCGTACCAGTAAATACCAACTCTATCTCTGAATCAGAAATCTTTTTCTGCTCCACGGAGAATTTTACCGGTTCCTGATACTGTGCCCACATGGTCACAGAAACCAGCATCAGCAATAAGAAATGGGTAATTTTCTTCATAATTAACAAACGGTTTTTTTATTTGGGGACAAAGATAATGAAAATCAGGAAAGAAGCCTATGAATGAATCTATTAAAATAATTATTTCAAGTTTTTCATGAATTTAAAGAGGAATGAATACAAAGTATCATTGCCCGACCGATATTCTCAGAACTGATTTCAGACCATACTGAAAGGAACAAAAAATAGGGGTTGCACTTTGCAGTGCAACCCCCGATTTATCCTATTTTGATATTTATTACAACTTAGGACCAGCAGCAACCAAAGCCTTACCAGCCTCGTTGCCAGTGAACTTAGCGAAGTTCTTGATGAAGCGACCAGCCAAATCCTTAGCCTTCTCTTCCCACTTGCAAGCGCAATCGTAAGTGTCACGTGGATCCAAGATCTTAGGATCAACACCCGGCAACTCTGTAGGAACAACGAAGTCGAAGTAAGGAATAGTCTTAGTTGGAGCTGACTCGATAGAACCGTCCAGGATAGCGTCGATGATACCACGAGTATCCTTGATAGAGATACGCTTGCCAGTACCGTTCCAACCAGTGTTCACCAAGTAAGCCTTAGCACCAGTCATTTCCATCTTCTTAACCAACTCCTCAGCATACTTAGTTGGGTGCAAGCTCAAGAATGCAGCACCGAAGCAAGCAGAGAATGTAGGAGTAGGCTCAGTGATACCACGCTCAGTACCAGCCAACTTAGCAGTAAATCCAGACAGGAAGTAGTACTGTGCCTGTGCTGGGTTCAGGATAGATACTGGAGGCAATACACCGAAGGCATCAGCTGACAAGAAGATAACCTGCTTAGCGTGAGGACCCTTAGAAACCGGCTTAACGATGTTCTCGATGTGATAGATAGGATAAGAAACACGAGTGTTCTCAGTTACGCTCTTATCTGCGAAATCGATCTTACCGTCAGCAGCAACAGTTACGTTCTCCAACAAAGCGTCACGCTTGATAGCGTTGTAGATATCTGGCTCAGACTCCTTGTCCAGGTTGATAACCTTAGCGTAGCAACCACCTTCGTAGTTGAATACACCTTCGTTATCCCATCCGTGCTCGTCATCACCGATCAACAGACGCTTAGGATCGGTAGACAAAGTAGTCTTACCAGTTC
Source organism: Candidatus Paraprevotella stercoravium (assembly GCA_944320795.1). Lineage (GTDB taxonomy): Bacteria > Bacteroidota > Bacteroidia > Bacteroidales > Bacteroidaceae > Paraprevotella > Paraprevotella stercoravium. Next base: position 99,770 of record CALUIU010000001.1, on the reverse strand, counting down.
CTGACAGACCGAAGAAGATAGCAGAGCTCTTGCCTTCCTTGTCAGTGTTAGCTGAACAGTGCATAGAAGCGATACCGCGCAATGGGTTGTAGTAGTTCATCATAGAGAACATACCCTTCTTCATCTCACCACCGTACCAAGTGTTCAGGATAACCTGCTCCTTAGTAGTCAAATTGAATACAACAGCTGTCTCAGAGTTCAAGCCCAGCTCAGCGTAGTTCTCAACCTTAGCCTTAGAAGCGTTGTAAACAACGAAATCAGGCTCACCGAAGTTAGCCAACTCCTCAGCTGTAGGACGGATGAACATGTTAGTTACGAAGTGAGCCTGCCAAGCAACCTCAACGATGAAACGAACTTTCAGACGAGTACCTTCGTTAGCGCCGCAGAATGCGTCAACAACGAACAAACGCTTGTTAGAAAGCTCTTTTGCTGCCAAGTCCTTCAATACATTCCAAGCCTCAGTAGTAACAGGCTTGTTGTCATTCTTATACTCTTCAGATGTCCACCATACTGTGTTCTCAGAAGTTGCATCCTTAACGATGAACTTATCCTTAGGAGAACGACCAGTGTAGATACCTGTCATTACGTTAACTGCACCCAGCTCGGTTACCTGACCTTTTTCAAAGCCTTCCAAACCAGCCTTTGTCTCCTCTGCGAACAATACGTCATAAGACGGATTGTGCAAAATCTCAACGGCACCAGTAATGCCGTACTTACTCAAATCAATATTTGCCATTTTACTAAAAAATAAAAATTGGTTATTATTTAGTGATAATTATATGCTGTACTTTTTACGTTACAAATGTAGGCATTTTTGCCCGCATAGGGAAACAAACACACGATTTATTTTTCTTAAAAGCCTATCTTTTATCATTAATTTAGAGAAAGGCACTTGACAAATGTTACATTTGCTAAACGGACATTGCATTTGCGCTTTTAAATAGCTATTTTTGCTTCCGTTATTAAATAAACAAGAACTTTATGAAGATAATTGATTTCGGCAAACAAAAAACGGTGATCAACAAGTACATCGAAGAGTTGAGAAACGTGGAGGTTCAGAACGACCGTGCACGCTTCCGCCGCAACCTGGAACGCATTGGAGAAATGATGGCTTTTGAGATCAGCAAAACCTTAAATTATTCTACGAAGGAAGTAGAGACTCCACTGGGTACTGCACAGGTATGCACACACGATGACGCCATCGTTCTGGCTACGATATTCCGTGCCGGACTGCCTTTCCATCAGGGTTTTCTGAACGTATTCGATCATGCCGACAATGCTTTTGTATCTGCTTACCGCTATTACAAAGACAAGGAATGCCACGATGTAGGAATTCACATCGAATATATCGCCTCCCCCAGCATGGAGGGAAAGACCTTGATTATAGCCGATCCGATGCTTGCCACAGGAGGAAGCATGGAACTGGGGCTCAAGGCTTTTGAAACAAAAGGCTCACCAGCTCATATTCATCTATGCTGTGTTATAGCCAGCAGACCTGGTGTGGAATTTCTGCAAAAATTAATGGAGAATCAAGAAAACGTCACCCTATGGTGTGCAGCCATAGACGATGAACTTAATGAAAGAATGTATATAGTACCCGGACTGGGAGATGCCGGAGATCTGGCATACGGAGAGAAAATCTAAAGAGTACCTCTGCCGGGAATCGAACCCGGATTGACGGTTTAGGAAACCGTAGTTCTATCCATTGAACTACAGAGGCGCTTAAAACGATGCAAAGATAAAATTTTATTTGCATTTCCAAGCTAAGAAAAACAAGTTTTTTACACAACCCACCTGTCAGCATGACAGGATAATAAGGAAAACAAACAGCCGGAAAGTTCTTGGGGCAACATCGTGCCTTACGGACTTTCCGGCTGTTTGTGATTTCAGCACCGACCATTACAAAGATTCCCGAATTCATTTTGCCGGTTCACACCGGTCCCGTCAAAATTCCTTTAAACCTTTCTGGACAAGCATGAACTGATCAGACAAAGCAAACGCTTCTCCTATGTCAAAAAAAGAGGTTGCATCCCACAAGGAACACAACCTCAATAATATTTATAACTTTTTGTTAAGCAGCAACCTGATCATTTTCCTTAATCTTCTTACCCATAGTCAGGAAGGCAATCGGAGCCGCCATGAAGATAGAAGAGCAAGTACCGATTACCACACCCAGAATCATGGCAAAGGCAAAGCTGCGGATGCTCTCTCCACCCAGGAAGAAGATACACAGCAATACCACCAAAGTAGTGAGTGAAGTATTGATTGTACGAGTCAATGTAGTATTCAATGAGTCGTTGAACAGTACCTGCTTGTCACGTGTCGGATACAGATGCAAGAACTCACGGATACGGTCAAATACAACCACCTTATCATTGATTGAGTAACCGATAGCAGTCAGGATAGCACCGATAAATGTCTGATCGATCTCTAAAGAGAACGGAACCCAACCCCAGCACAATGAATATGCACCGATAATCAGGAAAGTATCAATAGTCAAAGCGGCCACAGAACCTACAGAGAATGCTACGTTACGGAAACGCAACAGGATGTAGAGGAAGATAGCCACCAATGCCAATACTACTGAAACGATAGCACCATAAGTAATATCTTCGGCCACAGAAGGACCAACCTTCTGAGAACTGATAATAGAACCTCCGGCACGCTCATCACGGTTGATAAAGGTCTCCAGATCCAGATCCTTAGCCAACAGACCGGCATCCTTCAGAGTAGTAAACAACTTAGCCTCAATCTCAGAGTCTACATTCGTTCCAGACTCCTGAATACGATAGTTGGTAGAGATACGCAAAGTATTTCCTTCTGTACCCAAAGCAATGACCTGAGTAGTAGCATCATCAAACTTATTGTTCAACAAAGTTCTAACCTCTTCCGGCTGTACCTGCTTTTCAAACAGAACTACAAAGTTACGTCCACCTGTAAAGTCGATACTCTTACTCAAGCCACGTACGAACAATGAACCGAGGCTGACCAAAATCAGAATACCGAACACGACGAACGACTTCTTGTAAGCACTCATAAACTTATAGTTCGTATCTTTCAGGAACTTGGCTGACAACGAAGTTGTGAATGTCAGCTTTGTCCACTTGTCTTTCTCCAGGAAGTGATCGTAAACCAAACGAGTCAGGAACACTGCAGTGAAGAAAGATACCAAGATACCAATGATCAGAGTAGTGGCGAAACCGCGGATAGGACCTGTACCGAAATTGAACAGGATCACACCAGTAATAATAGAAGTCAAGTTAGAGTCGAAAATCGCAGAGAAGGCATTTGAATATCCATCCTTCAAAGCAGCACGTACATTCTTTCCTGCGCGCAACTCTTCTTTCGTACGCTCGTAAATCAACACGTTAGCATCCACCGCCATACCCAAAGAAAGCACCATACCGGCAATACCGGACATTGTCAGCGCAGCCTGGAATGAAGTAAGAATACCTAAAGTGAAGAAGAAGTTCAGAATCAGAGCACCGTTTGCCACCATACCCGGAGTGAAGCCGTACATGAAGCACATAAAGAGCATCAGCAGGATGAAGGCAATCACGAATGAGGTGATACCCTGATTAATAGATTCCTGACCCAAAGTAGGACCAACAATTTCCTCGGATACGATATGTGCCGGAGCCGGCATCTTACCAGACTTCAATACGTTGGCCAAGTCACGGGTATCCTCAATTGTAAATGAACCGGTAATAGAAGAAACACCACCGGAAATCTCGCCCTCTACATGAGGAGCGCTATATACATAACCGTCGAGCACAATAGCGATGAAACGTCCGGCATTCTTCTTAGTCAGAACAGCCCAGCGACGAGCACCATCAGTATTCATGGTCATGCTGACACAAGGACGTCCAAACTGATCGAAATCATCCTTAGCATCAGTAATCACATCACCTTCCAGCGGAGCACGACCGTTACGAGAAGTGACTTTAAGAGCGTGCAACTCGTAAATATCACCAGCACTTCCTTTGCCTACCGGCTTCACAGCCCAAACCAATTTCATATCTGAAGGAAGAACTTCCTTAGCCTCTGGAGAAGCCAGACAAGCGTTTACCGCAGCTGTATCACGCCATACAGCATAACCGACAACACTACCAGAAGGTCCCTGAGCCAACTGTAATACAGAAGCCAGCGGGTGCTCCTTACGCAATTTAGCATCAGTCTCTGCAGTAGAAGTGGCAGCCTTAGCCTGTGCCTTATCCCCACTCTTCAACGCAGCGGCCAAATCAACTGCTTTGGCTGAAGCCTTCGCAGTATCGGCTACTGTCGTATCGGCAGGAGCAGCCTGTGCTGTTGTATCAGCAGTTGTGCCTGCCGTAGCCAAACGACTGTCTAAAGAAGCCAAATAAGGAACAGCTTCCTGAGTGGTATATGTTTCCCAGAACTCCAGATTAGCACTACCTTGCAACAGTTTACGAACACGATCCGGTTCTTTAATACCTGGCATCTCAACCATAATACGTCCCATCTGTCCTTCCAGAGTCTGGATGTTCGGCTGAACAACGCCAAATCGGTCAATACGTGTTCTCAAAACATTATATGAGTTGTCAACTGCCGCTTTTACTTCTGAACGTAACACAGCCTCTACTTCTGCATCGGTACTCTTTGAAGAGACTTTTCCCTTTAGCTGTTGGGTAGCAAAAAGCTCTGCGAGATTTGAATTTGGAGCCAGTTCTTTATACTTATTTATAAAGAGTTTAATGAAATCGTCCTGACTCTTTTCTGACTGAACCTTTGCATAATCAATAGCTTGCAGAAAAGCAGGATCAGTCTTATGATCAGCCAAAACCTTCACTGCGTCCGGAACAGACACCTCAAGGATTACATTCATACCACCCTTAAGATCAAGTCCCAAACCAATCTCCATCTCACGACACTCCTTCAATGTCCATGTACCCATCCACACAGGCTCGTTCATTACCGAGTCCAGATAGTGGTTGCCTGCTTCTACGCCCTGAGTCTTGGATATTTCCTCTGCCTTGTTCATCTGATAGCGAGTAACAAATGAAAAAGACAAATAGAAAATACAAACAAGAGTCAACAGCAAAGCAAACACTTTTACAAATCCTTTGTTTTGCATTTCTAAATTGTTATTTACTTTATTATTAATTTACTGATATTAGTTACGGAAGCGCAAATATAAGTTTTTTTTAGATTATGTCCGCAAATTAAGAGGTTAATTTAGTTTTTTCTTTCCATTTTGTCCATATTAATATAAGTAATCAATGGATAATGATCTGAAGTTTTTATCGATCGGTCTATTTGCGTAGCGTAAGATTTCAAGTTTTGAGAATGAAAAATATGATCAATCCGCACATAAAAAAGATCTTTATTATAAGAAAAGCCTGGCCCCCAACCCGATTCGGCATAAGCACTGACCAAATCACGTCCAAACCTGTTGCAAGTATAAGAAATAGGAGAATCATTAAAATCACCGCACACTAATACCGCGGTACTTCGGTCACGTTTGATATATTTGTTGACAATATCCACTTGAGGTGAACGGATAGCCGATGCTTGTGCCATTTTCCGAACCAACAACCTCATTCCGTTTTCCATAGTCTCCTTCTGAGGATCAAAAATCATATTCTTATACATAGTCTTATCCTCGGGTGTCAAACGGTTTGACTCCAAGTGATTATTGACGACCAGCAATGTATCTCCTTCATATAGCACATGATATGCGATAGTGCCGTTGCTTTCACTGTCATATTTTATGGTTTCCACCGAAAGAACAGGCATCTTGAAATAAGCATGCTCCAAAAGTTCTTTCCCGTTATCCAGTACCTTGGGAACAAAATATCCGGCTTCCTTCATCCGGTCATCCAAAGTAAGGCGCAAAAGTCCTGAAGCTTCTTGTAAACAGATGATATCCGCATCCGAAGCAAGAATATATTTGAAGATCTCATTTTCTTCTCCTTTTCCGGCCTCTTCAGTCCCTCCAAAAGCGGCAACATTATACGTCAGCACCTTCAGACTCTTCTCGGGTGGGGAAACCGTTCTGTTCAAAGGACAATAATCATAAATGAAAGGAGACACCAGCAATAAAGAAACCAAAGGTATTAAAGTATACCTGACATGGAAAATTACCCAAAAAAGCAGAAACAAAAGATTGATAACCAAAGCTATCGGAAACGTCAGTCCAAATAATGACAAACGAGGGTAGTCTGCTGGTGTCAGATAAACGGACCAGGCGGCAAAAAGAAGCCACAGAGACGAAGTCACATTCGCCCCTGCCAGCATCTGCAAAATCAGTTTTTTTATCTTAAGAAGCATGGCTTACTGCTGACTGGCATCAAACAACTTTCGTTTTTCTTCTTCCGAAAGACTTCCATACCCTTCTCTTTTTACTTTCTCCAGGATACGATCAATTTCCTCAGCCCGTTGTTTCTTTGCCGCATTATAACGCATATCTTCCGTCATTTTACCGCGTGTAGCCTGCATTTTCGGTCTGGACGAAAAAAAGTCACGGAAACGTTTCTGGATTTTCTCTTTCATACGGCTCCATGCAGACTGATGACCATAATATGAACCACCTCCCTGATTCTGTCTCCAATAAAGAATCAGGAACCAGGCAAAGATCATACCGCCCAAATGCGCGAAGTGTGCCACTCCATCCCCACGGTTACCTAAACCGAGGAACAGCTCCAAAACGGCATATCCAATAACAAAATATTTCGCCTTAATCGGCACTGGCAAAGGAAATATAAACATTCTTTCATTCGGGAAAGTCACCCCAAAAGCCAACAAAATACCATATACAGCACCAGAAGCTCCTACGGTAGTCCAGAAATTCAAATAGCTAGACAGAGGCATCGTATATCCCTCTACGGAGACCAAACCATCCAAAGGCAATGCAGACAAGCCGTTCATCACAAATGAAATATACTGCACAACTTCCTGAGTCAGTCCGGCGCCGATTCCACTAACGAAATAGAACAACAAAAAGCGTCTGGGCCCCCACACCGATTCCATCACACGTCCAAACATCCAGACCGCCAACATATTAAACAAAATATGCTGAAAGTTTCCATGCATAAACATGTACGTAACCAACTGATAAAGATGAAAGTCTGAGGCAAGAAAAAAATGTAAACCCAGCAAATCGTTCAAGTCCATATCATAGCGCATGCCCAATATTTGTTGCGCAAGAAAAAAAAGGACATTAATTATAATCAAATTCTTAGTTATGGGCGGCATATTCATCATACTCGTTCTATAAACATATAATTAATGCTGCAAAAATAAAGATTTTATTCCATTCTACTCATACCGGGCACCTCTTTGCGAATTATTTTTCGTAAAAAGAAATACTTTTTCAGAAAATAATTTGTTTTGAGCAACAGTTTACCTATATTTGCGACATTATTGATTCTGAAAACTTTTAATTGATAAAAACATGAATAAAACAGATTTGATTAATGCCATTGCCGAAGGAGCTGGCTTAAACAAGATTGAAGCTAAAAAAGCATTGGACACTTGTCTTGACTCTATTTCAGAAGCTCTGAAGCAAGGTGATAAAGTTGCCCTGATCGGTTTCGGAACGTTCTCTATCTCAGAACGCCCAAGCCGCACCGGTATCAATCCAAGAACTAAAGAACAAATTACAATTGAGGCTAAGAAAATCATTAAATTCAAGGCCGGAACCGAACTTACCGACTCAATTCAGTAATTCATAAAAAGAAAAGCATCGAACCAAAACTTCGATGCTTTTCTTTTTACGTATTATTAAGGCTAAAAGCTAGATTCTCACCTTAATTTATACCATAAAATTAAAAAGAAGGTTTCCTAATATCCCTTTTTCTGCGTATCTTTGCGAACAAAATCATACTTATTCATCGTTTATGGAAATTGAGAATAAAATTATATCGGCTGTAGCAGCCGGTATCAAGCAGCTTTACGGACAAGATGTTCCGGAAAGCGCCATACAGTTACAGACTACTAAAAAAGAATTCGAAGGACATCTCACTTTAGTCGTTTTCCCTTTCCTGAAAATTTCCAAAAAGAAGCCGGAAGATACTGCTCAGGAAATTGGTAATTATTTAAAAACGAATGCTGCTGACATTATTGCGGATTTCAACGTAATAAAAGGATTCCTGAACCTGACTATTTCTTCTGCTTGCTGGATTGACCTGCTCAATTCCATTCACAGACAGGAAAAATTCGGATTTACTCCAGTCACCGAGCAGTCTCCGCTCGTTATGATCGAATATTCTTCACCAAACACCAACAAGCCTTTGCATTTAGGCCATGTGCGTAACAACCTTTTAGGTTGGGCCTTGGCACAGATTATGGAGGCAAACGGTAATAAAGTGGTTAAAACAAATATCGTAAACGACCGCGGTATCCATATCTGCAAGAGCATGCTCGCATGGCTAAAATATGGCAAGGGTGCCACTCCCGAGTCAACAGGCATCAAAGGCGATCATCTGATCGGCGACTACTATGTTGCCTTTGACAAATACTATAAAGAGCAGATCAAGGAACTTATGGAACAGGGCATGAGCGAAGAAGAAGCCAAGAATGAGGCTCCACTGATCAAAGAAGCTCGTGAGATGCTGGTAAAATGGGAAAACAATGATCCAGAAATCCGTGCCTTGTGGAAGAAAATGAATGACTGGGTTTACGCCGGATTCGATGTTACTTACAAGGCATTAGGCGTAAGCTTCGACAAAATTTATTATGAGTCAGATACTTATCTGGAAGGTAAAGACAAAGTCATGGAAGGTCTGGAGAAGGGATTCTTCTTCAAGAAAGAAGACGGTTCTGTTTGGGCAGATCTGACCAAGGAAGGACTGGATGAGAAACTTTTGCTGCGTTCTGACGGAACTTCCGTATATATGACTCAGGACATCGGTACCGCCAAACTGCGTTTCCAGGACTACCCGATCAACAAGATGATTTATGTGGTAGGTAACGAGCAGAACTATCACTTCCAGGTGTTATCTATCCTACTCGACAAACTGGGATTTGACTGGGGTAAGAGTCTGGTACACTTCTCTTACGGAATGGTAGAACTGCCAAACGGAAAGATGAAGAGCCGCGAAGGAACCGTAGTGGATGCCGACGATCTGATTGCCGAAATGATAGCTACAGCCAAGCGTACTTCTGAGGACAAGATTAATAAACTGACCGATATCAGCGAGGAAGAAGCAAACGAAATTGCCCGTATCGTAGGTCTGGGAGCCTTGAAATATTTCATCCTGAAAGTTGACGCACGTAAGAACATGCTGTTCAATCCGGAAGAAAGCATTGACTTCAATGGTAATACCGGCCCGTTCATCCAATACACTTATGCCCGTATCCGCTCTATTTTACGCAAAGCGGCCGAAGCAAATCTGACTATTCCGGCCGAATTGCCACATAACACAGAACTGAGCGAAAAAGAAATCAGTCTGGTACAGAATATGGCCAACTTTGCCCTAATTGTAAAACAAGCCGGCAAAGACTACAACCCGGGATGCATTGCCAACTACTGCTACGACCTGGTTAAGGAATACAATCAGTTCTATCATGACTTCAGCATCTTGCGTGAAGAGGATCAGAACAAGAAAATCTTCCGTTTGGCCCTCTCAGCCAATGTAGGCAAAATCATCAGATTAGGTATGAGCCTACTGGGTATTGAGGTACCGGAAAGAATGTAAGATTTGTTGCATGAGCAAACAAAAATATTATGTAGTGTGGAATGGAGTCTGTCCGGGAATCTATACTTCCTGGACAGACTGCAAACTGCAAATTAACGGTTACACAGGTGCTGTCTACAAATCTTTCGACACAAAAGAGGAAGCAGAAAAGGCCTACCAGTCGCCGCCAGAACTTTATTTCCAAAAGAACACCAGTTCTCCTACACCTCCGAACAGTCCGGCTGTAGAGCGCAATGACTCCATATTAATGCTACCTCCGGAAGTGACCGCCGAAGCACTGGCGGTAGACGCGGCCTGCAGTGGTAATCCCGGGAAAATGGAATACCGAGGTATTTATCTGAGAACCGGAGAAGTTGTTTTTCATTATGGACCGGTACACGGCACCAACAATATCGGTGAGTTTTTGGCCATAGTACATGCGCTGGCACTACTTAAGCAGAAAAACAGTTCCATGCCCATTTATTCCGACAGCAAGATTGCCATGCTTTGGGTCAGCAAGAAACAATGCAAAACAAAACTGGAACTCAATGCCAAAACTGCACCTTTATATGATTTAATCAAAAGAGCAGAAAACTGGCTGAAAAACAATTCCTATAACACCCGTATCATCAAGTGGAAAACAGAAATATGGGGAGAAATACCTGCCGACTTCGGCCGTAAATAACCTATCTTTAAAAGCTTTTTTATGAGAGAATTTCTTCAAGTGATGAAAAGATTCGCCTGGCCCTATCGAAAATATATGGCCGGCTCTGTTTTATTCAATCTTTTATCCGCTGCCCTGAATGTATTTTCATTCTTGTCTCTTCTCCCGTTATTAAACTTATTGTTTGGTATGGATACCACACAATATCATTTTATCAACTGGGACAACGCAGATATGGGATTCAAGGATATAGCCATCAATAACCTGTATTATTACACAACCATACTGATCCATAATTATGGAGAGTCTTTATCTTTATTGTTTATAGGACTCTTTTTGGCCTTTGCCACGCTTCTTAAAACCACCTTTTATTTTGCGTCCTCAGCAATCATGATACCGCTTCGGACCAATGTGGTGCGCGATATTCGGGTACTTCTATATAATAAAATCGTACGTCTTCCTTTATCTTTTATGTCCGATGAGAAAAAAGGAGATATCATAGCCCGAATGAGTGGTGACGTATCAGAGGTAGAGAATTCCATCACAAGTTCACTGGATATGCTGATCAAGAATCCCATACTTATCCTGTTTTACTTTGCCACGATGCTTATAACAAGCTGGGAATTAACTTTATTCACAATTATCGTTATTCCGGGAATCGGTTGGATCATGGGCAATATCGGACGCAAGTTGAAACAGCGGTCACTTACAGCTCAAAATCTTTGGAGTGACACTCTAACCCAATTAGAGGAAACCCTAGGAGGTTTGCGCATTATCAAAGCATTTATTGCCGAAAAAAAGATGAGTGACCGATTTGAAAAATGCTGTAACGATTACCGTATAGCCTGTAATCGGGTTGCGACTCGCCAGGCGTCAGCACACCCGGTCAGCGAGTTTTTGGGTACCTGTCTCATAGTGCTGGTCTTGTGGTTTGGAGGAACACTGATCTTTTCCGATCATTCTCCGATTGATGCTCCAACCTTTATTTTCTATCTGGTCATTCTGTACAGTGTCATTAACCCTCTGAAAGATTTCTCAAAGGCCGGTTATAGCATACCTAAAGGTCTGGCCTCTATTGAGCGCATAGACAAAATATTGAGCGCAGAGAATCCGATCAAGGAACCTCAGACACCGCAACCGATCAAGGATCTGGAAACAGAAATTGAGTTTCACGATGTTTCATTCCAATATACTTCTGCCAAACAGGTTCTAAAACATATTAACCTGAAAATAAAAAAAGGACAAACCATTGCTTTGGTCGGACAATCGGGATCCGGTAAATCAACTTTAGCCGATCTTTTACCACGCTATCACGATGTTACTTCAGGAAGTATTACCATCAACGGAATAAATATCAAGGACTTCAGTGTCCACGACTTGCGTTCCATCATCGGCAATGTCAATCAGGAAGCAATCCTATTCAACGATTCATTTTTTAACAACATTGCATTTGGTGTAGAGAATGCAACCATGGAACAAGTGATCGAGGCTGCAAAAATCGCTAATGCTCACGACTTTATCATGGAAAGCGAGAACGGCTATGACACGAATATCGGTGACCGCGGTTGCCGTCTTTCTGGCGGACAGCGCCAACGTGTCAGCATTGCCAGAGCCATCCTGAAAAATCCGCCGATCCTGATCTTGGACGAAGCTACTTCTGCCCTTGATACAGAATCCGAACGGTTGGTTCAGGAAGCGTTGGAACGCCTGATGAAGTCACGCACCACCATTGCCATAGCCCACCGCTTGTCAACAATACGACATGCCGATGAAATATGTGTCATGCATGAAGGAGAGATTGTAGAGCGTGGTACCCACGAAGAACTTCTAGCCAAAGGCGGTTACTATAAGAAACTTAATGACATGCAGCAATTATAATAAAAAACACTTTACCGCAGCTTCAGGAAAAGCTGCGGTAAAGTGTTTTTTATACTCCATACTCCCTCGAAATCTCGTTTCGTTTCCTATTGATTTCAATTAATGATATTTTATTTTTCGCACTCAGATAAACTTTGCCCGATAAATACCACATTTAATATAAAAACTATACCTTTGTTGCCATGAAAGTAATTGTAGACAATAAAATCCCATTTATCCGTGAGGCAATAGAGCAAATTGCAGACGAAGTGATTTACAGAAAAGGGAATGAAATCAAGGCGTCTGATGTTGCAGACGCTGATGCTCTCATCATTCGGACACGCACCCGCTGTAACCGAGAGCTTCTTGAAAACAGTAAAGTCAAATATATAGCCACAGCAACTATCGGATTTGATCATCTGGATGTAGAATTTCTAAAAGAAAAAGGGATTGTCTGGAAGAATTGCCCTGGCTGCAACTCCTCGTCTGTTGCACAATATGTACACTCGGCTTTATTGCTTCTGGAAGAAAGAGGAATGATAGACTTCCCGACCTGCACACTGGGAATTATTGGAGCCGGTCATGTCGGAAAAGCTGTCGGAAAGGCTGCTGCTTCATTAGGCATCCATGTTCTTTACAACGATCCTCCACTGGAAGAAAACGGCACCACAGATGAAATTCATTTTTCTTCTCTTGAGGAGATACAAAAGCGCTGTAACATTATATCTTTTCATACACCACTTATTCTGGATGGAAAATATCCGACCTACCATCTGGCAGATAAATCTTTTCTGGCCTGCCTGAAACCTGAATGCATCTTATTTAACACCAGTCGCGGCGCGGTTGTAGACAACACAGCTCTGCTTCATGCCTTACAAAAAAGAGAGATCCGGGATGCGGTAATTGATACATGGGAAAAAGAACCCGATATCAATCTGGAACTACTCAAACAAGTTTTTATTGGCACCCCTCATATCGCAGGCTATTCTGCAGACGGCAAAGCCAATGCCACGCGCATGGCACTCGAAGGATTATGCAACTTTTTCAAGATCCCTTTCCAGTTCAATATCTCTGCCCCAGAACTTCCGGAAGAACTACGTCCGACTCCCGATATGCCATTGCATGAAAGAGCACTTCTACTATACAATCCTCAGAAAGACAGTAGTATGCTGAAAACGCATCCCGAACAATTTGAGGAACTGCGAGGGAACTATCCTTTACGTCGGGAAAAATAGTATTCCAGTGTTTCTAAATGCACAAAAAACCTATAATTGTGCAGTTTAAGTGAATTTATTTACCTCATTTCTTGCATAAAAGAATAAAAAATAGTTCCTTTGCAGTCGAAATATTGAGACTTTACTAACATTAATAATAATTTAAAACTAGAAATTATGTCTGAAATCGAATCAAGAGTAAAAGCTATTATCGTGGATAAGTTGGGTGTTGATGAGTCTGAAGTAGTAGCAACTGCAAGCTTCACTAACGACCTGGGTGCAGACTCTCTGGATACAGTTGAGTTGATTATGGAGTTTGAGAAAGAGTTCGGAATCAACATTCCAGACGATCAGGCTGAGAAGATCGCAACCGTAGGCGACGCTATCTCTTACATCGAAGCTAACGCTCAGTAATATTTTTATTCCCTACTATACATGGAATTAAAAAGAGTAGTAGTAACAGGACTTGGAGCACTTTCCCCATTAGGAAATTCTGCTGAGGAAACTTGGAAGAATATGCTAAACGGAGTAAGTGGTGCAGGTCCTATTACTCATTTTGACGCCTCTATGTTCAAGACTCAGTTTGCCTGTGAAGTGAAAGACTTCAAGGTAACTGATTTCATTGACCGCAAAGAAGCGCGCAAGATGGACTTATACACCCAATACGCTATAGCCTCAGCACAGATGGCGGTAACTGACTCAGGCATGGATCTGGAGACAGTAAACAAAAATCGTATTGGAGTTATATATGGTGTCGGAATCGGCGGTATCCATACTTTTGAAGAGGAGGCCGGTTACTATGCTGTTACAGGAAAGGAAATGGGTCCAAAATACAACCCGTTCTTTATTCCGAAAATGATTGCAGATATTGCTGCTGGTCATATCTCTATCCAGTATGGATTCAGAGGACCGAACTATTGTACCACCTCTGCTTGTGCTTCATCAAGCAACGCTATTGCTGACGCATTCAATCTGATTCGTTTAGGCAAAGCGGATATGATTCTGAGCGGTGGTGCTGAAGCAGCTATCTGGCCTGCCGGAGTCGGAGGCTTCAATGCCATGAAAGCACTTTCAACGCGTAACGATGATCCAACCCGTGCATCACGCCCGTTCAGCGCAAGCCGAGACGGATTTATCATGGGCGAAGGTGCTGCCTGCCTGATTTTGGAAGAATTGGAACATGCAAAAGCGCGTGGAGCCAAGATCTATGCTGAAATGGTAGGTGCCGGCATGTCGGCAGATGCATATCATATAACAGCCTCTCACCCGGAAGGACTGGGAGCCATGCTGGTTATGCAAAATGCTTTGGAAGATGCTCATATGCAACCGGAAGACATTGATTATATCAATGTACATGGTACTTCAACCCCTGTTGGTGATATTTCTGAAGCAAAAGCCATCAAGGCTCTGTTTAAAGAGCATGCTTATAAACTGAATATCAGTTCTACAAAGTCCATGACGGGACATTTATTGGGTGCTGCCGGTGCTTTGGAAGCTATGGTTAGTGTCCTTTCTGTACAAAATGATATCATTCCTCCAACCATTAATCACGAAGAAGAGGATCGTGATCCGGAAATTGATTATGATTTGAACTTCACCTTTAACAAGGCTCAGAAACGTACCGTGCGTGCCGCACTGAGCAATACCTTTGGTTTTGGAGGACACAATGCATGTGTAATCTTTAAGAAATACGCTGAATAATCGTGTTTCCTATTAATGTCATAGAAAGAATGAAGCTCCCTTTTAGAAAAGAAAAGGAGCTTTATTCTTCTTTATATCAGATCCTTGGTTTTTATCCCAAGGAAATTCATTTCTACAAGCAGGCTCTTTTGCATAAATCCTCTTCCGTGAAGAGCGAACAAGGGAAATGGATCAATAACGAAAGGCTGGAATTTCTGGGCGATGCAATCTTAGATGCCATCGTAGGCGATGTTGTATTCCGTCGTTTTGACGGCAAAAAAGAAGGTTTCCTGACCAATGCCCGCAGTAAAATCGTACAACGCGAAACTTTAAACAAGGTGGCTATTGAGATCGGTCTGCATAGACTGATCAAATACTCCGTTCACTCAAACAATTCCCACAACAGCAATATGTGCGGCAATGCTTTTGAGGCTCTTATCGGTGCCATTTATCTGGATCGCGGTTATAATTGTTGCATGCAGTTTATGCAACAGCGCATTCTGGACAAATACATCAGTGTAGACTCAATCGCATATAAAGAAGTTAATTTTAAAAGCAAACTGATTGAGTGGACTCAAAAGAATAAAGTCAGTATCTCATTTGAACTCCTGGAACAAAGCAGCGAAAACGATGGTAGTCCTACATTCTCCTCACAAGTTTTCCTACAGGGTATTGCATGTGGAATCGGTAAAGGCTATTCCAAAAAGGAAAGTCAACAAATAGCAGCCAAAGAAACTCTGGAAATGCTCAAAAAGACCGGATTCACTCATAAGATTCTTAACGCCAGGACAATACAGGATATCGGAGAATTGCCTAAAACAGAAACTCCGAATTCTGTACCAACAGCAACAGATTCGCAGGTAATCACAAACGAAGAAATAGAGGCTTCTTTTAGAGAAATATCTCTAAATACTTCTGAAACAAAGATTTCCGATAAAAAAGGAAATAAAAAGCTTACTAAAGATGAGATTGTAGAAGCTGCCGAAAAAGCTGCTTTTGAAGCATAATCGGCAAACTTCCCATTTAAAATCAATAAAAACACCTCAAAACCTAGATATTCTAAGAACTTTGCTTTATTTTTGTATAAATGTTTCATGCGATACAAAAATAAAGCAAAGATGAATAAAACAAGTATCATAAGAAATATCTTCAAGCCTCGCGAAAAGCAGTTAGACTTGCATTTCACTATCGCTGAAGAACTTCAACGGAAAACCCTTTCTTCCCTGATCCGGAAAGCCCAAAATACAGAATGGGGCAAGAACCATGGTTTTGACAAAATCAAAACCTATGAAGATTTTGCAGCTTCTTCTCCCATAAATACCTATGAAGAGCTAAAACTCTTTATTGACCGTATGCGGCAAGGTGAAAAAGATGTTTTATGGCCGGGACAAGTAAAATGGTATGCCAAGTCATCCGGCACAACGAATGATAAAAGCAAATTTATTCCGGTCAGTAAAGAAGAATTACACGATACGCATTACAAAGGCGGAACCGATGCTGTAGTGCTTTATCTGAAAAACAATCCTAAAAGCCGTATATTCGATGGCAAAGCTCTGATTCTGGGTGGAAGCCATGCCCCCAATTACAATTTACCCAATAGCCTTGTAGGTGACCTGAGTGCCATTTTGATCGAAAACATCAATCCTCTGGTTAATATGATCCGTGTTCCTAAAAAGGCCACGGCCCTGTTAAGCGATTTCGAAATCAAACGTAATCGGATTGCAATGGAATCTATCAACCAGAATGTAACCAATCTAAGTGGCGTTCCCTCATGGATGCTTTCCGTCCTGACACGGATCATGGAAATCACAGGGAAAAAGCATTTGGAGGAAGTATGGCCCAACCTGGAAGTTTTCTTTCATGGCGGTGTAGCCTTCACTCCGTATCGCGAGCAATACAAGAATCTGATTACTTCTCCCAAAATGCACTATATGGAAACCTATAACGCCAGTGAAGGTTTCTTCGGTTTACAGAATGACCCGAATGATCCGGCCATGCTATTAATGCTTGACTATGGAGTCTTCTATGAGTTTATCCCTATGGACGAATTGGAGAACGAAAATCCAAAGGTCGTTCCTCTTTGGGGAGTGGAAACCAATCGTAACTATGCTATGGTCATCTCTACCTCAAGCGGTTTATGGCGCTATATGATCGGTGACACCGTAAAATTCACATCCACTAATCCCTATAAGTTCATTATCAGCGGACGTACCAAATTCTTCATTAATGCTTTTGGAGAAGAACTGATTGTTGACAATGCCGAAAAAGGATTGGCCATAGCATGCCGTGAAACCGGTGCTCAAGTCTTAGACTACACAGCAGCCCCCATTTTTATGAATGCACAAGGAAAATGCAGCCATCAATGGGTTATCGAATTTGCCCGTGAACCGGATTCCTTAGAACGTTTTAATGATATACTGGATCAATCACTGCAACAAATCAACTCAGACTATGAAGCCAAACGTTATAAAGACATTACACTTCAGAAACTGGAAATTGTTGTAGCCCGTAAAGGTTTGTTCAACGACTGGCTAAAACAAAAAGGAAAACTGGGTGGCCAACATAAGGTACCTCGCCTTAGCAACAACCGAACATATATTGAAGAAATTTTATCTTTGAACTCTTAATAATGGAAAGAACCAAAAGAATAACCAAAGTTATATGCTTCGTCTTACTGAATATTCTGATCTATGCCTGTGCCAGCATGGGAAGCCCAGAAGGGGGACCATATGATGAGACTCCCCCTAAAGTAATTCGATGCAATCCTGATAATCAAGCTATAAACAATAAGCAGAAACGTATCTCACTTCTTTTTGATGAATACATCAAATTGGAAAACGCTTCTGAAAAACTTGTTGTATCTCCACCGCAGCAGGAGATGCCTGATATTCGAACTGAGGGCAAACGTATCAGTATAGAACTTTTTGATTCTCTTAAAGCAAATACAACCTATACCATTGACTTTGGTGATGCCATTGTTGACAATAACGAAGGGAATCCAATGGGACAATTTACCTATTCTTTCTCTACGGGGCCTAAGATTGACACCATGGAAGTATCTGGACATGTTCTGAACGCAGAAGATCTGGAACCCATTAAAGGTATTTTGGTTGGATTACATCAGGAAGATACTCAAACAGTTTTCCGCACCAAACCCTTCATGCGCGTAGCACGAACCAATGGAAGTGGATTTTTCAATATCAAAGGAATTGCTCCCGGCCGATATCATATTTTTGCCTTACAGGATGCAGATGGCAATTTTCTGTTCAACCAGAAAAGTGAACAGATTGCCTTCGACACAACAGTTATCGTACCTTCCAGTACTATGGATACCCGAAGCGATACCGTATGGCATGACTCCACACACATCGACTCCATACGGTATATCCCTTATACGAAATTCTTACCCAACGATATTGTCTTAAGAGCGTTTAAAGAAAAGGGCCAGGAACTGCATCTCCTTAAGATCGAAAGACCGATACCAAACCGCTTTACGGTATTTTTTACCGCTCCTTCCGATACGCTTCCTACCATCAATGGTTTTAATTTTGATCCGGAAACCGCCTTCCTGTTGGAAGCATCTGCCCAAAAAGACACATTGACCTATTGGATTAAGGATACGCTGACGGCAAACCTGGATACCCTTAAATTCGGTCTGACTTACCTCGAAACCGATACTTTAGGGCAACTGGTTCCACGCACAGATACTCTCGAACTGGCTGCCAAGAAGAGCCGTGAGAAAATCGAGAAAGAACTGAAAGACAATATAGAAAAATGGGAAAAGGAAAATGAGAAGCTACGCAAAAAAGGAAAAAAGGTTCAAACAGTAAACCCTTTCCTAAAAACATATATGACACCACAGATGTCCAGATATGGCAATATGGCTCCCAACAAGAATGTAACAATCACTTTTCCACAGCCCATAGAGAAGATTGACACTACTTTATTTTCTTTTCAGAAGAAAGTAGATACTTTATGGATAAATGAGCCCTATTTATTTCTTCCAGTAGAAGGAAAAATGCGCAGTTATTGCCTCTATGCAGAATGGAAGCCAGGACAGACATATAAATTTCAGGCAGATACAGCTGCATTTGTCGATATCTTCGGAATAGAAAACAGTAAGATAGAATGTAATATCAAAATCAGTCCGTTAGAATCATTCGGCGCCCTGTTTGTACATCTGACCATGCCGGATACACTGGCAGTCATACAATTACTGGATGCCTCAGGAAAGATTCTACAGGCACAAGCAACAGTAAACAACAGAGCAGATTTCTTCTATCTGCAACCGGCCACTTACTATATACGCGCATTTATTGATACGAACGGAAACGGAGTATGGGACACCGGAAGTTATGATGAAGGATTACAGCCAGAACCAATGTACTACTTCCCAAGACCGATACCTATAAAGGTCAGAATGGAAATAGAACAGGACTGGGATCCCAGAAGCATTCCTTTAATCAAACAAAAGGCACCTGAAATTACAAAACAGAAACCGGATCAGGAAAAGAAAATCAAACAAAGAAACAAAAACTATAACCGTTAAATAATATTGCTTATGAAAAGGTCTTTTTTCTGGATTATCCTTATGCTGCTAAGCATTCATTCAGCCGTGGCACAATGCCCGGCTCAAAATACCGCCTTTAAGGCCGGTGAAATACTTACCTATGATCTTTACTTCAACTGGAAGTTCATTTGGGTAAAAGTAGGAAGCGCCAGCATGGATATTGCCAATACCCGTTACAATGGAAAAGATGCTTATCGGTGTCATCTGATTACACGAGGCAGCAAGAGAGCAGACAAGTTTTTTGTTATGCGAGACACATTAGTCAGTATCGTAGATCACTCCATTGTCCCCTATTACTTCAGAAAAGGGGCCTTAGAAGGAAAGCAATATCGAGTAGACGAAGTATGGTATAACTATCAGAATAATTATACCATACTCCGTCAACTCTATAAAAATCCTAAAAATAAAATCAACATCCAAAATAAGAGAAGCACAGAGTGTGTCTATGATATGCTCAGCATGCTGCTTAAAGCCCGTTCCTTTAATGCAGACGGATACAAGGTAGGACAAAAGATCAAATTCTTAATGGCCGATGGAGATGATGTAAAAATGGAAACTTTAATCTACCGTGGAAAAAAGAATTTTGAGATGGAAAATACCGGAATAACTTACCGGTGTCTGGTTTTCTCTTTTGTTGAGTATAAAAACAAACAGGAAAAAGAGGTTATTACTTTTTATGTTACCGATGATAAAAATCATCTTCCCGTACGTTTGGACATGTATCTCAACTTCGGATCGGCAAAAGCCTTTTTAAATGGATTTAAAGGGATCAGGAATCCGATGACATCTATCATCAAGAAATAAAAGCAGACAGCCAAAGAGATTGCAGATCCGCATGACAGAGCCACTGTAACACTCAGAGAACAGCGGAACAAGGAACAGTAAGAAACCTGTCCTCAAAGTTTATGAAAAAACGGATTTGCCAATAAAAACATTTTAAGCAGTCAGTCAAAAGAATATTATGAACACAGAAAATAACAACATCTCCGTCCCTTTTCAGTGGAGCGGCACTGTATGTGCCATTACTGTTGTGACTCTGATTATTCTTATCGGCACCGGCTTTTATCTGGAAGCCAAAATATGGCCGGAGGGAATGCTGTGGCTGAAATACTTGCTGATAACCGTTATCTCAGGTACGATTCTTATCGGATTGGAATATATGCCCATACGACTGAAGGCAGACAATGAGAAGATAACAGTAAGCAGACTTTTTGGTTCGTTGAAAATCCCTGTGGACAGAATCATAGAAACCAGAATCTTACAGGAATCTGATATCAGTGATTCGATACGTCTGTTCGGCAGCGGAGGTTTATTTGGATTTTTAGGTCTGTTCAAAAACACCAATTTGGGTAAATATACCATGTATGCGACTGATTTGAATCATTTGCTTTTCATCCGTACCCGCAATAAGAAATATGTCTTCAGTTGCTCCCGTTCCAAAGAACTGCTTGAATATATTGATTTACGGCTAAAGCATAATTGCGCAAAATAAGCGCAGTACAGGACGCGTTTCTGATATCCGAAAAAACAAAGGGCATAAATTCAGTAGACCATTCAAACGGACTTCTGAATTTATGCCCTTCTTTCCATCATGAAAGAGACGGCTCAGAGAAAATGCATATCTCTACAAATAATACAGACACACCCGCCGTGCCTTTATCTGATTCTTATCGGTTCAGTTTCCAAGAGAAACCGTCCTTCGTATCCTTCACTTCAAATCCAAGCTCAGCCAGACTGTCACGGATCTTATCGCTGGTAGCCCAATCCTTGTTAGCCTTGGCAATCATACGCTGCTCCAGCAACATATCAACCACCTTACCGAAAGCCTCCTCACGACCACTGTTGCTGCCCACTTCTTCCTTCAGTCCCAGAATATCCAGAGCAAAGGTATGGAACACCTTGGTCAGTGCTTCCAATGTCGGAGCGTCAATAGTGGCTTTCTTGTCTACAATCGTATTGAGTACACGGCATACATCAAACAGATGACTGATAACAATCGGAGTATTCAAGTCGTCGTTCATAGCCTCGTAACACTTGCTTTCGAGCTCATTTACATAGTCCATGGTCACACTGCCCGGAGCGCTTGCCGGAGTAATCTGCTTCAGGTTCTTCATACCTTCCATCAGACGGGACAGCCCCTTCTCGCTGGCCTGCAGCGCTTCGTTGCTGAAGTCTACCGTGCTGCGGTAGTGTGCCTGAAGAATAAAGAAACGGATTGTCATCGGCGAATAAGCCTGTGCCAGACTTTCGTGTTCTCCGCTAAAGAATTGAGACAAGGTGATGAAGTTGCCCAGACTCTTACCCATCTTCTGTCCGTTGATGGTAATCATGTTATTGTGCATCCAATAGTTCACCATGTCACTGCCCTGACTGGCTACAGCCTGCGCGATTTCGCACTCGTGGTGCGGGAAGATCAGATCCATGCCACCTCCGTGAATGTCGAAGTGATTGCCCAGATACTTGCGTCCCATAGCCGTACACTCACAGTGCCATCCAGGGAAACCGTCGCTCCACGGACTCGGCCAGCGCATGATGTGCTGTGGCTGGGCAGATTTCCAAAGGGCAAAGTCCACCTGGTTGTGCTTCTCACCGACTCCATCCAACTCACGTGAGTTGTTGATCACATCTTCCAGATTACGTCCGGAGAGTTTGCCGTAGCGGTAAACCTTGTTGTATTTAGGCACATCGAAGTAAACACTGCCCTCGCTCTCGTAGGCATAGCCATTGTCCATGATTTCCTTCACCAGCTGAATCTGCTCGATGATGTGTCCGGTAGCATGCGGCTCGATGCTCGGCGGAAGCACATTCAGTGCCGCCATGGCATCGTGAAAGCGATTGGTGTAGTACTGAGCCACTTCCATAGGCTCCAACTGCTCCAGACGAGCCTTCTTGGCAATCTTGTCCTCGCCCTCGTCCGCATCGTGCTCCAGATGTCCCACATCCGTAATGTTACGCACATAGCGAACCTTGTAACCGATATGCTGCAAGTAGCGGAACAACACGTCAAAAGTAATCGCCGGACGAGCGTGTCCCAAATGGGCATCGCCATACACGGTCGGTCCGCACACATACATACCGACGCGTCCCGGTGTGATGGGCTTGAATTCTTCTTTCTTGCGCGAAAGAGTATTGTAAACAAATAATTTCTGTTCCATTGTTTATTGGTTTTCTTTATTAGCGTTATATTCCGGATCGTCACCGTTGTCCCGAATCAGACGGAGGAGTTTTTCCACCGCTTCCTCGGCCGGAATATTCTTTTCGATACATTCTTTTTTCTTGTAGAGGCTCACCTTTCCACGGGCCGCTCCCACATATCCGTAGTCGGCATCGGCCATTTCTCCAGGACCGTTTACGATACAGCCCATCACGGCAATCTTCAATCCTTTGAGATGCGCTGTGGCAGCTTTCACACGAGCCAGAGTATCTTGCAAGTCGTAAAGCGTACGTCCGCAACCCGGACAGGAAATATACTCCGTCTTGCTGGTGCGCTGACGGGCAGCCTGCAAAATGGAAAATGCCGTAGCATCAATATCCTGATGCGACAGCGAACCGTTGTTGTAGAGATAGATTCCGTCACACAGGCCGTCAAAAAGCAGAGCACCCATATCGGCCGCGCTCTCTATCTGGAAGTCTTCTTTCTCTTCCTGAGTGTGCGCATAGTGCTGGAATACGATCACCGGATTCTGCAGTCCGTTGCGAATCAGTTCATGAATCAGGGCACGGAACTCGGCCAGACGGTTCTTGTGATTGCTCTGCGCGATGATGACCACCTCAGGATGGTATTTCAGACAGGCACGCACCTCTTCGGTCAAAGCGGCATAGCTCAGGAAAAGGAATTTCAGCTTGGCCGGACACTGTCCCATGAACGGCAGCATGTTGTACGGGAAGGCAGGATAGGTATTCTCCTCACCGGTCCAACAATCGGCATCCACGATGTAAGCCGTCGGCTCACGATGCTCTTTTTCCGGCAGATTCTGTCCGCAATAGATATAGTCGGGCAGGAAATCGGGCACAGACTGATGGGAAGCCAATGTTCCGGCAGCCTGCAGATCCATACGGTCGGCCACCACAACCGGCACCTGATCGCCACCGATATTGCCTACGGCACGGGTGACGCGACGCACGGGATGTACGTAATTGAAATCCTCCGCGGCAATGCCCGGCACCATGATGTGTCCCTGACGCTGCACCACATAATCGACCAGTTTACGGGCCACAGGTATCTCGTTCTCAGGAGCTTCACTCAAAGACACACGGATGGTGTCGCCGATACCGTCAGCCAGCAAGGCACCGATTCCCACGGCGCTCTTGATGCGTCCGTCCTCACCATCGCCGGCTTCGGTCACTCCCAAGTGGATCGGGAAGTTCATTCCCTCCTGCTCCATCACCTGCACGAGCAGGCGCACGCTCTGCACCATCACCACCGTATTGCTGGCCTTTATGGAGATCACCACATCCTTGAAGTCCTGCTTCACACAGATGCGCAAGAACTCCATACAGCTCTCCACAATACCTTCGGGCGTATCTCCGTAGCGGCTCATGATGCGGTCGCTCAGCGAACCGTGGTTCACACCAATGCGAATGGCCGTATGATTCCGACGACAGATATCCAGGAACGGAACAAAGCGCTCCTCAATCTTGCGGATCTCTGCTGCATATTCCTCGTCGGTATAGGTCAGCTGCTTGAAAGTTCGGGCAGAATCCACATAATTACCCGGATTGATGCGTACCTTTTCGGCATATTCCGCAGCCACATCGGCCACACGGGGATTGAAATGCACATCGGCCACCAAAGGCACGTCACATCCTGCGGCACGCACTCCGGCGTTGATATTTTTCAGATTCTCAGCCTCACGCACTCCCTGCGTAGTCAGGCGCACATATTCACCGCCAGCCTGAGCGATGCGGAGTGTCTGAGCCACGCAAGCCTCAGTGTCCAAAGTAACCGTATTGGTCATACTCTGCACACGTATCGGATTCTGTCCGCCAAGAGGCGTACTGCCGATCTGCACCTCGCAGGTCTCTCTACGCTGATAATCAAACAAGTCCATAGGATTAATTACACTTAAACTGATATTTCACCTCAGCCAGCTCGGCATTGGCCTTTACAATCTTGTTCTTCAGGCTGTTCTTATATTCAGCCAGACGGGCAGCCAGAGCCTCATCGGCCAGTGCCAGCATCTCCACAGCCAGGATTCCGGCATTCAACGCGCCGTTCACTCCCACGGTAGCCACCGGGATTCCGGGAGGCATCTGAATGATAGACAGCATGGCATCCAGTCCGTCAAGCATTCCTTTGATTGGTACTCCGATAACCGGCAAAGTAGTGCTTGCGGCAATCACTCCTGGCAGAGCGGCAGCCATACCGGCACCGGCAATAATCACTTTCACACCACGTTCAGCCGCGCCTTTGGCAAAAGCCTCTACCTCGTCCGGTGTGCGATGAGCCGACAAAGCGTTCATCTCAAAAGGAACCTGCATTTCATCAAAAAACTTAGCAGCCTTCTCCATCACCGGAAGATCGGACGTACTGCCCATAATAATACTTACAACTGGTTTCATATAACTTGATTTTAATATGTTTATTGACAAATAGTTTAATGCAAAATACTGGGGAAAGGCAAAAGAATACCCCAAAAGCCGAAAATAATACCGATAAGAGTGCCCACCAGCACCTGTCCCAAAGAATGCTGACGCAACAACATACGGCAACTGCCTACAACTCCGGCCAATAAAACGGCTACACATAACCAATATACCGGATTAAACATAAACAGCAATGAAAAAGCAAGCAGGCCGCCAATCAAACCGCCCATTGCAGCCGAATGCGTACTTACTTTCCACCAGATATTCACCACCGCACAGGAGATCTGTATCAACAGAGCCGAAACAATAATTCCTCCCATATATCGGGGCATGTGCAACTCATTCAAAACATACAGACAGGTGAGATAGGACAGAATGGACAGAATATAAGGAACCACTCGATGTTCGCGCCGGCGCAAATGCACCGCCTGCCAGCCTTTCATGCTCCGATAAGCAAAAATCAGCAACTGCGGCAACAGTATGGTAAGACAGTAAACCAAAGCCAGCACACTCAACTTATAGCTAAACGGCAACACATTCAGATAAGTGAATATAAACAATGCCAGAAAACTGATTAAAGGCATGTAAAAAGGACGGAACAGCCCGGAAAAGAAGCGGGCTATCAGAATAATCTGTTTATCGCTCATTTTCTTAATCTTGCAACGGGAATTCCCAGCTGCTCACGGTATTTGGCCACCGTGCGGCGTGCAATAGGAAAACCTTTCTGATTCAACATTTGGGTCAGGACCTCATCACTCAAAGGTTTCTTCTTATCTTCATTTTCAATGATTTCCTTCAGGGCATTTTGTATTTTTCGGGTAGCTATTTCCTGACCGTCATCGGTCGTATAGCCGTCACTGAAGAACCATTTAAGTGGATAAATACCATAATTGGTCTGCACATATTTACTGTTGCTTACACGTGATATGGTTGAAATATCCAGCCCGGTACGTTCAGCCACATCCTTCAGGATCATCGGCTTGAGCAGCAATTCATCACCTTCAAGAAAGAAGGGGCGTTGCAAATCGATAATAGCCTGCATCGTCACCGTCAGTGTGTGACGGCGTTGCCGGATGGCATCAATAAATATCTGCGCTTTTTCTATCTTCTGCTTGGTATAAAGCAAGGCATCCTTTTCCGAACGGCTGATTTTCTGCCGTCCCTGATCATACTGCTTCAGAAGATCCAAAAAAGAATCACTGATTTTCAGTTCCGGAACATCTCCCTGATTCAGGGTCATGGTTATTGTGCCATCATCGTCCGTTTCCACAATAAAGTCGGGCACGACCTGCTGATAATTGTGCCCCACAATCTCTCCCATGGAACTGCCCGGACGCGGATTCAGTTTACGAATTTCTTTCTGAAGCAATTCAACCTCCTGATCAGTCAGTTTCATGCGTTGCTGGATTTTATCCCACCGCTTATGAGTAAACTCCTCATAGAATTGCGTAACAATACGGTATTCCTTTTGCTTGAGCGGAGTATGGAAACGCTCATCACGCCGGATCTGTATCTGCAAACATTCCTGCAAACTGCGGGCACCGATACCGGCCGGTTCAAAATCCTGCAAGATATGGAGCACCTGTTCCAGTTCTTCCACGGTAGTCTGCTCGTTATGATACACTTCCAACTCATCCGCCAAAGTAGAAAGCGGTTTTTTCAGCAAGCCGTCATTTTCCAACGAACCGATCAGATATTCCATCAGCATTTTCTGCTTCTCCGTGAGTTCGCACTCGTTCATCTGTTCTTTCATCTGTTCGTAGAAGGAGATGGTATCGCTATACTCTATCGTTTCCACCGTGTCATTCTGCGGATAGTTCTTCAACAGATAATCAGGCACTTCATCCGAATTCCGGTAATCTCCCAAAGCATCCTTCAGTTCCTTGGAAGGAGAAGATACCAGATCGGAATAGGCTTCCATACCTCCTTCGCCTGTTTCATAAGCATCATCCTGAGTATCGGAATTATAGGAATCATCTGCTTCTGAAAAATGGTCACTTTCTTCCAACGCTCCATTTTCAATAATTTCATTCTTTACCCGCTGTTCCAGTTCAGATACGGGCATCTCCAGCAAGCGCACCTGAAGCACCTGTTGGGGAGACAGTGTCTGAGTTTGTTGCAATGACTGCGTTTGAATGATTTTCTGTGCCATATCTGTAAATTATCAAAACTTTAATATCCAAGATGCAAATATAACGATTTTAATTCACTCACACGGCGCATTTTAAGAAAAGAAAATTAAAGAAAACGTTACTCACCTCCAGAAACATCAAAAGCTCTGTTCCACCCATACAGGAACGGAACAGAGCTTCTTATAACATGACTCAAAATCTGATTTGCATTATTTCTCCTTGACCAAAGCAAAATCCAACTGCTTTTTATCCAGATTGGCGCGGGCCACCTGAATCTTCACCTGATCACCCAAAGAATAACGGTGATGATACTTACGTCCCCACAAACAGTAGTTTTTCTCATCAAACTCGTAATAGTCATCGTCCAGATCGCGCAAAGGAACCATACCTTCACACTTGTTCTCATTAACCTCTACATAGAGTCCGAACTCAGTTACGCCACTGATGGTACCTTCGAAGACTTCACCCAACTTGTCGCTCATAAACTCCACCTGCTTGTACTTGATACTTGCACGCTCGGCACTGGCTGCCAACTGCTCCATCTCGCTGCTGTGCTCGCACAATTCTTCGTACTTGTCTCGGTTCGCACTTCGTCCGCCATCGGCGTAACGGGTCAGCAAACGATGTACCATCACATCCGGATAACGACGGATAGGAGAGGTAAAGTGGGTATAATAGTCAAACGCCAGTCCGTAGTGACCGATGTTATGCGTACTGTAACGGGCTTTCATCATGGCACGAAGAGATACCGTTTCGATCAGGTTCTGCTCTTTCTTGCCACGCACTTCCTCCAACAGTTTGTTCAATCCTCGGCTTACCTCAGACTTGGTACCACTGGTTTTCAGTTTATATCCGAACTTCACGATAAACTCACTCAAATTCATCAGTTTGGCCGGATCGGGCAAATCGTGGATTCGATATGGGAAAGTCTTTGCCGTTTTGTTCTTAGGCACCTTACCGATGCTCTCGGCTACGGTACGGTTAGCCAACAGCATAAATTCTTCCACCAGTTTGTTCGCATCCTTAGCCACCTTGAAATATACGCTTAGCGGTTTCCCTTTCTCGTCAATTTCAAAGCGAACCTCGTTACGGTCAAAATCGATGGCTCCGTTAGCAAAGCGCTTGCTCCGTAATTTCTTGGCCAGACGGTTCAGTGTAATCAGTTCGTCCTTGAAATTCTCCACCGGCAAGGCGTTCGGATCCAATGGCGGCACTTTGTGATCACCCGGCATGCGATAGTCCTCAGGCGAAGCCTCCTGATTCTTTTCCAGCAGTTCCTGCACCTCCTCATAAGTAAAGCGACGGTCACTCTTGATAACCGTATGCGCCAGATGCCAGCTCTTGATTTCAGCCTGATCATCCATCTTAAAGATCACACTGTAAGCCAGTTTCTCCTCGTTCGGGCGCAAAGAACAGATAAAGTTACACAATCGCTCGGGCAGCATCGGAATGGTACGGTCCACCAGATAGATACTGGTAGCTCGTTTCACAGCTTCCTTGTCGATAATGCTTCCTTCCTGTACATAATGCGATACATCAGCAATATGCACACCGATCTCCCATAAACCGTCTGACAGGCTTCGGATAGACAAAGCGTCATCAAAATCCTTGGCATCTCTAGGGTCAATGGTAAAAGTCGTAATTCCGCGCATATCCTCACGACGGGCAATCTCTTCGGGCGTAATTCCCGGATCAATCCGATCGGCAGCCTTTTCCACTTCTTCAGGATAGGAATACGGCAAACCGTATTCCGCCAGAATGGCATGCATCTCCGTGTTGTTCTCGCCGCTTTTTCCCAGAATATCCAATACCTTTCCGATCGGATTCTTGGCATTATCCGGCCATTCGGTAATAGCTACAACAGCCTTGTCGCCAGACTTTCCGCCCTTCAGAGCCCCCTTCGGAATGAAGATATCATTGGCCAGCGTACGGTCTTCAGTAAGCAGAAAGGCATAGTCCTTGCTCACCTTGAGGGTACCCACAAAGTTCTTGCTGCTTCGTTTCAGGATTTCCGTCACCTGAGCCTCACGCACATGATGTTTGCGCCGTGCCAGAAGGGTGGCTTTTACCCGATCACCATCCATGGCATGAGCCGAATTACGTTCGGCCACCAGAATCGGCTCGCCTCCTCCATCAGGAACGAAGGTGTTCTTTCCGTTCGCTTTGCGGCGAAAAACACCTTCAAGCACTTGACCGGATGTATTCAAACGATATTTCAGTTTTTCTTTCTCTACGATATAGTCATCCAAAGCCATCTCCTCCAACACATCCATGCAAAGCATTTTTGCCGGATGAGTATCCAACTTGAGCAAACGGAATATTGTCTTCACATCGTAAACCTCTGACGGGTTGTTCTGGAAAAGATCTATCAGCATCTTTGCCAGCTCTTTCTTCTTGAGGCGTTTGCCTCCCTTTTTCTGTGATTTTCCCATATTTCTTTCTTTTTAGAGGTCATTCTTATTTTTTCTTTTATGCAAATAAAGCAAAATTATGGATATCACGGCTCAAAAAGAAGTACTTTCTTTGTGAATTTCAGTATCTTTAAAAGAAAGCATCCGACCTCCGTCACATGGGATTTTCGTATCCAACAGAAAAAGAAAAGAGAAGCATTCTGAAGTCTCTCGGAAACTTTCGGAATGCTCCTCCCTGATATCTTATAATTGGAATAAAATCTCTTAGTAACTCTCTCGAGTCAGAGTATATGTTTCTCCTGCCACAACAATCTTACGACCGGTTGCATCGGCGGCATAAACTACAATAGGAGTTTCCATTTGCTCCCATTCTTCACTGAACATGGTATGCATCTGATCGAAAACGATACACCAACCCAACTGCTTTCCTTTATAGTAATATTCTGAAGCCGGAATAA
Source organism: Candidatus Paraprevotella stercoravium (assembly GCA_944320795.1). Classification (GTDB taxonomy): domain Bacteria; phylum Bacteroidota; class Bacteroidia; order Bacteroidales; family Bacteroidaceae; genus Paraprevotella; species Paraprevotella stercoravium. Next base: position 69,560 of record CALUIU010000001.1, on the reverse strand, counting down.
ATCTTCCATCGGTATAGGCTCCTCGCTCATTACAATAAGCTTCTACCTCTCCAGACTGGCCCTGAGTAATGGTATAGCTGGTAATCAGGCTATATTTTGAAGTATTCACTGTTTTCTGATAAATCAGATCTGTATCCGCAGCCTTCACGATACCCTTATCCGTACGAGGTACGGCTGCAAGCGCAACTTTTGCAGATACCGTAGCAGATACATAACTATTCTCGGCACTACCTGGTATTTTTACTTCAAACCAACCGTCTTTTTCTGAAACAAATTCATACAAAGTACCTGCGGCAGCCTGAGTTACCACTTCACCAGTTGTGGCAGGAGATTTACGGACATTCACATTATTACCGGAAATACGAACCAGAAAATCCGGAGCAACGTATGCGGCAACCTTCGTTGCAGCCTGCTGGGCTGTATTGTTTACAGCATTCGTTACTGCCTGAGTCGCTTCATTCTTTTTGTCTGTCACAGCTTTCTGAGTCTTCTCCTGACTTTCCGGATCAAGCTGCTTATTAATATCATCTAATGTTTTATTTACCGTTTCCAAAGCTTTATTCAATTTCTTCAGGAATTGAGCCTGACCGGTCTGAGGAAATGCCATCATCAATAAGATGAACAGCGAAATTAAATTCATTTTTTCATAAGTACTTTTATTTTTATTAATAAATCTGTTTTATTATCCTTTACTTTATCTCATCACTCAGAGTATACATTTTTCTTTTCGAAACAGACTCCTCCATAGAGCAAACAGAAATCCATGTCCCCCTATACTCGTTGATCTATACGGAACTGCCCAATGAAACTTATAGTAAGCAACAAATACTCATCACCTGTCAAGACAAAATAATTTGTAAATGACTCACCATTCTGAAATATACCTTACATCTTATTTATTTTAATTATTTCACAAAGATATATTAAAAAAGCTTACCACACAAAGAAAAGCAAGGTTGTTTCTAAAATGAAAAAACTTGTTACAACGGAAAGTTAACTTTAAAAAAACAATATTCCTGAGACCATACATATTTTTTTGTTCATATCACCTAAAATCCCTACTTTTGCTTGCTTTAAGAATGAATACTTAAATAGTATTTAGATACAAAAGGAAAAATACCTAAAAGAAGATACGATGCAGGAAGATAGAACAAAACGCATTTACGAAGTTACATTGGCCGGAGGAGCCATCAATTTGTTTCTGGTCGTTTTCAAATTTGCAGCAGGCTTTTGGGGGCACAGTTCGGCCATGATAGCCGATGCCATTCACTCTCTGTCTGATTTCATCACCGATCTGATTGTGATGGTTTTTGTACGCATGTCAAGCAAGCCGAAAGACAAAGGACATGATTACGGACACGGCAAATACGAAACCCTTTCCACAGCCATTATCGGCGCCGCGTTATTGGCTATTGGAATCGGCATTTTATGGACTAGCCTTCAAAAAATCTTTTTTGTACTGCAAGGCGGCAACATTGAAGCACCGGGCATGCTGGCCTTTTGGGCGGCAATTCTTTCCATTGTCCTGAAAGAGATTGCCTTTCAAATGACCAAACATGTTGGCCAGAAAGTCAACTCACAGGCTGTCATCGCAAACGCCTGGCATCACAGAAGCGACGCATTCTCTTCCATCGGTACGGCAATAGGAATCGGAGGAGCCATCTTGCTGGGCAATCAGTGGCATATATTAGATCCTCTGGCAGCAGCCATTGTCAGTTTCTTTATTATCAAAGTATCACTCAGCCTACTGAAAAGCAGCGTAGACGAACTGACCGAGCGCTCTCTTCCTGACGATGTGGAGGAAGAGATTATCAACACAGCCATGCAGGTACCTGAAATCAGCGAAATTCATAATCTGAGAACACGAAGAATCGGCAACGAATATGCCATAGAAATGCATATCCGCATGGATGGCAATATACCGCTCTATGAGGCTCATTGCAAAGCCACAGCAGTAGAACGGAAATTAAAGGAACGATTCGGGCCGAACACCCATGTAGGCATTCATGCCGAACCCATCAAAATAAACGGAGTATATCCGAATGAATGCCCTTCATGCTCATCATCACAAAAACAACATTAAAGAATCCATTATGAAATTACTAATTACCGGAGCCAGCGGCTTCATCGGCAGTTTTATTGTAGAAGAAGGACTGAAAAAAGGATATCAAGTTTGGGCCGGAATCCGCCGCTCCAGCAGCAAAAGATATCTTAAGGACCCACGTATTCATTTTATAGAATTAGACTTCAACAATCCGGAGAAACTTGAATCCCAGCTGGATGCTCACAAAGCAACTTATGGTAAGTGGGACTATATCGTACATGCGGCCGGCGCAACCAAATGCTTGCACCGGGAAGACTTTTTTAGAACGAACTATGAAGGAACCCGCATCTTTACAGACACAATACGCAAACTGGATATGACTCCAAAACAGTTTGTATTTGTCAGTTCTCTCAGCGTATACGGAGCTATCCGGGAAACTCCCGCACAGAATCCAGATAACAGTTCCTGGATTTATGAACCCATCCGTGAAGACGACACCCCATCACCCAATACAGCTTACGGACAGAGCAAACTCAAGGCTGAAGAATATATCAAAAATCTTTCGGACTTCCCTTATGTCATTCTACGACCGACTGGAGTATACGGGCCACGCGAAAAGGATTATTTCCTGATGGCAAAAAGCATCAAGCAACATTCCGACTTTGCTGTGGGCTATCGTCCGCAGGAAATTACTTTTGTATATGTACAGGACCTGGTCGATGCCATATTCTGTGCCATAGCTTCTGGCGTAACACAAAGATCATATTTTATCAGTGACGGACAAGTTTATCACAGTCAAGACTTTAGTGATCTTATCCAGAAGGAACTGGAAGTAAAGTGGCTGCTACGCATAAAAGCTCCGATCTTTCTGTTGAAAGTCATTTGCGGTATCAGCGAAGTAATCAGCAAAATGACAGGAAAAACCAGTACTTTGAATGGAGACAAGTTCCACATATTATGTCAAAGAAACTGGCAGTGCGATATCGAACCGGCCCGTAAAGAAATCGGATATCAGCCCAAAGTCCTGCTGGCCGAGGGTGTAAAACGGACTATTTCCTGGTATAAGAAGGAGGGATGGCTATGATAGACGCCTGGAAAAGATTTCTGGAAAAGGAAGAAAAAGACAAGATAAAATCCGGTTATCTGCTCATCGAAAAGCTTGGGTTTGCCTATTCTTTCCTGACCACAATCCTGATTCTGGCTTTATGGCAAGAAATGACAAATCCCTGGAATATGATCCTGGGACGTATCATAATATTTGCGGTCACCACTATCCTTTTGCTGCTTGATCGGAGATTTCCTTATAAAGCCCTCAAGTTCGTAAGAATTACTTTTCAAATGGTTCTTCTGAATTTCTGGTATCCGGAAACTTACAGTTTTAACTGTAACTTCAACAATCTGGATCATATCTTTGCTCGTCTGGAACAGAATCTGTTTCATTGCCAACCGGCTTTGCTTTTTGGTCGTCTTCTTCCTGAAAGAATTTTCAGCGAGGCTTTCAACATGGGATACTTCTCGTATTATCCCATGATTCTGGTCGTTATGGTGTTCTATTTTGTGTATCAATATAAAGAATACGAAAAAGCATCTTTTATTGTGATGTGCTCATTCTTTATTTATTACATAATCTATATCCTCATACCAGTTTCCGGTCCGCAATATTACTTTCAGGCCATCGGATATGAATGGGCTAAAATTGGAATATTTCCGGAAATGGGTACATATTTCAAGTTCCATACAGATATGTTTCCACCACCTGGCGATCCGGAAGGTTTCTTTTTCGGATTAGTACGAGGAGCCCAGAATATTGGTGAATACCCTACAGCCGCTTTTCCGAGTTCTCATGTAAGTATCACCACAATCCTGTTGATTTTATCTTTTAAGGAATCACGCACACTGGGATTTTGCCTGTTACCTGTCGCTCTGCTCCTTTATGGAGCCACGGTATACATTCAGGCACACTATGTCATTGATGCCATTGTCGGCTTCATCAGCGCTTTCCCGGTTTATTTTCTGACCAGCCATATTTACGATAAATACCGGCAGCAGGACGAAATACGTTATCTACACATACCTTAAACAAGGTTAATCATAATAATCATAATCCTCTGTAAGGCCTGGACAAGACCTTACAGAGGATTATGATTTTCTATTTGTCTGCACACTCCGGACATAATCCCTTTATCACGAAATTTACACCGTGCATGGCAAACCCTTCCGGTAATTCCACCTCAGGAATCGGCATATCCCGAAAACAGAATGTACGATGGCAACATTCGCAAAAGAAATGTAAATGCATATCACGCACCGAACAATCCCACTCTCCGTGACAAAGTTCATATTTCACCGATCCGCTTCCGTCTTCTATTCCATGTATCAGATGATGTTCCAGAAACAAGGTCAGGGTACGGAATATAGTTGATTTGTCTACCGTCTGTAAAGCCTCCTCCAAATCGGCAACGGATACCGGACGCGCCGCCATATGCAAAGCCGAAAAAACCAACAGGCGCACGGCTGTAGGCTTCACGCCCCGGGAGTTCATCCTTGCTTCGGCCTCTGCAGAGAAAATTTCCTGTTTCTTCATATATTCTTCTCGTTAAACAGACAAATATATCCCAAAATCGCTGCAACCTGGTTGCAGAATCAATACTGGAAAGAACTTCCTCCCAAGAACTCACGCAACAAAGAGGTCGGAGGAATCTGCAATGAAGGCATAGGAACAAAATAGCGCAAAAACTTCCTCAAGCGGTAAGCTTCTGAATATTCTGACACATTCTCCGGCACCTGTTCCAGCAACGGGATCGCCTGTTCCCGGATTACTGCCAGTTCAAACAAAAGAGCGCTGTTAAACATAATGTCGGCATGCTCCTGATAAGGGAATATCCATTTATTCTCACCCGCCTGCACACTGGGCCAACGGCGGATGGTATCCAGCGCAGAACATCCACGATATTTGAAATCACGCACGATACGGCGCAACAGACGATTGTCGGTAGTCGGGATATAATTATGGTCATCCAACATAATCGTGGTAATGGCAGACACGTAGATTTTATATTTACAGGCTTCTTCTATCTGCGGCAAAAGTTCCGGATTCAAGGCATGAATTCCCTCAAGAATCAGAATTGTATTCTCCTCCAGTCTCAGAACATTTCCACTGGACTCACTCTTTCCCGCCTGAAAGTTATATTTAGGCAAAACCACTTCCTGCCCCGCAAGCAATGCCTTCATATGCTTATTGAATAATTCCAGATTCAAAGCATAGAGTGACTCAAAGTCATAATCTCCATGTTCATCCAAAGGCGTCTTTTCCCGATCCACGAAATAATCATCCAGCGATACCGGATAAGGTTTCAGACCACAAGCCATCAGCTGAATGGCCAGACGCTTGCTGAAAGTGGTTTTTCCGCTGGAAGAGGGGCCGGCAATCAGAACAATACGTACTCCCTTACGCGAATTGATCTCGTCTGCAATACGGGCTATTTTCTTTTCCTGCAAAGCTTCTGACACATTGATCAGATCCGTGGCGTGTCCATCAATACAAGCCCGGTTAAAATCACCCACCGTACTGATGCCGACAATATCCTGCCAGGTATGATGCTCATCAAAGATATCCAGCAGTTTCTGCTGGTTCACCATATCTTCCAATTTATTAGGATCTTTCATTGAAGGTACACGCAGCAGACAGCCGTCATGATACGGAATCAGGTCAAACACCCGCAATCCTCCGGTATGTGTCAGGAGTGAACCATAAAAATAATCGATGGAATTACCTAATTTATAATAATGGGTATACAGGCTTCCAACACTTTCCAGCAGTTTTACCTTACTCATCATGCCTTTCTGACGAAAAATCTCTATGGCCTCTTCGGTAGGACATTGCATTCTATGAAAAGGAATATCCTCTTCTACAATCTGTCTCATCCGCTCCCGGATCAAGAATACATCATCAGACGTTACTTCCCGATCCATACGCAGTTTACAATAATATCCTCGGGCTATTGGAGCGGCAATACGCAGCTGGCAGTCAGGAAAAGTATCTTCTACTGCCTTAACTAACAGGAAAAACAAAGAACGGGTATAGGTACGCATTCCAGATGCCGACGTCACATCCAGAAATTCTATATCCTTATTATTGAAAAGACGATAATGTAATCCTTCGACTTTATTATTGACCTTAGCACTCACCGGACCATAAGGCATCTGAAGATTTAAAATGCGATACACATCTAAAAGATTGCATCCGATAGGCACTTCAACCTTTTTTTTATTATTTTTGCATCGTATTTGCAGCATCGGTTCCATAATTCATCATGATTTAGGTTCATACTTTGTTAAATGTACAGAATGCTGTGGAGAAAAAGAAATTACACACAGACAAAAATAGGATGGAATGATGATTTTAGCATTTTTAAAGCTTTTAGGCTGTCTGGGATTGCTCATGTATGGCATGAAGTTATTAGGTGAAAGCCTTCAGAAAATGGCAGGAAACCAGTTACGTCATATTCTGGACACACTTACAACCAATCGCTTTACATCTCTGATCTCCGGAGCTCTTATCACAGCAGTAATTCAATCATCATCAGCCACATCGGTCATGACCATAGGTTTTGTCCATGCCGGTATGCTGACCTTCATACAAGGAGTATCCATTATCATGGGAGCCAGTATCGGCAATACCCTTATAGCTTGGCTTATGGCAGCAGAGTTCAATTTTGCCATAAGTTATTATATCTTCGCATTCTTCTGTCTGGCTATCTGGCTGGTTAACACCCGCCGCTTCCGTTCTATGGGTGAATCCCTGTTTGGCTTGTGTTTTATGTTTCTGGGACTACGGCTGCTCTGTGAATTCGCCGATAATATGGAACTTAGTCAGAACACCTCCCTGATATCTTTCTTCGGAATCTTCAATGAAGGTTTTGTCTCTTACTTTATCCTTCTGATTATCGGAGCGATCCTGATTGTGCTGATTCAATCATCAGCAGCTCTAATGGCTACAAGTATGATTTTATGTTCCACAGGACTGCTATCCATCCCTTCCGGTATAGCCTTGGTGCTGGGTGAGAATTTGGGACGTGCCATCATAACCTGCAAGGCAGCCTACTCGGCCAACATTACAGCACGCAGAGTAGCTGCAGCCCAACTCATCTTTAACCTGTCTGGCATTGCATGGATTTTTGCGATTTTTCCTTTTGCCGGTGATTTTTTCAGTCAGATCATTCCACAATCATCCGGGCAAAATCTGTCCGACCGAAACCTTCCGGCCTACATACTGGCAGCCTTCCATACCAGTTTCAACTTAGTGAATGTAGCTCTGTTTATCTGGTTAGTCAAACCTCTGGAACGCGTTACCGCCACGCTAGTGCCCCAAAATAAAAAAGACGAAGAAGAAGGCGAGTTGCGTTACATCACAGGAGGCTTGCTGGCCACTCCTGAGCTTTCTGTCCTGGAAGCACAGAAGGAAATCAATAACTTTGCGAATCTCACTCATCGGATGTTTACTCAGGTACGTTATCTGCTTGGTGTAAACAAAAACCAGGAATTTCAGGAAATTTACCTGAAGATCAAGAAACTAGAAAGTTCAAGCGATGAGCTCGAGGAAGAAATAGCCGACTATTTGGGTGAGGTGAGCAATGATTTGCTAAGTTCTGAAACCAAGAATCAGATACGCTGCATGCTCCGTGAGGTTTCCGAACTGGAAAGCATTGCAGACTCTTGCTATATCATAGCGCGTGTCATCAGTCATAAATATCATGGCAAAGAGCAGTTTACATCCAAACAACAAAACCATCTGCATCAACTGTTTCTTCTTACCGAGCAGGCTTTGGAAGAAATGAAACGCATCAATTCCATGCGTCGTCCATTGGCAGAAGGGCGTACTGTATCTTTCATCAATCAGGAGATCAAGAACTTCAAGAAACAGCTGCGAAATCAGAATGCGGCAGATATTAACAATCACGAGTACTCTTATCACTTAGGCACTTTATATCTGGATATCATTAATGAATGCGAAAAAATCGGCGAATATATACAAAACATTATCGAAGCCAAAATAGAATCTGTCAGCCATACCAGTTAGATATCATTGACGGTACAGGGTGCATCATCTTTTTCAAATCTGTGACATTTAGATTACATGCGCCCTTATTTTAACAAGAATAATCAATTCGGGGAAAAAAGGAACCGTAAAATTCGCCATTTAATTCTAAAATTCATACATTTACAGCAAAATAGATCTATTTGAAAAGAATGAAACGTTTTTTGGTATTATTCACACTGCAAAGTGTACTTATTCAGCTATTCGCTCAAATTCCAAGCGGCTACTATAGTTCTGCCGACGGATATTGTGGGGCTAGTCTTAAAACCGCTCTCTACAAAGTAATTTACAATCACACCGCATTAAGCTATGATGCCTTGTGGGACGCCTTCAGAACTACGGATAGAAGAGACGACGGAAAAGTATGGGACATGTATTCTTCCAGTACGAATTTTGTTTTTGGAGCAGATCAGGCTGGAAGTTACAAGGGAGAAGGTGATGTGTATAACCGCGAACACTCTTTCCCGAAAAGTTGGTTCAACGATGCTCGTCCCATGTACACGGACCTGTTCCATCTTTACCCTACTGATGGCTATGTAAATGGACGTCGCAGTAATTATCCTTTCGGAGAAACTGACCATCCGACTTATACATCCCATGGAGGCTTCAGTAAGCTAGGCCCCTCTTCCACTCCTGGATATAGCGGCACAGTGTTTGAACCGGCCGATGAATACAAAGGCGACTTTGCCCGTACCTATTTCTATATGGCAACCTGCTACGAAAACCAGATTGCCAATTGGAGTTGCCCGATGCTGGCCGGAAACAAGTATCCGGCTTATACCGAATGGGCCATCACCATGCTGCTGCGCTGGGCCGAAGAGGATCCGGTAAGCGAAAAGGAGATAAACCGAAACAACGAAGTATACAAACTTCAAAAGAACCGTAATCCGTTTATCGACTTCCCGGGCTTGGAAGAATATATCTGGGGCGAAAAAATGGACGTCATCTTCGACTCTGAGAATTATGACGGAAGTGGCGAAGGTGGTGACACTCAGGTAATGGCTCCGGTATTTACTCCGGCATCAGGCACTGTAAGCAAAGGCACCAATATCCAGATCCAAACCGGAACACCAGGAGCACAGATTGTATATTCTCTGAATGGAGGAACCGAGATACAGGTTGCCAATCCGGCCAATCTGACCATCAATGAAAGTACAACCATCACAGCGTATGCTGTCTTGGAAGGAAAGAAAAGTACCAGTGTTACCGCACAATATATCGTAAACAATGACGGTGGGGATATTCCGTCTGTATCTGGTCTATGGAGCTTCACTCCGGTAACCTCTACAGCAGATCTGACACCGGGTGCACAATATCTCATCGTGTGCGAAGAACTCAGTGTAGCCATGGGAGCACAAGGCAAAGATATCCGCGGATATGGCGAAATCAGCTTTGACAATGGCTCTATCTTCACAGAAGTTAATGGCAACGGACAACCTTATACTTTTGTACTAGGAGGTACTACCGGTCAATACACCTTCTACGATGCAACGGGTAAATGCTATGTATCTTTGAACAGCAGTGGCAACAAACTGCATACCACAACCGACAAAGACAGCAAGAATGCTCAGTGGAAGATCGAAATCAATGAAAATGGTACACGGATTATCAGCTGTGCTTACAACACACGAAGCATTCAGTATAATTCCGATCATCCACGATTTGCCTGCTACGAATCAGCACAGAAAGCGGTTTGCTTATACAAGATGCAATCTGTAAACTTTACCATCAGCGATTGCGGCTATGCAACTTATTACGGCAACCAAGCTTTTTATCTGCCAGCAGGTCTTCAGGCCGGAATTGTAACTGGCATTCAATCACCGGACAACTATGTGAATATCGAATGGGCTTATCAGGGCGGATCGGTAATTCCAAGCGAAACCGGAGTGCTGATTAAAGGTAACAGCGGAGATTATATCTGCAATATCAGTCAAACAGAGGGAGAAAAACCTGCAACGAATTGGCTGAAAGGAAGTACAGAAGAAGCCCTAACGGAAGGAACAGACTGTCTGTTCTATAAACTGGCAGAGGATGTGAACCAACCGCTTGGCTTCTATTGGGGAGCAGAAAACGGTGGTGCCTTTACCAATGCTGCACATAAAGCATACTTGGCTGTACCGAAAGTAAATGCAAACGGCATCAAATATTTGAGTTTGGAAAAGCCGACTGGCATTCAGCAAACCATAAACAATAAACATAAGCTGATAAACGTCTACTCTATCAGCGGAACTTTGATCCGGAAACAAGTTCAGGAACGAGGAGCATTGGACGGACTGCCCGCTGGTATCTATTTGATCAATGGAAAGAAAGTACTAAAATAAACAATTGTTAATAATTTAAAATCTTTAGTTATGAAAACAGGTATCTTAAAAACATTTCTTAGTGTTGTCTGCCTGATTTTGTGTAGCAATAACATGCTTGCCCAAGTCAGTTATACAGACATGACACACGATTTTACTTGGGAGGGAGTAACAGAAAAACTTTCTACTATAATTGGAACCTCTCAAGACAACCAAATTAAAATTATTGCAGACAAAAATTCTGGACAAACCAATCCTACAGTTAATTCTTCTGGCAATGATGTCCGTATCTATGCAAATGGAACTGTAACTATTGAAAGCATAGGAAAAGTGGCAATAACAAAAGTAGAGTTCACTGTTTCAAATCAGAAACGCTTAGCAACCATGACTACAGACAATGGTTTATTGGAATATGAAGGACTTGAAAAAGTCATTTGGTCAGGAAATGCAACCTCTTTTTCTATAAATATTCCTAGTAAGGTTGATTTAGGAACAGAAAGTGGTAAAGCTGCTCAGTTCTGTTTTAAAACTATTTCTATAACATATAATTCAGGTACTGAGTTAGAAGATCCTAAATGTGCTTTCTCTGCAGAATCTGCAACTTGCACTTTGGGAGAAGCATTCTCTGCACCTAATTTTACAACTGTTTCTGACGGAGAGATTACCTATAAAAGCAGTAACCCTGAGATTGCTACAGTAGATAATAGCGGTAATGTTACAGCTATTGCAGCAGGAACAACAACCATTACAGCTTCTATTGCTGCTACCGACACTTATGCGGCAGGTTCTGCATCATACACTCTGATTGTTGTTGATCCTAGCATTCTTTTCACTGAAAGTTTTGCGAACGGTCTGAATGGATTCACAAGCACCGGAGAGCTTTGGGGTACAGGAACCTACAATGGAACATCTTATGCTGTCATCAATGCATATAATAAAGGAGCACAGACAGAAATGCTCGCATCTCCTTCTATCGATCTTTCAGAAGTTGCTAATGCTACCTTAACTTTTGATCAGGCAATCGGTTATATTGGGAATAATGATCCGAAAGTAGATTTCACACTTTGGATAAAAGAAGAAAACTCAGAAGATTGGACACAATTAATCATTCCTAATTATCCAGAAGCATCAGGAGGTTGGTCAAAATTTGTTTCTTCTGGCGAAATAGCATTGCAGGCTTATTGCGGCAAGAAGATTCAAATCGGTTTCCAATACAAGAGCACAGATGAGAAGCAATCAGGTTGGGAAGTTACTAATATCTTGGTTAAGAAAGCCGAACCGGCAACCTTGACCATCTCTGTTTCTGACGCAGGTTATGCAACTTACTTCACCAATCAGGCTTGGGTTGTTGCAGAGAACATGAAAGCAGGTATCGTTACAGGTGTAGAAAACAAGAATCTGACTATCGACTGGAAGTATGCCGCTGGTAGTGTTGTTCCTGCAAATACAGCTGTTCTGATTCAGGCTGATGCCAAAGAATATGTATGCGAGGTTTCTAATTCAGAAGAAGAAGCTCCTGCAAACAACCTGCTGAAAGGTTCTACCACAGCTGCTACCACCGAAGGTGAAAACTGCTTGTTCTACAAGCTGTCTTATGACAATGGCGGTAAGAACCTCGGATTCTACTGGGCTGCTGAGAACGGTGCTGCATTCCAGAACGAAGCAAACAAGGCATATCTGGCTCTGACTACTACAGTAGCAAAGAACGTTAGAGGATTTGGCCTGGAAGGCGACGGAACAACTGGTATCGGTCAGGTTGAAAACGGCGAAGCTCTCGTTAATGTTTACACCATCGATGGTATCATCGTACGCAAGCAGGTTAAAGAAAGCCAAGCTTTGAACGGCTTGAAAAAAGGAATCTATATTGTCAACGGTAAGAAAGTAATCAAATAAAAAACAAATAGATCATGAAAAAGAGAATCTATCAGGCTCCCAAAATGGAGCTGATGCAGGTTGAGGCTGAAAGCCAACTGTTAAGTGCATCAATGGGTATTAATGATGAAGTAAGTAACAGTACCCAATTGAGCAATGAAGAGAATAATTTTAATGTATGGGGTGAATAATAAAAATCTCTAAATTTCATCAGGGAACTGTATCGTACTTTTGTGACGATACAGTTCTTTTTTTATGTTTTTCCATATTCCTGAAGAAGTATACAACAGTAAAATATCAAGACAAAAGGAATAAATAGGAAGAAAGGGGATAACAACAATATATCTGATTGAATTTCAACAAATTAAGCTAACAGAAAAATTTTTCCTGTTCTTTTTGTAAATTCGTCCCGACGATTTTTCCATTTTGTCCTGACGAATTGAGAGAATCGTCGGGACGAATTTTTCGAACCTCCAAAAACAGTTCTTTTAGTATCATAAAAACTTACAAAAAACAAATGCGCCCGGCTATGCCGAGCGCATTCTTAATCTATTTCTTTATTGAATTCAAGAAAGGAGAATTAGTCTTCGCAAACCTCGAAGTCATCCTTTCCTACTCCGCACAATGGGCATACCCAATCCTCTGGAATATCCTCGAATGCTGTTCCTGGTGCAATACCTGAATCCGGATCACCTACAACTGGATCATAAACCCACTGGCAAACTGTACAAATATACTTTTTCATCTCACTTAATTTTAATTTTCTATATTCTAATTTAATTCTCTGGTGCAAGTATAATAAATAAAATACACATTTGGACTGATTACAGAGCAGTTTTAGGATTCTTTAATAAATCAATCAGCTCTGCCACACCTTCCGACGCTCCTTTCTGAATAAACTGAATGCCTCGCGCTCCATGAGTTTCTACCGGCTTGGGATCAATCAGATACACTGGAACGGAAGGAGAAACATAATGAATCAGTCCGGCCGCCGGATAAACATTGAGCGAGGTTCCGATAATCACGAATATATCAGCCGTCTGCACTTCCTCTATGGCTTTCTCAATCATCGGCACCGGCTCACCAAACCACACGATAAACGGACGCAACTGCGACCCGTCCTTGGCCTGATCACCCCATCGGATCTCATGGTCCACCGGAATATCCACAATACAACGCGCGTCATTCGGATTACGCGAAGAAGTGGCTTTTGTCAGTTCGCCATGCAGATGAATCACATTCGTGCTTCCGGCGCGCTCATGCAGATTATCTACATTCTGCGTCACAATCACCATTTGATAATCTCTTTCCATCTCGGCCAGCTGTCTGTGCCCCGCACAAGGCTCCACATCAGCCAGCTGCCGACGGCGGTCGTTGTAGAACTGCAACACCAGCTGGGGGTTGCGCTCATAACCTTCTATCGAAGCCACATCCTCCACCCGGAACTGTTCCCACAAACCATTGGAATCGCGAAAGGTTGTGATTCCGCTTTCGGCAGACATGCCTGCTCCGGTCAATACGACAATCTTTTTCATGCTATAAGAAACATTATATCCATCTTCTACAAAAATACAAATAAAAAGCTACAAACAGAAATATGCGCCAGGACAATTGCTCGCTCCTGATGATTTCAGCAGGATTTATCCGTGATACATACCGGATTCATTCATAAACTGTATGTTTTTGAACAAGCTATCGTTATTTATACAAAAAAAAGAAAAATAAACGGGTGATGCAAGATTTAGTCAGCGAAAACTATTAACTTTGCGCCCGTGAAAAAATACTGAATTTAAATCATACAACAATTTAAGAAATGGATAAGATTAGCTATGCATTAGGTTTGGGTATCGGCCAGCAACTGAGCAGCATGAATGCCAAGGATATCTGTGTGGATGACTTTGCACAAGCGATTAAGGATGTGCTGAACAATAACGAACTGGCTGTTTCTCATAAGGAAGCACAACAAATCGTCAATAAATATCTCCAGGAGAAAGAGGAAGAGCAGGCAAAAGAGATGAAATCTGCCGGCATCGAGTTCCTGAAAAAGAACGCCGAGAAAGAAGGTGTGATCACTACAGCTTCTGGTTTGCAGTACATGGTATTGAGCGAGGGTAACGGTAAGAGCCCGAAAGCTACCGATCAGGTAAAATGCCACTATGAAGGTATGCTCATCGACGGTTCTCTGTTCGACAGTAGCCTGCAGCGCGGCACCCCGGCTACATTCCCTCTGAACGGTGTGATCGCCGGTTGGACCGAAGGTTTGCAGCTGATGAAGGAAGGTAGCAAGTTCCGTTTCTTTATCCCTTACGAACTGGGATACGGAGCACGCGGAGCCGGTGCGTCTATTCCTCCTTACAGCACTCTGATTTTCGATGTAGAACTCATCGAGGTGCTTTAATAACCCCAATAGTATAACTTTAATAATTAGATATAACAATGAAAAAGACAAGTTTTATGATGGCAGCTGCCCTGGTAGCTACCATGGCATCATGCTCTAAGTCTGGAGCTCCTAAAGCAGATCTGAAAAACAATGTTGACTCTTTAAGCTACTCTATCGGTCTGGCTCAGACTCAGGGTTTGAAACCATATCTGGCAAATGCTATGGGTATTGACACCACAGACATGGCAGATTTCATCAGAGGTCTGAACGAAGGCGCAAATGCCGGAGACGACAAAAAGAAAATGGCTTATTTTGCCGGTGTACAGATTGGCCAGCAGATCAGCCAGCAGATGCTGAAAGGTATCAACTACGAACTTTACGGAGAGGATTCTACACAGACTATCAGTCTGAAAAACTTCATGGCCGGCTTTATCAACGGAATCAATGGCAAGTCTGACATCATGACTGTAGAGCAGGCACAGGAAATTGCGACCAAGAAGATGGAAAGCATCAAAAAGGAGCAAACCGAAAAGAAGTATGGCGATAATAAGAAGAAGAGTGAAGAATATATGGCAAACATCGCTAAAAAAGCTGGTGTAAAGGCTTTGGCTAACGGTGTATACTACGAGGTAATTACCGAAGGTAAAGGTGCTATCCCTGCCGATACTTCACGCGTTAAGGTAAACTATGAAGGTAAACTGATCGACGGAACTGTATTTGACAAGACAGAAAAAGATCCGGCTATTTTTGCCTGCAATGCGGTTATTCCGGGATGGACCGAGGCTTTGACTCACATGCCTGTAGGATCTAAGTGGATCGTTTATATCCCACAGGATCAGGCTTACGGCGCTAGAGAGGCTGGAAACATCAAACCATTCTCTGCCTTGACATTTACTATTGAACTGCTTGGAATCGAGGGCACAAAATAATTAAGCAATGAAATATTCCAGAATCTTGATTATGTCGTTGGCGCTGATCACCTTCTTTGGAAGTCAGGCCGATGCCCGCAAAACCAGAAAAAACAAGAAAAAGAATGTTGTAGAAAAAGTAGATACTTGTTCAGTAGATACTTTCAGTTATGCCATCGGACTGGCCAATACAGACGGTTTAAAAAGATATTTGGCCGAAAGAATGGGTGTGGATATGGCATTCATGAATGATTTCCTGAAGGGTTTTGATACAGACGCAAACAGCGAAGAAGCCAAAAGAGCCATCGCTTATACTGCTGGAATTGAAATCCGCAAGCAGGTAGAGACACAGATCATTCCTCAAATCGACAAGCAGATCGCGGGAAACGATTCTGTAAAGACCTTAAACAGTAATCTGTTCATTGACGGATTCAGAACAGCCATTGCCGGACAGCCGACAAAAATGACCATGGCACATGCGCAGGATCTGGCCAAGAAGCAGATGGCTTATTATCAGAATGCTTTAATGGAAAAGCGGTTCGGCGCAAACAGAAAGGCCGGAGAGGAATTCCTGAAAGCCAATGCCAAAGAAAAAGGGGTAAAGGTGTTGCCTAGTGGTGTACAGTATAAAATCTTGCAGGAAGGCAAAGGAGCCATTCCGGCCGATTCTTCAACTGTAAAAGTACACTATGAAGGTCGCCTCATCGATGGTACCGTCTTTGACAGTTCCTACAAACGCAACGAACCGGCAGTGTTCGGTTGCAAGCAGGTAATCAAGGGATGGACCGAAATTCTGACCAAAATGCCGGTCGGATCAAAATGGGAAGTGTATATCCCACAGGAAATGGGATATGGCGCACGCGAAGCGGGAAAAATCCCTCCCTTCTCTGCACTGATCTTCACTGTAGAGCTTTTGGACATTGTGAAATAGCATATTGTTTAATAAAAAGAAGGCATCAACTTAGGTTTGATGCCTTTTTTTTGTTAAAAGCAGGCTCTGTACTGAATAAATCCTTATATTTGCTTACTTTCTGACAATCTCTAATCAAACACACAGAAAACAGTAAGACATTATGGAAAAAATAGATCTCTTAGACAAGAAGATTCTGGAAATCATATCAAACAACGCCCGTATCCCATTTAAGGATGTAGCTGCTGTTTGCGGTGTATCCAGAGCTGCCATACATCAGCGCGTACAGCGTCTTATTGATATGGGAGTAATTGTTGGATCGGGCTATCAAGTGAATCCTAAAAGTCTGGGTTACAGCACTTGTACCTATGTAGGTATCAAACTTGAAAAAGGATCCATGTATAAAAGAGTGGTCGACGAACTGATGAAGATTCCGGAAATTGTGGAATGTCATTTCACAACCGGTCCGTATACTATGCTGACCAAACTCTATGCGCGCGACAATTCACATCTCATGGAACTGCTCAACAACAAGATGCAGGAGATTCCGGGTGTAGTAGCCACAGAAACTCTTATTTCTTTGGAGCAGAGCATCAGGAAAGAGATTCCTATCGGAATTGACGATATTGAAAACGAATAACAGACTATGAAAGAAGGGGCTTTTTGCTGGCAGCAGACTTATGACAGAATGCACCAGTCTTTTCCGGGATATACGGCGCAGCCGGTTATCGGCATCACAGGCAACTTTGGCGAAAAAGGATGTGAACTGGCTGAGGGATATTTCAAATCGGTATTGCAAGCCGGAGCCACTCCGGTCATTATCCCTCCGTTTGCCGACAAGGATGCTCTGATCAATGTATTGGACCATGTTGACGGACTGTTGTTTTCGGGAGGCGGTGACATCAATCCACTTTATCTGAATGAAGAACCGATACGGGAACTGGGGAGTGTCAATGCCGAACGTGATCTTCCGGAACTGTTGCTGGCCCGTCTGGCCTACGACCGTCAGATCCCGATGCTAGGCATCTGTCGGGGCATTCAGATTCTGGCAGCCGCACTGGGAGGAAGTGTACATCAGGACATTTATCAGGCCTGCGCCCCACAGCAGACACTGCTCAAACACAGTCAGAATCTGGATCGCAGCCAAGCCTCGCACCTCGTTCATATCGAAGCCGGATCATTACTGCATGGAATCATGCAGACAGAAATGCTGCCCGTGAATTCCTTCCATCATCAGGCTGTAAAAGAACCGGGAAAACGCTTCACCGTATGCGCCCGCTCGGCCGATGGAGTGATCGAGGCCATCGAATCGGCCGAACATAAATCTATTTTAGGCGTACAATGGCACCCGGAATGCTTCATCTTGAAACAGAATGACTGCATGATGCCTCTCTTTGAATGGCTCACCCGCGAAGCGCGTTCGTTCAGCACGGCCAAACAGATGCACCACCGCATTCTGACTCTGGACAGCCATTGCGACACTCCCATGTTCTTTGAACAGAATATCAGCTTCCACAAGCGGGATCCCAAGATTCTGGTGGATCTGCACAAAATGAATGAAGGACATCTGGATGCCACTATCATGGTGGCTTATCTGAAACAGGAGGAGCGCACCGAAGCCGGACTGGCCGCAGCCACGGCAAAAGCCAACCTGATTCTGGATCAGATTGTGGACATGACCACCAAGAACTGCACAGCCGTGCAGATCGCACGCACTCCGGAAGATTTGTTCCGCTTGAAGAATCAAGGCAAAAAGGCCATCATGTTAGGCATTGAGAATGGATATGCGCTGGGACGTGACATCCGCCTTGTAGAGCATTTCAAACAGCGTGGCGTCGTTTACATCACTTTGTGCCATAACGGCAACAATGATATCTGCGACTCGGCCAAAGCACCGGAAGAGGAACATCACGGAGTGAGTGCCTTCGGCGAACAGGTGATTCAGGAAATGAACCGCCAGGGAATCATGGTTGACTTATCCCATGCTTCGGAAAAGAGTTTTTACGACGCACTGGAGATCAGCCGCACTCCGATTGTATGCTCACATTCCTCATGCCGCAGTCTTTGCGATGTGCCCCGCAATCTGACCGATGACCAGCTGAGAAGTATCGCCCGCAAGGGAGGAGTCGTACAGGTCACTTTATATAATGGTTTCCTGAAAAAGGAAGGCCAGGCCTCCATTTTGGATGCCATGGAACATCTGAACCATATGATCCGTATTATGGGAGTGGATCACGTGGGTATCGGCACTGACTTTGACGGTGATGGCGGCATACCGGGCTGCGCTTCGGCAGCCGAACTGATCAACTTCACACGCCGCCTGATTCAGGATCGGTACAATGAAGAGGATATCCGAAAGATATGGGGAGGTAACTTCTTACGCGTCATGGAACAGGTACAGAATTTTAAGTAATAATCTGAAGATATGGAAAAGAAATATTGGAGCGCCATTGCGCTTGCAGCCGTTTGCTTACTGGGAAGCTGCGGTAAAAAGAATACATCAGCCTCAACTCAAACGGAACAAACCGCTCCGGCGAATGCAGAGTGTCCGACATTCAATGCCGACAGCGCCTATCAGTTTACAGCAGACCAGTGTGACTTCGGACCGCGTACTCCGAACAGCGAAGCACATAAGGCCTGCGGTAACTATATTGCCGAGAAGTTTACAGCCTACGGAGCCACTATCACCGATCAGTACGCCGACCTGAAAGGTTATGACGGCACCGTACTGAAAAGCCGTAATATCATCGCTTCCATAAATCCGGATGCCGAGAAAAGAGTGCTGATCTGCGCACATTGGGACAGTCGCCCGTGGTGCGACAATGATCCGGACTCTGCCAACTGGAAAAAGCCGGTACTGGCTGCAAACGACGGTGCCAGCGGAGTGGCCGTAATGCTCGAAATGGCACGTATGCTGCAACAGCAACCACTGGACCGGATTGGTGTGGACTTTATCTGCTTCGATGCCGAAGACTGGGGAGTACCGCAATGGGCTGAAACAGGCGAGGATCATTCACAAAGCTGGTGTTTGGGCTCACAGCATTGGTCTCAAAATCCGCATAAAGCCGGTTATCGTGCCATATATGGCATTCTGCTGGATATGGTAGGCGGCCAGGGAGCCACCTTCTCACAGGAAGCCTATTCACAGGAATATGCTCCGGGGGTCGTCAATAACGTATGGAACACCGCAGAATCTTTGGGATACGACAACTATTTCCTGAAACGTCCCAGCGGATATATCGTAGATGACCATGTACCGGTAAACCAGATTGCGGGTATCCCATGTATTGATATCGTACCTTACTTTACCGATGGTCCTTCATCATTTGGTCCGACCTGGCATACGGCAAAGGACGATATGGAACATATTGACAAGAATGTACTGAAAGCTGTAGGACAAACGGTACTGCAGGTTTTATATAATGAAAACAGAAATAATGAAAACCATTAACGAACTGCAAGACGAAGTTATTGAGGAATTCAATGACTTTGATGACTGGATGGACAAATACCAGCTGTTGATTGATCTGGGTAGTGAAGAAAAACCATTACCCGAAGAGTATAAAACGGATCAGAACCTGATTGACGGTTGCCAAAGCCGTGTATGGCTTCAGGCTGACCTGAAGGACGGTAAGATCATTTTCCAGGCTGAAAGTGACGCGCTGATCGTAAAAGGTATCGTCCTGCTGCTGGTACGGGTGTTGTCGGACCATACTCCGGACGAGATTCTGAACGCGGACCTGTATTTCATCGAACGCATCGGATTGAAAGAGCACCTCTCTCCTACCCGCAGCAACGGTTTGCTGGCCATGCTGAAACAGATGAAGATGTATGCACTGGCCTTCAAGGCTAAAGCCAACCAATAATCACACATACAAAAAACTCCTTATTATAATAACGGTCTTATATTTCCGAAATATTATAATAAGGAGTTTTTGTATGGATAAAAATAGAATCAGTCTTTCTGATTGCGTAACTGCTCGCGGGCTGTTTCCAATATGGCGAAAAGCTCGTCCAACGTTTCTGCACGTAACATGGCAATTCGGGTTTCGCGGAAATTGGGAATCCCCTTGAAAATCGGTGAAGCGGCCAGATGACGACGGCTGTGCAGAATGCCACGATACTCATCAATACGGCGCACGCTGGTGAGAACCTGTTCCTTCAAGACGTCAATTTTCCAGTCATCCGACATCACTTCGTAGTCACTGTCAATGATATGATCTGCCGCAGAAGCATTCTGCTGCGGGCATAAATAATCTACAATCTCCTTGAAAATCCAAGGACGGCCAAAGGTGGCACGGCCCACCATTACGGCATCCACTCCGTAACGCTCAAAATAATCTTTTGCCTTTTCGGGCGAAGTGATGTCACCGTTTCCGATGATCGGAATGTGCATACGGGGATTCTTCTTCACTTCTCCAATCAGACTCCAATCAGCTTCACCGGTATACATTTGGGCACGCGTACGGCCATGAATGGTCAGCGCCTGAATACCGCAATCCTGCAAACGTTCGGCCAGATCTACAATAATCTTGCTGTGCTCATCCCATCCCAGACGGGTTTTCACAGTTACGGGAATGTCTACGGCACGGACAACCGCCTTGGTTATTTCTATCATCTTGTCCGGGTTCTGAAGCATACCCGCGCCAGCTCCCTTTCCGGCAACCCTCTTTACCGGACAACCGAAATTCAGGTCAAGCACATCGGGGCGAGCCTGATCCACAACGATACGGGCCGCTTCCACCATCGGATCAACTTCCTTTCCGTAAATCTGAATAGCCACAGGGCGCTCATCCTCACATACCTTCAGTTTCTCCAGACTGCGGTTTACCATTCGGATCAGAGCATCTGCCGCTACGAACTCGGAATAGACCATAGCAGCTCCAAATTTCTTGCACAGCAGACGGAAACCTATGTCCGTCACGTCCTCCATCGGGGCCAGAAAGACCGGATAAGGACCAAATTCAATATTTCCTATTTTCATAATGAGCGCAAAAATACGAAAAAACTTCTATAACATATCTCTTACTTATCAAGAAAAGGCAGTATCTTTGCAGCAATAAATTGATTCATAATATGACAAGAAGTGATTTCGAAATCATGGCACCGGTAGGCTCGCCCGAATCTTTTGCGGCAGCCTTGAATGCAGGTGCCGATTCTATCTATTTTGGAATAGAAAATCTGAACATGCGTGCTCACTCGGCCAGCACATTCACCATAAACGACCTGAAACGAATTGCGCAGGAATGTGCCGAGCATGGAGTAAAAAGCTATCTGACTGTAAACACGATTATCTACGACGAAGATATTCCTCTGATGCACCAGATCATTGATGCTGCCAAAGAAGCCAATATTTCGGCGGTTATCGCATCGGATGTGGCCGTAATGACTTATTGCCAGAGTGTCGGCCAGGAAGTACACCTGTCTACACAGCTGAACATCACCAATATCGAGGCTCTGAAATTCTATGCCCAGTTTGCTGATGTTGTGGTACTGGCCCGTGAATTGAATATGGACCAGGTGTCTTATATCTACCAGCAGATTCAGGAGCAGAAAATCTGCGGCCCCAGCGGAGAGCTGGTACGTATCGAAATGTTCTGCCACGGTGCCCTGTGCATGGCTGTAAGCGGAAAATGCTATCTGAGCCTGAACAATACCGGACGTTCGGCCAACCGTGGCGCTTGCATGCAACTTTGCCGCCGCCAGTATATCGTAAAAGACAAGGAAAGCGATGTGGAACTGGAAATCGACAACCAGTATATCATGAGCCCGAAGGACCTGAAAACAGTGCGCTTCATCGACCGTATGATGAATGCGGGAGTACGCGTATTCAAGATCGAAGGCCGCGCCCGCGGACCGGAGTATGTAGACACTGTGGTACGCTGCTATCAGGAAGCCATTCAGAGTGTGCTCGACAACGACTTTACAGAGGAGAAAAAAGACGCCTGGGACGAACGCCTGAAACGGGTGTTCAACCGTGGATTCTGGGATGGTTATTATCAAGGACAGTTCCTGGGAGAATGGACCAAATCATACGGTTCCGACGCCACCGAGAAGAAAGTATACGTGGGTAAGGCCATCAAATACTTCTCAAATATCGAAGTGGGTGAATTCCAGATCGAGGCCGCCGAAATGAGTGTGGGCGACAAACTTCTGATTACCGGCCCGACCACCGGAGCCATGTTCCTTACCCTGGAAGAAGTGCGTTACGACCTGAAACCGGTAGATACGGTGAAGAAAGGTATGCGCGTATCCTTCAAGGTGCCCGGAAAAATCCGTCCGAGCGACAAACTTTATAAAATGGTCAGCTCTGCACCGAAACAATAAGCCAAGAAAGCCTGTATTCCATCACATACAGGCTTTCTTCTTTTTAAGATAGGAAAATATTTTTGTATTTTATTTTCTTTACCTATCTTTGCATCTAAGTAATATTACACATCATAACTAGTTTAATGAGTCTGCACAAATTCACTCATCTGCTGGCACAGACCGTAGAAGAACTGTCCACTTACAATTCCTTAAAGGGTGTCTTTCACGAACATAGAGACGGCGACCCTTTACCCTCAGGAAAAGTTCTTAAGGAAATCATTGAGCTGTGCCGTTCTATTCTGTTTCCCGGCTTCTACGGGAAATCCACAGTCAATAGCCATACTATCACCTATCATATTGGAGTAAATCTGGAGCGCCTGTACGGATTGCTCAGCGACCAGATCCTGGCCGGCCTCTGTTTCTCGTCAGAAGAAACATGTGCACAGAATGTAGACTTTGGAACAGGATGCGACAAACGCTGCAAGGAAAAAGCTGCCGAACTGGCTGCGGCCTTTATCAGCAAACTGCCTGAACTGCGGAGCATTCTGGCTACCGATGTAGAGGCAGCCTATAATGGTGACCCGGCGGCAGAGAGCTATGGTGAGATTATCAGCTGCTACCCGATTATCAAAGCACTGAGCAGCTATCGCATCGCTCATGAACTTTTACTGCTGGGAGTACCGCTTATCCCAAGAATCATCTCCGAAATGGCTCATTCTGAAACGGGCATAGATATTCATCCGGGAGCACAGATCGGTCACCACTTTACCATTGATCATGGAACGGGTGTCGTTATCGGATCGACTTGTATTATCGGCAATCACGTAAAACTCTATCAGGGAGTTACCTTAGGAGCCAAAAGCTTTCCATTGGATGAGAACGGAAATCCGATCAAAGGAATCCCGCGCCATCCGATTCTGGAAGATGATGTGGTGGTTTATTCCAACGCAACCATCCTGGGACGTATCCGTGTGGGAAAAGGCGCTACCGTAGGCGGTAATATCTGGGTTACCGAAGATGTTCCCGAAGGAGCACGTCTGGTACAGAGAAAATAATTAATCATTTAAAAACATATCATTCACTACATCCATAGAAGCAAAAAATAATGGAAGCAGAATTTGAACTTATTGCGAAAACCTTTCAGGGATTAGAAAATATTTTAGCAAAGGAACTGACCGATTTAGGAGCAAACAATATCCAGATCGGTCGAAGAATGGTTTCGTTTACCGGTGACAAAGCCTTGATGTATAAGGCAAACTTCGCATTGCGTACCGCCATCAGAATCCTGAAACCGATCAAGCATTTCAAGGCACAGACTGCCGATCAGGTTTATGACGCCATCAAAAAGATGGATTGGAGCCAGTATCTGACTAATGAAACCAGTTTTGCCGTTGACTCTGTTGTATTCTCCAAGGAATTCCGCCACAGTAAATTCGTGGCTTACAAGGTGAAGGACGCCATTGTAGACTATTTCAGAGAAAAGACCGGAAGCCGTCCGAACATCAGTATCACCAATCCGGACTTACAGTTGCATATCCATATTGCAGAAGACGACTGTACTCTGTCTTTGGACAGTTCCGGTGAGTCACTGCACCGTCGCGGCTACCGTCAGGAATCCGTAGAAGCGCCATTGAATGAAGTCCTGGCAGCAGCCATGATTCTGATGACCGGCTGGGATGGAGAATGCGACCTGATCGACCCGATGTGCGGTTCTGGTACCATCGCTATTGAAGCGGCCCTGATTGCCCGCAATATCGCGCCAGGCGTATTCCGCAAAGAATATGCTTTCGAAAAGTGGAACGATTTTGATCAGGAACTGTTCGATACCATCTACAATGATGACTCAAAGGAAAGAGAGTTTACACATAAGATTTACGGATACGACATTAACCGCAATGCAGTAGAAATCGCATTGAAGAATGTCAAGGCAGCCGGATTAAGCAAGGAAATCGAGATTAACCAGAAAGATTTCCACCAGTTTACCCGTCCGGAAGAAAAGTGTATTATGGTAACCAACCCTCCTTATGGAGAACGTATCTCTACTCCGGACTTATTGGGTCTGTACCGTACTATTGGCGAACGCCTGAAACACCAGTTCCAGGATTATGACGCATGGATTCTGAGCTACCGTGAGGAGTGTTTCGAACAGATTGGCTTAAAGCCTTCTATCAAAATACCTCTCTACAACGGTTCTTTGGAATGTGAGTTCCGTAAATATCAGATCTTTAGCGGAAAATATAAGGATATGCGTGCTGACGGCGGACAGATCAAAACTGACGAGGAACGCCGCCAGATGGCCCAGAAGAAACGCTTCAAGGCTAACCGCGAATTCAAGAAATCCATAGACGAGGATGATGACCAGAGCGGATTCCGCTTTAAAAGAGACAATCAGGGCGGAAAAGGCGGAAAATTCAGAGGTGAAGAACGCGGGTTTGACCGTGGTAATGGAAAAAAGAACTACCGCGGTGGCGGAAAATCATTCGATAAAGGCAATAAATCGTTTAACAAGAACCGCAAGTATGACCGTTATGAAGAAGATTAATCTGTTTCTGATTCTTAGCTTTTTCGCTTCTGTCATGATGGGACAAAACAAGAGTTTCACTTTGGAAGATTTGCTCCCGGGTGGAAATAACTTCTGGAAATTGCAACCCAAATCCATGAATCTGACGTGGTGGGGTGACAACTGCATCGAACGGACTCAGGAAAAATGCTCTGTTGTCAACAAGAAAGACGGCAAGAAATCAGTTCTGTTCACTTTGGAAGAAGTAAAACAATGGCTTGGCGAAGATCAGGAACTGGCAACCTCATGCACCGCCATCTCGTTCCCATACGCAGAAGAGGAACAGTTTGTATTACGTACGGCAAAAAAGGATTTCCTGGTAGATTTCAAGGAAAAGAAAGTGATCTGGAGCCAGAAAAACAATGAACAGGCCCAGAATATAGACTGGAATCCGGTTTCCAAGAACAAAGCCTTCACCGTTGACGACAACTTGTATGTAACCACTGCCGAAGGTAAGGAAATTGCTGTATCCAAGGATGGCAGCAATGATCTGGTCTACGGAAAAAGTGTACATCGCGACGAATTCGGTATCAGCAAAGGTACTTACTGGAGCCCGAATGGAAAGTTACTGGCTTTTTACCGTATGGATCAGAGCATGGTGCCTGATTATCCCCAGGTAGATATCAAGACAAGAATCGCAACGACTTTCCCTTGCAAATATCCGATGGCCGGTGAAAAAAGCCATAAGGTAAGCATCGGAATCTTCAATCCGGCAAATGAACAGACCGTATGGTTGCAAACCGGAGATGCTACAGACCGATATTTCACCAACATTGCCTGGTCACCAGACAACAAGAAAGTATATGTCATCGAGCTGAACCGTGACCAGAACCACGCACAACTGGTATGTTACAATGCAGCAGACGGCAAGAAGGAAGAAGTGCTCTATGAGGAAAAACATCCTAAATTCGTGGAACCACAACATCCGATTGTCTTCCTTCCTTGGGACAGCAACAAGTTCATTTATCAGAGCCAGCGCGACGGATACAATCATCTGTACCTGTTTGATCTGAAGTCACCGCTCTACGATAATTTCAAAAATGCAGCAGATGGAGCTACTTATAAGGAATATGTCAAGGTGGAACAGCTGACATCCGGTCCTTGGGTAGTATTGGATATGCTGGGATTCAATGAAAAAGAGAAAAGTATTCTGATTCGCAGCAACGAGCAGAACCCGATTCAATATACTTTGAACTCGGTCAATGTTTCCAATAAGAAACGCACATTAATCGGAACATCAGAGGGAGTACATCAGGGGAATCTGTCTGCCGACGGACAATATATCATTGATACTTACAGTTCTCCGAAAGTAGCGCGCAGCATTAATCTGTATGCGACCAAGAACGGCAAGGGCATTAACCTGCTCACAGCGGAAGATCCCTGGAAAGAATTCAAAAAACCGGAAATTGTAGGTGGTCATATCAAAGCATCTGATGACAGCACCGATCTGTACTACCGCATGGTAAAACCGGTAAACTTCGACCCGAACAAGAAATATCCGACCATTGTTTATGTCTACGGTGGTCCTCACGCTCATCTGGTGGATGCCAGCCGTAACTACATGGCCCGCGGATGGGAGATTTACATGGCCCAGAAGGGTTATCTGATCTTTGTGCTCGACAGCAGAGGCTCAGAGAATCGCGGACGCCAGTTCGAGAACGTCACTTTCAGACATCTCGGTGATGAGGAGATGAAAGACCAGATGCGAGGTGTAGCTTATCTGAAGTCATTGCCTTATGTGGACCAGAGCCGTATCGGTGTACACGGATGGTCGTTCGGTGGTTTTATGACCACAAACCTGATGCTTTCTTATCCGGAAACCTTCAAGGTTGGTGTGGCCGGCGGACCGGTTATTGACTGGAGCTATTATGAAGTGATGTATGGAGAGCGTTATATGGACACACCGCAAGCCAATCCGGAGGGCTATAAAGGCAGCAACCTGCGTCTGAAAGCCCCTAATCTTCAGGGTAAATTGCAGATTATCATCGGTTACAATGACCCGGTTTGTGTTCCGCAGCACAGCCTGTCCTTCCTGCGTGCCTGCATCGATGCCGGAAAACAGGTGGATTACTTTGTATATCCGGGTGGAGAACACAACATGTTCGGACGCGACCAGATTCATCTGCACGAGCGGATCAGCCAGTATTTTGATGATTTCTTAAAATAAACATAAAGCAGCATACGATATGAAACTTTTATTGTTAGGAAGCGGCGGACGCGAACATGCCCTGGCATGGAAAATCGCCCAGAGCCCCAAAATTGAGAAATTATATATCGCTCCGGGAAATGCCGGTACAGCGTCAGTAGGAGAAAACGTAAACATCAAGGCCGATGATTTTGCCGGTATCCGTCAGTTTGTTCTGGACAATCAGATCAATATGGTGGTTGTTGGTCCGGAAGATCCTCTGGTAAAGGGAGTTTATGACTATTTCAAAAATGATGAAGCTCTGAAGAACATTCCGGTTATCGGTCCGTCAAAGCAGGGGGCCGTATTGGAAGGCAGCAAGGATTTTGCCAAAGGATTCATGCAGCGCCACAACATCCCGACAGCTGCTTATCAGACATTCCGCGCCGATCAGCTGGAAGAAGGTCTGAAGTTCCTCGAAACCCTGAAAGCTCCTTATGTACTGAAGGCCGACGGCCTGTGTGCCGGAAAAGGTGTTCTGATTCTGGACACTCTGGAAGAAGCCAAGAAGGAATTGAAGGAAATGCTGGGCGGTATGTTCGGTGACGCTTCTTCTTCTGTAGTGATTGAAGAGTTTCTGAGTGGTATCGAATGCTCTGTTTTCATACTGACCGATGGAAAGAACTACAAAATCCTGCCAGAGGCAAAAGACTATAAGCGTATCGGCGAGCACGATACCGGTCTGAATACCGGCGGTATGGGTAGTGTTTCTCCGGTTCCTTTTGCCACTCCGGAATGGATGAAGAAGGTGGAAGACCGCATCATCCGTCCGACCGTAGAGGGCCTTTCTGCCGAGAACATTGACTACAAAGGCTTTATCTTCTTCGGCCTCATCAATGTAGCCGGTGAACCGATGGTCATTGAATACAATGTGCGCATGGGAGATCCGGAAACCGAGTCTGTGATGCTTCGTATCAAGAGCGACCTTGTCGAGCTGTTCGAAGGTGTTGCGGCAGGCAATCTGGACGAAAAGACTCTGGAGTTTGACGAACGCAGCGCAGTCTGTGTGATGCTGGTATCCGGAGGTTATCCGGAAGCTTATGAGAAAGGATTCCCGATTACCGGCATTGACGAGGTGGAAAACAGCATCGTGTTCCATGCCGGAACTGCTGTTAAAGACGGCCAGATTGTTACCAGTGGCGGACGTGTTATTGCCGTAAGTTCTTACGGAAGCAATAAGGAAGAAGCGCTGCAGCAATCATTCTCCCAGGCTCAGAAAATCCAGTTTAACAAGAAATATTTCCGTTCTGATATTGGAAAAGACCTATAATGAGAAATAACAGGTTTCAAAATAAAGTGGCGACAAGCGGTTTTACACTGCCTGTCGCCGCTCTTGTTGCTACCCTGCTTTGGGCAGCCATAGGTCCTATGTCGCAAACCAAAGTGTATTGCTGGCTTTGTTGCGCCTTATGCGCCTATCTTTTGGTTGAATTCAACAACGCCAATGCGCTGCTTCGTATTCGCGGCCGTCTTACCACCTCTACCTTCTTATTAGGTATAGGCTGTTTTTCTTTCTTACATGAATCATTGGAAGCCCTTTCGGTTACCTTTTTTGTATTAGGATGCTATTATTTCCTGTTTCGTTCTTATCAGGAAAGTAACAGTTCCCCCAATATTTACCATGCTTTCGTATCCTTAGGTATTGCCAGCCTGATACACCCATTACTGCTTTGCTTCATTCCATTTGTTTACTGGAGCATGATAGCCTATTTGCGTTCTTTTTCCTTCAAGACCTTTTGCGCCAGTCTGTTAGGTATACTCACCCCATTCTGGTTCTATGGTGCTTACCTGATTTATATTCAAGACTATACTCAATTGATAAATGTTCTGCAGGAATTTACCAGTTACAGTCTGCCCGCCTGGAATGAATATCTTTCCATGGATATTACCCGTTTATCGGCCTTCCTGTGGATTCTCATATTGGGGATGATCAGCACCATCCATACACTCAAAACAAGTTATAATGATAAGATCCGCACACGCATGCAGTTCTATACCCTTATCTTGTTTGAAGCTGTCATCCTGATTTTCTTACTGCTTCAACCCCAGCATTTTGATCTGTTTATGGCATTGCTCACACTGACTTCAGCTCCGGTCATTGCCCATTTCTTTGCGCTGACCTCCTATCGGATCACAAATCTGCTGTTTATTTTCTCAATATTCATTTATCTACTCATCGCATTTTCCAGCTTATGGATCAACTATTTACCACTATTACAGATATTCTGATCGACTATGGCTACTGGGGCATGTTTATTGCCGCGTTCATTGCCGGAAGCGTTTTTCCCTTCAGCTCTGAAGCAGTTATGGCCGGATTGCAATTGGCGGGGCTCGCCCCTCTGCCCTTGTTTATTTGGGGAACTGTAGGAAATGTAGCAGGAAGCATGTTCAACTATTGGATCGGCAGTCTGGGGAAAATGGAATGGATCGAAAAATACCTTCATGTAAAAAAAGAAAAGGTTGAGAAAACCCAGAAATTCATGGAACAGAAAGGCGCCTGGATGGGTGTACTCTGTTTCCTGCCTATTTTAGGAAGTGTCATTGCCGTAACCATGGGATATATGCGCGCCAATATATACATCAGTTTCATTTCCATTCTGATTGGTAAAGCTGTCCGTTATGCCATATTGGTTTATTTTGTGTCATTAATATAATTGTCAAGATGAAACGTTACGATCTTTTATTGGTTTCGTTCGTTGTCTGCCTGTTTGCCGGCACCTTATTGTCGTGCACCGGGAAAGCTAAAGACGAAAGCAAAACCATTACGGTTACTATTGCCCCTCTGGCTTATCTGACAGAAAAGATTGCCGGAAATAATTACCGGATTGAAACATTGGTTCCCAACGGAAGCAGTCCGGAAACCTACGAACCGTCTCCACAACAGTTGGTGCGCCTCAGCAATAGCAAGATCTATTTTTATGTGGGACACCTCGGGTTTGAACAGACCTGGCTTCAGAAAATGGAACAAAACGCTCCAAATACAACATTCTCAAAAACTTCGGAAGGAATAAAAAACCTCACAGCCAGCCATCATCATGGCGACCATGTTCATGAGGGGATAGATCCGCATGTATGGACAACTCCTACAAATCTGAAGATCATGGCCCGCAACATTGCTGCCGGATTAAGCGATACCTATCCGGAAGACCGGGAAGTGTTTACCAAAAATCTGAAAGCGCTGGAAGACAGTCTGGATCAAACAGACCATGAAATCCGTCATTTACTTTCAGGCAAGGAAAAGAGAAGCTTTTTGATTTACCATCCTACCTTGAGCTATTTTGCCCATGAATACGGACTGGAACAGCTGGTCATCGAAGAAGATGGAAAATCGCCTTCACCGGCTCACCTGCAGCAGTTGGTCCGTACCAGCCGTGAAAAGAATGTCCATACGGTATTCTTGCAAAAAGAATTTGACCGTCGCAATGCCGAGGTTATTGCCCGTGAAACACAAACACAAATTGTTGAGATCAATCCGTTGGACTATGAATGTATCCGCGAACTGGTCCAAATCGCGAAAACGTTAAGCCATGAAGCAGAATCCAATCATTAAACTAACCGATATTGAAGTAAGATACGACTCCAAAACAGTTTTGGAGAATGTATCACTCACAATATATGAGAAAGACTTCTTGGGAATTATCGGACCGAACGGAGGTGGCAAGACCACGCTGGTAAAAACGATCCTCGGACTAAAAGGAATCCACCACGGCAACATCCAATATTTCAAAAACAATCAGCCGGTAAACCATATCGGTATCGGCTATTTGCCACAATATAACCAGATTGACAAGAAATTCCCCATATCCGTATTTGATGTCATTCTTTCCGGTCTGGAAGACAAACACTCTATCTGGCGCCGGACAACATCCGAACAAAAAGACCGGGTGACCGAAATGGTCCGCCGCATGGGACTTGAGGGTCTGGAAAAACATCCTATCGGAAATCTAAGCGGCGGACAGGCGCAGCGTGCCTTATTGGGACGGGCCATCATATCCGAACCCGATGTAGTCATTCTTGACGAACCGAACACTTATATAGACAAGCGCTTTGAAGCCCAATTATATGAGCTACTGGACGAAATCAATCATACCAGCGCCATCATTCTCATCAGTCATGATGTAGGATCAGTCATTCAAAACGTAAAAAACATAGCCTGCGTCAATCATCGTTTGGACTACCACGCACAAGAAGAAATTACAGAAGAATGGCTTCAGTCCAAAATCAGTTGTCCGATAGACCTGTTGGGACATGGCGACATGCCCCACTGTGTTTTGAAACAGCATACACACCGTTAAAATGCAGAAGCATCGAATTAAAGTAACCTAAATAGAAAAGGATACGCAAAAAAGTTCGTATTTTTGCCCAATCAAGCAAATTATTATTATAAAACCAAATAGAAACAATGAAACAGTTCAAAACAGTAAACACCATCATGGGGTGGATTACGTTTGCCATCGCCGCATTCGTGTATTGCAGCACGATTGAGCCGACAGCAAGCTTTTGGGACTGTCCGGAGTTTATCACCTCTGCCTATAAGCTGGAGGTGGGACATCCTCCCGGCAACCCATTCTTCATGTTAACCGCAAACCTGTTTACCCAGTTTGCCAGTGATCCAACACAAGTGGCCCGCATGGTCAACATCATGTCGGCACTCTTCAGCGCAGGCTGTATCCTGTTCCTGTTCTGGAGTATCACACATCTTACCCGCAAACTGGTATGCAGCAACCCGAACGAGATGTCGCTCTCTCAGCTCATCACCATTCAGGGTAGCGGTCTGGTAGGAGCTTTGGCCTATACTTTCAGCGATACCTTCTGGTTCAGCGCTGTAGAAGGCGAAGTTTATGCCTACTCTTCATTGTTCACCGCCATGGTATTCTGGCTCATTCTGAAATGGGAAGAACATGCCGACGAACCGCACAGCGACCGCTGGCTGGTACTGATTTCCTACATGACCGGTATCTCTATCGGTGTGCATCTGTTGAACCTGTTGTGCGTACCAGCTCTCGTACTGGTATGGTATTACAAGCGTTATCCGGAAGCCAACCTGAAAGGATCTTTGTTGGCTCTGGTCGGCTCTATGGTTCTTGTAGCGGCCGTTCTCTATGGTATCGTACCGGGTATTGTAAAAGTAGGCGGATGGTTTGAGTTATTCTTTGTGAACACACTTGGTTTCTCTTTCAACACCGGTCTGATTGTCTACATTTTCTGCCTGATTGCCGTAGTACTTTGGGCTATTTGGGAGACACAGCGTCAGATTAGCCGCAAACGTATGAACATTGCCTATCTGTGTGCAGTTGCCATGCTGGGTATTCCGTTTTACGGATATGGCTGGAGCAGTCTGATAATCGGTGTGATCATTCTGGCAATTCTGGCCTTTGCTCTTTATTACAAGAAAGAGGACCTGCATGTAATCAGTGCCCGCGTCATGAACACCTCGCTGCTGTGCATGCTGATGATTATGATCGGATATTCAAGCTACGCATTGATTGTAATCCGTTCCAGTGCCAATCCTCCTATGGACCAGAACTCTCCGGAGGATGTATTTACTTTGGGCCAGTATCTGAACCGTGAGCAATATGGTTCACGTCCGTTGTTCTACGGTCAGGCCTATACTTCACAGATGAAGCTCAAAAGCACCAACGACGGATACTGTGTTCCGGTAACCAAAGAAGGTGCTCCCGTATACCAACGTGTGGAGAAGCACAGTAAGGACGAAAAAGACGCTTACGAGATTGTACGTCATGATCTGGAATATGTATATGCTCAGAATATGCTCTTCCCGCGTATGTATTCCGACCGCCACGCACAGGCTTATGAAAGCTGGATGGGTGGTGTTGAAGGCAAAACCGAGATTTTTGACCGTTGTGGCGAAATGGTGAACGTAAAAGTTCCAAGCCAATTGGAGAATCTGCGTTTCTTCTTCAGCTATCAGTTGAACTTCATGTACTGGCGTTACTTCATGTGGAACTTTGCCGGCCGTCAGAACGACATACAAGGAAACGGTGAGGCGGAACACGGTAACTGGATTACCGGTATCTCCTTCCTCGACAATATGCGTCTGGGCGACCAAAGCAAACTGCCGACCGAGCTGAAGGAAAACAAAGGACACAATGTATTCTACTGTCTGCCGCTTATTCTGGGTATTCTAGGCTTGCTGTGGCAGATTTATAAAAACGACAAGGGTGTCCAGCAGTTCTGGGTGGTATTCTTCCTGTTCTTCATGACCGGTATTGCCATCGTAATCTATCTGAACCAGACTCCAATGCAGCCTCGTGAGCGTGACTATGCTTATGCCGGCTCATTCTATGCCTTTGCCATCTGGATCGGTATGGGGGTAGCAGCTCTGACAGAATGGTTGCGTAAATATATCAAAACCAATGAAACCGTACTGGCAAGTATCATTTCAGTAGTAGCGCTGATGGTACCCATCCAAATGGCCAGCCAGACCTGGGATGACCACGACCGTAGCGGCCGATACACTTGCCCTGACTTCGGACAGAACTATCTGCAGTCACTTGATGAGAAAGGTAATCCGATAATCTTCACAAACGGAGACAACGATACCTTCCCATTGTGGTACTTACAGGAAACGGAAGGCTTCCGTACCGATGCCCGCGTCTGCAACCTGAGTTATCTGCAAACCGACTGGTATATCGACCAGATGAAACGTCCGGCTTACGATTCACCTTCTATTCCAATCAGTTGGAACAGACTGCAATATGTAGGCGGTGTACGCGAAGGCATTCAGGTACATCCGGACGCATTGGAACAGGTGATGGCCCTTTACAAAGACAATCCGGAAGAGATGAAACAGATGCTGGGTGAGAATCCGTACGAACTGAAGAACATCATGAAGCACTGGGTTCTGAACGATAATCCGGACTTGCAGATCATCCCAACCGACAGTGTGGTTATCACCATCGACAAAGAAGCCGTAAAACGTTCGGGCATGATGATTGCCGGTGACTCTATTCCAGATGTAATGGGCATTTCACTCAAAGGCAAACGCGCCATCTACAAGAGCGAGCTGATGATGCTTGACATGTTGGCACAAACCAACTGGGAACGTCCGCTTTACATCGCCATGACCGTGGGATCGGATAATTATGGCAACCTGGGTGACCATTTCGTACAGGAAGGTCTGGCCTACCGAATTACTCCGTTCAATACAAACAAGAACGGAAAGCGTATGGACACAGAACGTATGTATAACAATGTGATGAACAAATACAAGTTCGGTGGTGCCAATACTCCGGGCATCTATTTGGACGAAACTGTAATGCGTATGTGTTATACCCATCGTCGTGTACTGGCTCAGCTGGCATTGGAACTTATCAAGGAAAACAAGCCGCAGAAAGCCCTTCAGGTACTGACAAAAGCAGAGAAAGAACTGCCAAGCTATAATGTACCGGACAACTACCAGAGCGGCTCTGTAGAGATGGCCAAGGCATATGCAGCCTTGAACAAAAAGGCTGAAGCAGAGCGTCTCCTCACCTCAGTAGGTGACAATTCCAAGGAATACCTGTCCTGGTATCTGAGTCTGAGCAATAATCGCTTGATGCAGTCCAGCAACGAGTGCAGCTATCATTTGTATATCCTGAATGAAGTGAGCCGTGTACTGGATCAGATCAAGTCTGAAAAAACCAGCAGCTACACCACCGCTCTGAATACTTATGCCGAGCAGTGTATCAACCGCGGTGTGAGTCTGTACTAAACCAACGGAAATGATCATAGAACAACCATCCATATTTTTAAGATGGATCTATCCGCGAGCTTTATGGAGAATGAACCGTCATGAGAAGGCCGTTTATCTGACCTTCGATGACGGGCCCATTCCCGAAGCGACTCCTTTTGTGCTGGATATTCTTGATCATTTTCAGATAAAAGCCACCTTTTTCATGGTAGGTGACAATGTTCGCAAACACCCTGATATATTCCGTATGGTAGTCGAACGCGGACACCGCATCGGGAACCATACCTACAATCATATCGGTGGTTTCAAATATCTGAGCAAAAACTATCTGGCCAATGCAGACAAAGCCAACGAGACTCTGCATACAGATTTGTTCCGTCCGCCACATGGGTGGATGCGATGGATCCAGTATTTGTTGCTCCGTAAAAAATACCGAATCGTGATGTGGGATCTCGTGACACGCGATTACAGCAAACGGGTCACAGCAGAGGATGTATTCCATAATGTAAAGAAATACACCCGAAACGGATCCATTATCACCTTTCACGATTCACTGAAAAGTATTGAAAAGTTGCGCACAGCATTACCCCAATCCATACAGTGGCTCAAAGAACAAGGATACACATTCAAGACATTCGACTGACATCAGATTATTCAGTACTTAATGAAACAAACAGAAATCATACTTTCTGCAGCAGAAATAAAAGCCGAGGCCTCACGCCTCGGCTTTTATGCTTGTGGCATAGCCCCGGCAGAACCCGTCGACAGCAACCACCGGCAATATTATGAGGAATGGCTACGGCAGGGGGCTCACGGTTCTATGGAATATCTGGCCAATCATATCCCGCTCCGGTTCGATCCCCGTGAACTGGTTCCCGGCACCCAAAGCATAGTCTGTGTTGCCTTAAATTATTATCCCCCCGAATTCATGGACGATCGGGAAGGCTGCCTGTCTTGGTATGCCTATGGCAAAGACTACCATGAGGTGATGAAAGAAAAACTGCGTCAGTTTATGACACAGATACTAAGCCACATCCCGGAAGAACAAAAAGCAGAGATAATGCCGGGACGTGCATTCTGTGATACAGCTCCTGTATTGGAACGGTATTGGGCCTGGAAGGCCGGACTGGGATGGATCGGACGCAATCATCAACTCATCATTCCCAAAGCCGGAAGTACCTTCTTTTTGGGCGAGCTTTTTCTCACTCTCCCAGCCGACTCCTACGACAGTCCTCAGAAAAACCGTTGCGGTAACTGCAGAAAATGTATCGAGAACTGTCCCACCCATGCACTGACTCCGGAAGGATTTGACGCACGCCGCTGTCTGAGTTATCTCACCATAGAAAACCGGGGAGAAATCCCTCAATGGGCCGCCACACATATGGAGCCCTGTTTTTATGGATGTGACCGTTGCCAGACTATTTGTCCGCATCTGCGTTTTGCCCGACCTACTGACGAAAAAAGTTTCCACATCCGGAAAGAACTGAAACATATGACCCGCCGGCAATGGCAACAACTGTCTGTAGAAGAATATCGGGAACTGTTTCGAGGATCGGCTGTAAAACGAGCGAAATACGAAGGGCTGATGCGCAATATTAAAAGTATGACAAAGCAACACCACCCGGAAATACAGGAAGAAAAAAACTTAAACAAGGACACCGCAGAAACCGAACAAACCCGATAAAAAAACTGATTCAGTTCAGCTATTCAAAGGTATATGGATGTAAATTTCGGGAAGAGGAAATCCAGATACCCAAACCACAAAAAGAGAAATAGAAAAAAGGCAACAAAAAAAGGGGGCTTCACAGCTCCCTTTTTCCTTAAACTAAACCTTAACTATGAAAAAATCTAATGTTTTTTATTCGGTGCACAAAATTCCGAATAATTTTCCAAAAGCACAATATATAAAAGACAGAAAAATAAGGATTTATAATTATTTAACGTCAATCTAAAGATTATTTGAATCTTTAGCGAGGACATCTATAGGCATGTCTCTTTTAAATTGGCTATCTTTGCAGACAAAATTCGATTTATACAACATATCAATGAAAAAACTCTTTATTGAAACTTATGGTTGCCAGATGAATGTGGCCGACAGTGAAGTGGTGGCTTCAGTCATGAAAATGGCAGGCTATGATATATGTGAGTCGCTCGAAGAAGCAGATGCCGTATTTCTGAACACCTGCTCTGTGAGAGACAATGCCGAACAAAAGATCATCAACCGCCTGGAGTTCTTCTATTCACAAAAGAAAAAAGGAAGACATCTGATTATCGGCGTATTGGGTTGCATGGCTGAACGTGTCAAGGAAAAACTTATCGAGGAACATCATGTAGATATCGTGGTTGGTCCGGATGCCTATATGTCACTACCCGACCTGATCGCTCAGGTGGAAATGGGACACAAAGCCATTAACGTGGAACTTTCTACAACAGAAACATACCGCGATGTGATTCCACAACGTATTTGCGGCAAGCAGATCGGAGGTTTCGTCAGCATTATGCGTGGCTGCAACAACTTTTGCCACTACTGCATTGTGCCTTATACCCGAGGACGTGAAAGAAGTCGTGACGTGGAAAGTATCCTCAATGAAGTACGCGATCTGAAAGAAAGAGGCTTCAAGGAAGTAACCCTATTGGGACAGAACGTGAACTCATACCTGTGGAAAGACGAAAACAATGAAAAAGAAGTAAACTTCCCGACCTTGCTTCGCATGGTTGCACACGAAGCCCAAAGCATGCGCGTACGCTTCACAACCTCTCACCCCAAAGACATGAGTGATGAAACCTTACATGTCATTGCCGAAGAGCCGAATGTATGTCGCAATATTCATCTGCCGGTACAGAGCGGAAGTAACCGCATCCTGAAACTGATGAACCGTAAATATACCCGTGAATGGTATCTGGAACGGGTGGCAGCAATCCGACGCATCATCCCAGACTGTGGCTTGAGCACCGATATTTTTGCCGGATACTGTACTGAAACAGAAGAAGATCATCAGGAGTCACTCTCCCTGATGCGCGAATGCGCCTATGACAGTGCATTCATGTTCAAGTATTCAGAAAGACCGGGAACATATGCTTCCAAACATTTCAAGGACGATATTGACGAAGATACCAAAGTACGCCGCTTGAATGAGCTGATTGCCCTACAAAACGAGCTTTCAGCCGAAAGCAACCGCAAATGTGTGGGCCAAACCTATGAGGTGTTGGTTGAAGGAGTAAGCAAACGTTCTAAAGACCAGCTGTTCGGCCGCACAGAGCAGAACAAGGTGGTAGTATTTGACCGCGGAAATAACCGCATCGGTGATTTTATCCAGGTGCAGATTACCGAAAGTTCTTCGGCTACACTGAAAGGCATTGTCGTCAACTAAACAGCCAGTTACCATGAGAAAAGGCAAAAGAAAAAGAAGTCTCACAGGAATGCAAATCTTCACTTCGTGCATCAGTACAGCATTGGTACTGATCCTGTTCGGACTGGTGGTATTCTTCGTACAGGTGGCTCACGAGCTTTCCAACTCAGTAAAGGAAGACCTGGTCGTTTCTGTTCTCCTCTCTGACGAAGCCGGAGAAGATGCCATTCAGGCATATACGCTTGAAATGCAACAGAAACAATACATCAAGAAACTAGACTATATCAGTAAAGAACAGGCCTTGAAAGAGCATATTCAGGAAATGGGAACCGACCCGGAAGAGTTTTTAGGTTCCAATCCGTTTTCTCCTTCTTTGGAAATACACCTGAAAGCAGACTACGCCAACTCGGACAGCCTGTCATGGATTACACGTGACATCAAGGCCCAACCTGTCGTGCTGAACGTAGTCTACCAAAAAGACCTGATAGACAGTCTTAACAACAACCTGCAAAAAGTGAGTCTGGTACTTCTGATTCTGGCCGCACTGCTTACATTTGTATCATTCGGACTGATCAACAGTACGGTAAAAATGAGTCTCTATGCTAACCGTTTTCTCATTCATACCATGAAACTGGTAGGAGCACGCTGGAGTTTTGTCCGGCGCCCATTCCTTTCCCGCAGTTTCTGGATCGGACTGACTTCGGCTATTTTAGCCAACGGAGTGCTGGTTACAGGTATTCATCTGTTTTTGCGTTACGATCCGGTATTGGAAAATATTATCACTTTAAACATGGTTCTGATTATGGGAGGTGCCGTACTACTGGCAGGGATCCTGCTCACACTGACCAGTTCGTACCTTTCTGTCAATAAATTCCTGAGAATGAAAGCAGGAGAACTTCATGAAATGTAATCAAAAAACAATATTATGGACAAAAGAAATTTTGCATTCGGTAAGATGAACTTCATCTTATTGGCGATCGGAATGGTCATTGTGGTTGCCGGCTTCATCCTGATGTCTGGCCCGGGAAGTACAGAAACAACTTTCAACCCGGATATTTTTAGTGCCCAACGTATCAAGGTAGCTCCGCTAACTTGCCTATTCGGCTTCCTGTTTATTGTTTACGGCATTCTCTATAAACCTAAAAACAACGAATAAAAAATGACAAATACCGATGCTTTATTGATGGGTGTTCTGCAGGGACTGACTGAATACCTTCCCGTGAGCAGTAGCGGCCATCTAGCCATAGCCTCAAATCTTTTAGGAGTTGACGGCGAATCCAATCTGACCTTTATTGTGGCAGTTCATGTTGCTACCGTGCTGAGTACTCTGGTGATCCTTTTCAAAGAAATCGTATGGATATTCAAAGGATTGTTTCAGCCTACCGGTCCTAACGGAATGAACAAGGAACAAAAGTATGTAATGAACATTATCGTTTCCATGATTCCGGTCGGCATCGTCGGAGTATTCTTCAAAGACTATGTAGAAGAGATTTTCGGAAGCGGCTTACTGGTTGTAGGTTTTTGCCTGCTGATCACCGCCTCTTTACTTACATTCTCTTATTTTGCCAAGCCACGCCAGAAAGAAACCATCTCCATGAAGGATGCCTTCATCATTGGTTTGGCACAGGCTGTTGCCGTACTTCCGGGCGTATCACGTTCCGGCTCTACCATTGCCACCGGACTGATATTGGGAAACAAGAAGGAAACCCTTGCCCAGTTCTCTTTCTTAATGGTTATCCCGCCTATCTTAGGTGAAGCATTGCTTGATCTGATCAAAGCAGCTAAAGAAGGAGCCGAAGCCGCTATCGGCGATCTGTCGCTCAGCGCGCTCTGTATCGGATTTGTTGCCGCTTTCATTTCCGGATGTCTGGCCTGCAAGTGGATGATCAATATCGTCAAGAAAGGAAAACTGATTTATTTTGCCATTTATTGTGCCTTGGTAGGCCTCACCCTCATTATCTCACATGCATTCTAAAGTATATGATTTCAAGGAGGGAGAGATCCTCTGTTTTGACAAGCCCTATGAATGGACCTCTTTCGGACTGGTTGCCAAAGCCAGATATGAACTCTGCAAAAAACTAAGAATCAAGAAACTCAAAGTGGGACATGCAGGAACTTTGGATCCCCTGGCTACAGGTGTGCTGATTATCTGCACCGGAAAGGCAACCAAAAAAATCATGGAGCTTCAGGCTCATACCAAAGAGTATATCGCCACCATCCGCTTGGGAGCGACCACTCCATCGTATGACCTGGAAAAGGAAATCGATGCTACATATCCTACCGAGCATATCACCCGTGAACTGGTAGAGGAAACACTGAAAAAGTTCGTCGGAACCATCGAACAGGTTCCGCCGGCATTCTCAGCCTGCAAGGTAAACGGAGACCGGGCATATGATCTGGCCCGAAAGGGAGAAAACGTGGAATTAAAAGCCAAGACTCTGGTCATTGATGAAATTGAATTGCTGAACTGTAATTTGCCGGATATTGAAATCCGGGTAGTATGCAGTAAAGGAACTTACATCCGTGCTCTGGCCCGCGATATTGGTGAGGCTCTGAACAGCGGAGGACATCTCACCGCACTGCGCCGTACGCGCATCGGTGACTATAAAGTGGAAGATTGCCTGAAACTGGATGAGTTTTCAGAATGGCTCAGCCAGCAGACAATCGTCAGCCCCGAAGAGAAATAATCGTGTATCTAAAAATATTTAAGGAGAGTATTTAGAAATGAAATTATCTGATTTTAAATTTAAACTTCCCGAAGATCGTATAGCCTTATACCCAACATTCCATCGTGATGAGTCCAGACTGATGGTCCTTCACAAGAAAAGCGGAACCATCGAACACCGTGAGTACTTCAAGGACATCCTGGATTATTTCGATGACAAAGATGTTTTCATCTTTAATGATACCAAGGTATTTCCGGCGCGT
The DNA here is from genome assembly GCA_944320795.1 of Candidatus Paraprevotella stercoravium. Lineage (GTDB taxonomy): Bacteria > Bacteroidota > Bacteroidia > Bacteroidales > Bacteroidaceae > Paraprevotella > Paraprevotella stercoravium. The sequence goes on along the minus strand of CALUIU010000001.1, from coordinate 28,024 downwards.
CTTTATGGCAACAAGGAAAAAACCGGCGCACGCATTGAAGTATTTTTGTTACGCGAACTGAATCAGGAACTGCGCCTGTGGGACGTATTGGTAGATCCGGCACGTAAAATCCGAATCGGAAACAAGCTTTATTTTGGCGATGACGACTCTATGGTAGCCGAAGTGATCGACAATACCACTTCCAGAGGAAGAACCCTGCGCTTCCTGTACGACGGACCGCACGATGAATTCAAAGCCGCTCTCTATGCTTTGGGTGAGGCTCCACTGCCACGCTTCATCAAGCGTGAAACAGAAAAAGAGGATATGGAACGCTTCCAGTGTATCTTCGCCAAGAACGAAGGTGCTGTTACCGCTCCGACTTCCGGTCTGCACTTCTCACGCGAACTGATGAAGAGAATGGAAATCAAGGGTATTGACTTTGCCTTTGTAACCATGCACTGCGGTTTGGGTAACTTCCGTGAAATCGATGTGGAAGATCTGACCAAGCATAAGATGGACAGCGAAGAGATGTTTGTCAGCGCAGAAGCTTGCCGCATCGTGAACCAGGCCAAAGACAGCGGACACAAGATTTGTGCCGTGGGTACAACCGTACAGCGTACCATCGAATCGGCAGTAGGAACCGACTGTCATCTGAAAGAGTTCCAGGGATGGACCAACAAATTTATCTTCCCTCCTTACGAATTCAGTGTAGCTGATTCCATGGTGGCCAACTTCTATCTGCCTTACAGCACCCTGTTGATGCTGACAGCAGCTTACGGTGGCTACGAACTGGTTATGGAAGCCTATAACCAGGCACTCAAAGAGGGTTATCGTTTCGGAACTTATGGCGATGCCATGTTAATATTGAATGATTAATGACTGACTTATATTTAAGCTTGGGAAGCAATCAGGGAAACCGGAGAGAGTTGCTTCGGAAAGCTGTTCAGGAATTGGAAACTCAGATAGGGCGCGTGTGCGCCCTATCTGAGTTTTATGAAACAGCCCCCTGGGGATTTACATCCGAAAATCTGTTTCTGAACACAGCCATCCATCTGAAAACGCTCAAAACACCGGCAGAAATTCTGGCTATTACCCAAAATATAGAGAAGCAACTGGGGCGGAAAGTCAAAAGCAACGGAATCAGTTATCAGGACCGCCCCATTGACATAGACCTCTTGTTTTTAGATAATTGCTGTATGGACGAACAGATTCAGTTACCAGACGGACGATTGCAACAGCTCACCCTGCCCCACAAACTGCTGCATGAAAGAGATTTTGTGCTCAAACCGCTTGTAGAAATCGCTCCCGATTTGATGCACCCAATACTAAACTGCTCTGTCAGAGAACTTTGGCAACGTCTTTATACTTCATCGAACAAAGACTGTAAGGAATTGTAATGTTAAATAAAAGGGCTTTTTATGTTTATTAATATCCAAAATCGGTATATTGATTGAAAAGTCACTATCTTTGCAATAATTATAAATGTGGATAGATTTGGGCGGCTTGCAACCACGGTAAAAAATGCTAAATACAGACATCTTAGTGCTGAACGCATTCCTACCCAATGAAACCCCATTCTTGTTTTTTTATCTTATAAATATTATAAAAATGGGTTATTTATTTACTTCAGAATCAGTATCAGAGGGACATCCAGACAAAGTAGCCGATCAGATTTCGGATGCTGTATTGGATGAATTGTTGGCTTTTGATCCATCCTCAAAGGTGGCATGTGAAACCATGGTCACTACAGGACAGGTCATCATTGCCGGCGAAGTGAAATCACAGGCTTATGTAGACTTGCAGGAGGTGGCCAGAAGAACCATCCAACGCATCGGATACACCAAGGCAGAGTATAAATTCGAGGCCGAAAGCTGCGGCGTACTGTCGGTCATCCATGAGCAGAGCGCAGACATCAACCGCGGTGTGGAAAGAGAAGACCCGATGAACCAGGGAGCCGGTGATCAGGGAATGATGTTCGGATATGCTACAAACGAAACCGAAAACTTCATGCCACTGTCATTGGATCTGGCGCATAACATCCTGTTGGTACTGGCAGAAATCCGCAAGGAAGGCAAAGAAATGACTTACCTGCGCCCGGATGCCAAGAGCCAGGTAACCATTGAATATGACGATCAGGGCAAACCGGTAAGAGTAGACACCATCGTAGTTTCTACCCAGCATGACGACTTTATCCAGCCATCCGCTACACTGAGCGAGGAAGAGGCTGACCATCAGATGTTGGCACAAATTCGTAAGGATGTCATTGAAATCCTGATGCCTCGGGTCATTGCCGGTATTCACAATCCGGAAATCCTGAAGCTGTTCAATGACCAGATCAAGTATCATGTCAACCCGACCGGCAAGTTTGTTATCGGTGGTCCGCACGGAGATACCGGTCTGACCGGACGTAAGATTATCGTAGACACCTACGGCGGTAAGGGAGCGCATGGTGGCGGTGCCTTCTCCGGCAAGGATCCTTCAAAAGTGGACCGTTCTGCCGCTTATGCAGCGCGCCATATCGCCAAGAATATGGTAGCAGCCGGTGTGGCCGACGAGATGCTCGTACAGATCAGTTATGCCATCGGTGTGGCTGAACCGATCAATATCTATGTCAACACCTATGGCAAGAGCCGTGTAAACATGAGCGACGGAGAAATTGCCCAGACCGTTGGCAAATTATTTGACTTGCGCCCAAAAGCTATCGAAGAAAGACTGAAGCTGCGCAATCCGATCTATGAAGAAACTGCCGCTTATGGTCATATGGGCCGCAAGCCACAGACCGTAACCAAAACCTTCCAGAGCAGATACATGGAACCGAAAACCGTGGAAGTGGAACTGTTCACTTGGGAGAAACTGGATTATGTAGATCAAATTAAAAAAGAATTTAACTTGTAATGAATCATATTGAATCAGTTTGTGTTTACAGTGCCTCCAGTACTAAAATCAGCGAGGAGTATTTTCAGGCCGCACGCCAACTCGGTCAACTGTTGGCCCAACGGCAAATGCGCCTGATAAACGGAGCCGGATGTTTAGGCCTTATGTGCGCCTGCGCCGATGCCTGTCTGGCAGAAGGCGGACAGGTTACCGGAGTCATACCCCGATTTATGATTGAACAGGGATGGCATCACACAGGACTGAGCGAACTGATCATTACAGAAGACATGCATACCCGCAAGCAGACAATGGCGCGCCTCTCTGACGCAGCCATTGCCTTGCCTGGCGGTTGTGGCACTCTGGAAGAACTTCTTGAAATCATCACCTGGAAACAACTGGGTATTTATCTGAAACCACTTGTCATCCTCAATATCAACGGCTACTACGATCCGTTGCTTCAAATGCTGGAAAAGGCCGTAGAAGAGCATTTCATGCGCCCGGAACACCAAGCCATCTGGCATGTGGCCCAGACACCGGAAGAAGCATTGGATTTGCTTGAGAAAATCCCGATGTGGAATAAAGAAGTACGCAAATTTGCAGCAATATAATGACACAGACCGATTCTATATCTACCCGACAGATCCCGGTTACACCGACAAAAACAGTTGGACATAAGGGACCACTTCCATTCAATGCTGCCAGAATTATTGACGCCTTGCCGGAAGATGCCACACCGGCGCAACAGGATTCGGCGATACAAGCCAATCTTCCGGAAAGAGTTCGGATCAGATCCACACGCCCCGATACACTGGAAATACCCGGTATTCCGGCAAAAAAATCAAAATCCTTATCAGAACTTACCTATCATTACCGCCAAACATTCTTTGACGGTAATCATTTTATGCATCCGGAAGTAAGCGACTCCCGTCTGGGAATTCAGGAGACTCCGCTCCCTTATCGCTTACGGACAGATGACGGCATTACCGCCATTGTCCTGGTCGTATTCATGTTGATGCTGGTTCTCTTTTCCAAAAGCAAGAAAGCCCTGTTGAAACAAGCCAAGGAATTATTTAACCCGCCTCGTGAATATCACAATCTGTTTAATGACGAGCCCGATAATCAACAGCACAGCATAAAGCTTCTGGTATGCCTGACACTGCTGACCATTTCTCTGCAGCTTTTCGGTCTGAACGGACTGGAAAACCATACGGTCATCACTTCGGAAACACCTTATCTGGCTTTGCTTTCCACTACGCTGGTTATAACAGGATATTATTTGATAAAGAAACTCTCCTACCACTTTGTAAATTGGATTTTTTTTGACAAAACCAAGAATAAAAGATGGCAGGAAACCTATACTTTTACATATGCGGCAGAAGGATTATTATTATTTCCGTTAGTCTTGCTAACCATATATTTTGATCTTAATACATTACAAGCCTGGCTATATATTGGATTTGTGGTATTTTTGACCAGGATTATCTTATTATATGAAACGTATATAATCTTTTTTCCGAAAATCCATGGCATTTTGCATTTAATTGTGTACTTTTGTGCCCTTGAAGTTACCCCTCTGCTCATGTTGTGCAGAGTTTTGGCTTTTATCAATAATAACTTTGTTATAAAAATTTAGGACATTTATTATGATCAAGAAGATTCTGGTTTCGCAACCAAAACCGTCTTCAGAGAAGTCTCCTTATTATGAGATTGCTTCTAAATATGATGTAGAACTCGTTTTCAGACCTTTCATCAAAGTAGAAGGTTTGTCAGCAAAAGAATTCCGTCAGCAAAAAATTTCCATTCTGGATCATACGGCAGTGGTATTTACTTCACGTCATGCCATTGACCACTTCTTCCAGCTTTGCAAGGAGATGCGTATAACCATACCGGAAGACATGAAATATTTCTGCATTACAGAAACCGTAGCTCTGTATATCCAGAAATATGTACAATACAGAAAACGTAAAGTATTCTTCGGTGCAACCGGAAAGATCAACGATCTGCTGCCGGCCATGGTAAAGCACAAAACGGAAAAATACTTCGTACCGCTTTCTGATGTCCATAACGATGAATTGAAAGAGCTGTTCGATTCCAAGAAACTGCAACATACAGAAGGAGTGATGTACCGCACCGTGAGCAACGATTTTGAGGAAGGGGAATTATTTGATTATGACATGCTCATTTTCTTCAGTCCCTCAGGAGTACAGTCCCTGCTCAAGAATTTCCCGGACTTCAAGCAGGACAAGATTGCCATCGGCTGTTTCGGTCCAACCACAGCCAAGGCTGTAAAGGAAGCCGGTCTGCGTCTGGATATGGAGGCACCAAGTCCTCAGTTCCCATCCATCACTGCAGCGCTGGATGCTTTTATCAAAGAAACAAACCAGAAATAAATACTAATCAGAAAAATGAACGCACACCAACCGTGCGTTCATTTCTGTTTTTCACAATATCAAACCATGACCAATACCCAACAGCATCCTTATTCATTCCAAAAGAAAGAGCGTCTTTGCAGCAAGCGCATCATTGACACCCTTTTCGACGGAGGCAGCAAATCCTTCTCCGCCTATCCGCTACGTGCCGTTTTCCGCCCCATAGAGACGGATACCGATCAGGAACCGGTGTCGGTATTGGTTTCCGTATCGAAAAAGCACTTCAAGCGCGCCGTAAAGAGAAACCGTGCCAAGCGGCAGATCCGTGAAGCTTACCGAAAAAACAAGGATTTGATTTATCAGGTACTTGAAACCCATACCGAGGCTCCCCGGCATATAGCCATTGCTTTTCTTTGGCAAGCCGACGAACTGATGCTCACCTCTATTGTAGAATCCAAGATGCGGAGCTTGCTGCACCGCATTGCCGAATATATCCAGAAAGAATATGGAAATGCTGAAACGGCTGTGGAACCTGCTGAATAAGTTGCTTACGATCTGCCTGATCGTGCCGATACAATTTTACCGCAACGTAATTTCACCCTGTACGCCCCCTTCCTGCCGGTTCACACCGACATGCTCACAATATGCTCTGGAAGCCATCCGTAAACATGGCCCTTTCAAAGGCCTGTATCTGGCTATCCGGCGCATTCTGCGCTGTCATCCGTGGGGCGGATCGGGATATGATCCAGTACCATGAATCCGGAAATCCCTTTTCTCAACATACATTCGCATCAGAAACGCCGGCAAGGTGAATGGAATGTATTTTCTTTGGATGCCACCGACCTTTCGAAAAGCATCCCCGAACACAACTTTCTGTCATGCGGTATCCATCCGTGGTTTATTGCTCCGCAATGGAGAGAAGATTTCGAGTATCTGAAAGTCTTGTGGCAACAGTCCCATACCCTATTTGTGGGCGAATGCGGTCTGGATCCGAACAGCAGTCATCCGATGTCCTTGCAGGAGGAGGTATTCCGTATGCAAGCCGAATGGGCCGTATCCCAGAATATGCCCATGATACTGCATTGTGTGAAAGCCTTCGACCCGATTATAGCCCTGCACAAGCAACTGCGTCCCCACGCTCCGTGGGTGATCCATGGCTTTCGCGGCAAGCCTCAACAGATGCAATCCTTGCTTCATCTAGGCTTTTATGTCAGTTTCGGAAAACTTTTCAATCCGGAATCCGTGGCTATTTGCCCCGCCGGACGCTTCTTTATCGAAACTGATGAATCAGACGAACCCATAGCCGAAATTTATCAACGCATCGCACAAATCCGCTCCACGGATATGGAAAGTCTGAAAAAAGAACAAGCCGAAAATCTGAAGCAACTGCTAAAATTCAAAGGCCAACAGCCAAATCCTTGAAAATTAAAATACTTTTAGTTGCATGTTTGCGCTAAAGGTCGTACTTTTGTGCAAACACATCATAAACAAATTAATAAATAAGCAGATTCATACGATGAACTTTGTAGAAGAATTGACATGGAGAGGCATGATCCACACTATCATGCCAGGAACTGAAGAATTATTGAACAAAGAACAAGTTACTGCCTATCTGGGTATCGACCCGACAGCAGACTCTTTACATATCGGTCACCTGTGTGGTGTCATGATGCTGAAGCATTTCCAACGCTGCGGCCACAAGCCTTTGGCATTGGTAGGTGGCGCCACAGGTATGATCGGCGACCCGTCAGGAAAAAGCCAGGAGAGAAATCTGCTGGATGAGGAGACTTTGCGTCATAACGTAGCCTGCATCAAAAAGCAGTTGGCCAAGTTCCTGGATTTCGACAGCGACGCACCAAACCATGCCGAACTGGTAAACAACTACGACTGGATGAAGGACTTTACTTTCCTGGACTTCGCCCGTACCGTAGGAAAGCACATCACCGTGAACTATATGATGGCAAAGGACAGCGTGCAGAAGCGTCTGAACGGCGAAGCCCGCGACGGTTTGTCTTTCACGGAATTTACTTACCAGTTGTTGCAGGGATACGACTTCCTGTATCTGAACCAGCATAAGAACTGTAAATTGCAGTTGGGCGGAAGCGATCAGTGGGGTAATATCACCACCGGTACCGAGCTGATCCGCAGAACCAACGGCAACGAGGCTTATGCCCTGACCTGCCCGCTCATCACCAAGGCCGACGGAAAGAAGTTCGGTAAGACAGAGCAGGGAAATATCTGGTTGGACAAGAACTACACTTCACCATATACCTTCTACCAGTTCTGGTTGAATGTAGCCGACGACGAAGCAAAACGCTATATCAAGATCTTTACCGTATTGGACAAAGAGGAAATTGATGCCCTCATCGCCGAACACGATCAGGATCCGGGACAGCGCGTACTGCAGAAACGTCTGGCCAAGGAAGTGACCATCATGGTACACAGTGAGGAAGATTACAACATGGCAGTAGAAGCCAGCAACATCCTGTTCGGAAAGGCAACCAAAGAAAGCCTTACCAAGCTGGACGAGAAGACTCTGCTCGATGTATTTGCCGGTGTGCCTCAGTTTGAAATCAGTCGAAGCGTGATCGAAAACGGAATCAAAGCCGTTGACCTGATGGCCGAAGCTACTCAATGTTTCGCCAGCAAGGGCGAGATGCGCAAGCTGACTCAGGGCGGTGGCGTTTCACTGAACAAAGAAAAGTTGTCAGCATTTGATCAGGAAGTAACAACCGCTGATTTGCTCGATGACAAATATTTGCTGGTACAGCGTGGAAAGAAGAATTATTTCCTGATTATTTGCAAATAAAACCATAAAAACGCTTGCAAGATAGGATTTATATTCCTATCTTTGCAGCGCTTTCCAAAAGAAAGCATGTAGGATTGGACTATGGTGTAATGGTAGCACAACAGGTTTTGGTTCTGTTTGTCCAAGTTCGAATCTTGGTAGTCCAACAAAAAAAGAGACATCCCGCAGATGTCTCTTTTTTTATTACCCATATTTTAAAAATTACTTCCCCGTCAGTAATCTATTATCGACAAGGCAATAATGAATTACCGACGGGACAATAATTATTCTTATTCCCGCTCTCCGACAGCCTCCGACGAAGCCCACGGAAGAAACTTCACGGCGCGCTCCAGATACAGGCGATCCGTTTCATCGAAAGTATTCTTTTCGCGACTGTCAATATCCAGCACAGCCACCACTTCATTCCGGTCATCAAAAACGGGCACCACGATCTCACTTTCCGACAACGAAGAACAGGCTATATGCCCCGGAAACAGATGCACATCGGGAACCACCTGAGTGACCTTTTCCTTCCAGGCCGTGCCACAAACGCCACGACCGTACTTGATGCGCGTACAAGCCACCGGACCTTGGAACGGTCCCAATAGGAGCAGTCCTCCGGTTACCCGATAAAAGCCGGTCCAAAAGAAACTGAATGTTTCATGAACCTCGGCCGCAAAATTGGCCATGGCGGCCGTCCAGTCTTGTTCTCCCTCCATCAAGGCTTCCAGTCTGGGCAGCAAAGCCTCATATTTTTCTTTCTTACTCATTTCCATAGATATTGTATACATTCATAGTAACACTACATATTTATCCGGCACTCATCTCTCTGACTCCTGTTCATACACCGCACGGTACTGCTGCGGCGATACCCCGATATGTTTCTTGAAAAAGGTCCCGAAATAGGAAGCGTTCGGAAAGTGCAGCTCATCCGAAATCTCCTGAATGCTCTTTCGCGTATTGAGCAACAGAAAAATGCTCCGGCGCACAATAGCCTTGAACACCAGTTCCTGAGCGGTATATCCGCTCAGCGACTTGGACAGGGCCGAAACATACTTGGGCGACAGACAGAGCTTATCGGCATAAAACTCCACACCGCGTTCTTCCATATAATGCTTCTCGATGAGATGAACCAGCTTCATAAAGAGCTCGTGTTTGCGCCCGATGGCTCCCTTCTGCATCATCATCTTACGGCTGTAAATGGAGCACAGGCGGTAAGTGAGCGAAATAAGCAACAGCTTGCGCTCGTTCTGCGCAAAGAGATCCTCTCCCCGGGTCAGCGTACTGTCGAGCAGCCCCATATAGCGGGTCACCTCCTCTTCCTCCCCGGTATTCCACACATGACATGGTTCGGTAGAAAGCAAAGAATAAGGATACATGGAAAGCACCAGATTTCCCGTCAGATCGCGTATCGGTTCGATATCATAGATCAGAATGAACACTTCCAGATCTTCCGACTCCTGAGTAATCTTGATCAACGAATGTTCGGGAATGAACAAAGTTTCTCCGGCATGAGCCGAATAGTTGTCGCGGTTGAGTGCAAAACGGAAACTACCCTGCTGACACACCACAAGCCCGATACCGTTCACCTGATAAGGCACTTTCAACAGCGGCGGGAAGGAACTCACCTCCCCACCGGAACTGCAAATATACATCTTGCTCATAAGAGCTTCGTTTAATTGATTCAGTCGTTCTTGTGCCGTACTCATGCGGATTCCTTTTCCGGTAAAAACCGTTTCGCTCCGCTAAGTTAGCAATTTTCGTTTAGGATAACGTATCACCAGCACAAATATCATAGAAAAAACACAAGCATAGAAAGTCCATCCGGCCATCTCCTTCACGGCAGAAATCGTAGCCTGCACCTGCACTTTGCCTTTAGCCGTCATGCTGGCCATGATCTGTCCCTCTTCCTCGCTCCGTCCCTGCATCTTGGCTCCATACACCGTCTGGCGGAACTGGGCGGAAGCCTCAGGACTGATGGGATCATTGTTCCCGGCATAGGAAGTGATATAATACTGCTGCCGGTTCTGAAGCACGTTGGTATAAAGTGAGGTTCCTACGGCCGGCCCCAGCACCATACGCACGGTGAGCATGATACAGATCCACGTAGACAGATATTTGAAAGGCATCCGCTGATTGGCATATACAGCCGTCAGGGCATAGAGAATGACCATACCGATGGAACGGATGATAATGGGATATTTCATGCGCTCCAGCAAACCGGCATTCTGCACTTCAAAATACATGAACAGAGAGGACAGACCGAGGAACAGAAATCCTGTGGCAAAAAGATATTTAAAATGAACACCCTTATTGCGCATCAGCAGGATAACGACTATTCCCAACGCATAACCCAGCATACACCAGTTGCCCAAAGAAGCGTTCTGCCAGTTGTCTATCTTCATACCGATACCGGTAAACACATTGACAAACAGTGAACTGGAATTGAGTATCATCAGCAACAGATAAAGAATCACTCCAATGCGGATATTACGCAGTTTGAAGATATCCCAAAGGAAATAGGGCGATTTACGGTAAACATCCATATAGATGAACACCAAGGCGCTGACAAACGCAATCCCCGTGGCCCACCAGATGGTAGAATCGGAATACCAGTCGAGCACTTTTCCGTAAATCAGAATATACACAACCGACATCCAGAAGGTACAGAACACCACAACGTTGCCAAACTTGCGGAAGGTAATCGGAAAGCGCGGTCCCACATAGCTATGATAGGGCATTGTAACGAATATCAGCAGAATAGACACCAACAGCATTCCCATCATGTAATAATACACATGTTGCCACTCATATTCATAAGCCAACCAGGCTGTGAGCCAGGTGCCCATCTGGCCCAGAATCATAAAGAACAGATAGATCATAGGCTGGCTATTACTCTTCTCCACATCCAGCTTGTCCCACCCTTCTTCGGTAGTCGGTTCGAAACCGGAGGTAATGTTACGGGTGGCTTCCATGCCGAAAGCATATTTGATGAGCGTGAAGAGATTGACCATCATCAGCACCATACGGAAAAATCCCATGATGACACTGCACAGGGCCAGCAGAAAGATGCTGTCGGTCTTGGCACAGACCAGGCTCAGTACATACATCAGCGAGAAACCGACCAGACACATCATCTTCTCCCTACGGATGCACACCAACTGATAAAAGAAGGGAGCGAAAGCGGCCATTCCCACCGAAGTGGCAAAGGTGGCAAACTGAATGTGCTCGGAAATGATACCCAGCCCGCTCATCATCTCACCGCTGTTCACCGAATAGGTACCTCCTACCGTCAGGATAGGCAGGAAAAGAAACAGCAGGATGAGTATGCCCAAAGGCTTGGGAACCCAGTTGTAAAACGGATAGTTTTTAGGACAGGAAGGCATAGTTCTTACAGTTTAGCTTTGACAACAACCATCATTCCGGCAGCCAGACGCTCATGATCCTCGGCAGCCAGACCATCAAAATCAATACGTACGGGGATTCTCTGCTGTATCTTGACAAAGTTTCCGGCAGAATTGTCCGTAGGAACGAGTGAGTATTTCGAACCGGTAGCTCCCGAAATGGCGGTAATGCGCCCTTTGAAGGTTCTGTCCTTAAGAGCATCGACCGTTATTTCCACTTCCTGACCTACATGCAGGTTCTCGATTTGCTTTTCCTTATAGTTGGCAATAATCCACTTCTGTGTATCGGGGATGATATTGGTAATGGTCTGTCCGGCATTGACCATCTGTCCCTCCTCGATGGCACGACGACCTAGTTTTCCGTCGCAAGGAGCCACCACCACAGTGTAGGAAAGATTCAGTCGGGCCATTTCCAGAGCAGCCTCAGCACGCTGGATCGCTGCTTCGGTATTCATGCGGCGACGGGATACTTCCTTCACTCCGGAACGTGCAGCACGCTGCTGGCGCTGGATGGCTTCCTTCTTTTTCAAGGTAGCGGCATACTCCGTTTCGATCTGTTCCAACTGAATGGGAGTGGCCGCATTGCGGGCTACCAGGTTCTGATAACGCTGGCGGTCCTTTTCCAGTTTTGCCAGACGCACTTCCACCTCAGCCAGAGATGCTTCAAACACAGAGGCATTATTCTCGGTGGTTTCGAGCGACGCATCGATTACCGTAGCCCCGGCCTGAGCATCTTTCAAGGCGGCCTCAGCCTCCATCACCCGGATTTTATACTCACGGTCATCCAGAATGAGCAGGGTATCTCCCTTGTGAACCTCCTGATGCTCCGTAAAACAAATTTTCTTGATATATCCGGAAGCCCGCATATTGATGGGCGAAATATACTGCTCCACCTGAGCATCATTGCTCACTTCGGTGTGTTTATAATCCAAGAAGAGACTGACGCTTTGCCAGATACCTACACCCAGCACGGCAACTCCCAGCACACTGGCTACCATCTGCCAGCGACGCATTTTCTTGAGCTTCTGAACTTTTTCCTGACGCATATCCTTATCCTGTCTATCTAAATTCTTTTCCATATTTCTTTTTCTTTATAATTGGTTATTTGATTAAAGATTCGATATTTCCGGTGAGCTTGAGCAATACCAGATTGTTCAGCTGATAATTATAATGGGCCGTAATATAATTGTTCTGAGCCTCACTCATTCTCATCTCGTCCTGCAACACTTCGGTCATTGAAGCAATACCTTCCTTGTATCGGTCAATAGTCACCGCATATACATCTTCTGCCAACAGGTAATTATCCTTTTGCTTGAAGAAATTACGCTCGCTGTTCATCAGATCATTGGTAGCGTTCAGATACTTAGTCTGCAAATTCTTGCGGGTATTCTCCAGATTCAGACGGGCATTCTCGATGTCCATCTCTGCCTTACGGACCTTATTGCGCTTTTCCAGTCCGTCAAAAATCGGAACTCGGAGAGAAACACCTACCCCGTAACTGGTATACCATTTGCTCGAAGGATTGTCCTGAAACCAATAGCGTGCCTTATCCGTGAAAGCCGAAGTAGACAGATTTCCGCTCAGACTCAAAGAAGGAATGTATCCATTGCGGATCAATTTGCGTTGCTTCTCAGCCAGCGTTTTCTGAGACTCCAGCATCTGGATTTCATAGAGATTTTCCGACAGACCGGTCAACTCGGTATGCGAAAGTTTTTCTGCCTGTACCCGCTCCAAGGCAAAGTTCTTTTCCATCGGGAAATCCATCATATATTTCAACAGATTCATCTGTTGCACCAGCATGGCCTGGGCATTGTCATACTGCACTTTCATATTGTCCAGATTAATCCGTACGCGTTTCACGTCAATATCCATGGCCATCCCATTATCATAGAAAGCCTCGGTAATGTTTTTCAGTTCCTCCAGGCGACCGATATTCTTTTTCAGAATTTCCAGCTGTTCATTGGTGGTCTGCCCCAGATAATAGAGTTTGGAAATCTCCATCATCAGTTCTTCACGAGCCTTTTCATAACCCTGACGATTCAGCTGATCCATAATCCGGGCTACATCCATAGAAGTATACAGGGTCTGATTGTAAAGTGGCAACTGCAACTGGATTCCGGCATTAGCGCTGTATGGCAAAGTTTTGGTTACATTATATGGCACTCCATAAGAAGATCCGTCGGTAACCGAAACCGGTGGCTTTATGTTATCCGTAAAACCGGCAAAGCCATTGATCACAGGCAACAAGCGAGCCCGGTTTTCCGATAAAGCATATTGTCCTTTACGGATTTCATTGCGTTTGGTCTGTAAGGCAAGATTATTTTCTATACCTATTTTGATACATTCCTCCAGACTGAGGATATCTTGTGCCGAAATCTGTTGAGGCACCCATCCAATCATAGCAAAAATGAATAACAGTTTTCTCATATATTTTATCTTTTAACTGCCGCAAAATTAGAGTATTCTGTTATGAGAATCCTATTCATATATCAATATGAATTGTTCATATTTTCCTTTTTTCTATAAGATATACCATCACACCTTAATATAATAAGTGAGCCTTAGGGCTCTAAAATCTAAAAAAATATAGAAAGAAGAGTAAACAAGAAACAGGCAATTACATTATAACACAAAAAAAAGGATAGATAATACAAAATAAAAGGGATCATCAGATATTTATATCAAAAAGTAAGAACAGATAAAAACAAATAATAAAACAATATGTTTTTGGAATAAATATTTGAGGATATTCTCTATATTTGCAACCAAATCAACAAATCATCAATAAAACAAAGATTATGAAGAAAATCAGAGCAGCCATTGTGGGTTATGGCAATATCGGCCACTACACACTGCAGGCTTTGGAAGCCGCACCAGATTTTGAGATTGCAGGTATCGTACGCCGTAACGGTGCAGAAAACAAACCGGAAGAACTGGCTAACTATCCTGTAGTAAAAGATATCAAGGAATTAGAGAATGTAGATGTTGCCATTCTGGCTACTCCAACCCGTAAAGTGGAAGAGTATGCCAAAGAAATTCTGGCTATGGGTATCAATACAGTGGACAGCTTCGACATCCACACTCAGATCACTTCACTGCGCCGTTCCCTGAACGAAAGCGCTCAGGCAGGAAATGCCGTATCTATCATCTCTGCCGGATGGGATCCGGGAAGCGATTCTATCGTACGTACTCTGCTTGAAGCCATCGCTCCAAAGGGTATCACTTACACCAACTTCGGCCCGGGTATGAGCATGGGACACACTGTAGCTGTTAAGGCTATCGAAGGTGTTAAGGCTGCTTTGTCAATGACTATCCCGACAGGAACCGGTATTCACCGTCGTATGGTATATATCGAAGTAGAAGAAGGATACGAATATGAGAAGGTTGCAGCAGCTATCAAGGCTGACGCTTACTTTGTAAACGACGAGACTCACGTCATCCAGGTTCCTTGTGTAGACGATCTTCTGGATATGGGCCACGGTGTAAATCTGACTCGTAAGGGCGTTTCCGGAAAGACCCAGAACCAGTTGTTCGAGTTCAACATGCGCATCAACAATCCGGCTCTGACTGCTCAGGTACTGGTTTGTGTAGCTCGTGCTTCCATGAAGCAGAAACCGGGTTGCTACACTATGGTAGAGATTCCGGTAATCGATCTGCTCTATGGAGATCGTGAAACTCTGATCAGCCATCTGGTATAAGACATAAATCCTGCATGGATTCAGGAGGGGGATTCTCCCCCTCCTATTTACAACAACACAAGAGAAAGGCTTTTGTTCGTATTTTTACCTTAACAGAACAAAAACAAGTCTGTATTTTAATTAAAAAAAGAGCAAAAAAGGAGTTTTTTGTTATATAACACGAAATAAAAACACCATAAAGGACAGAATCCAAAGAATACGAGTATATTTGCTAAAAGACTAAATCATATTTATTAAACTAAACTTATGTTATTATGAAAAGAACTTTACTATTCCTCATGGGTGCATTGGTTCTTGGCCAAACCCAAGCACAGAACAACGTATCTGGTAACAAACTGAGTGACAATTGGTCTATAGGTTTGAATGTCGGTGGTGTTACCCCATTAATCAACCATCCTTTCTTTGAGAGCATGCGTCCGACAATGGGTCTTACCATTAACAAGCAGTTCTCTCCAATCTATGGCTTAAGCTTAGAAGGTATGGCCAGCATTAATACAAATGCCAGCTACACAGCATTTGATGTGTATAACTTAAGTTTGCTGCATCGTGTAAATCTGAATAATCTGTTCTGTTCTTACAAAGGCAAACCGTCTTTGTTTGAAGTTGAGGCAGTCGGTGGTTTCGGATGGTTGCACAGCACAAATCCATATTGGAAGCAGGGTGACCCACACGATCGTAACCATGTATCTGCAAAAGCCGGTATGAATTTCAATTTCAACATCGGGGATTCAAAGGCTTGGACTATCGCTGTAAAACCTGCTGTAGTATGGGATATGACCATCAAGGGTCAGGAGCATCTGAACTTCGATGCAAGACAGGCAGCATTTGAGCTGACAGCCGGTGTGGTTTACCACTTCAAGAACAGCACTGACAAGCACTATTATTCTATCGAATGCGACCGTGATGAAATTGATGCTCTGAATGCCATGATTTCCAGCATGCGTCAGGAAGTTGCCTCTAAGGATGGTGAATTGGAGAATGCAAAATCTAAGATCAACCAGTTACAGAATGACCTGAACGACTGCAGAAACAAGAAGCCGGTAGCAACAACCGTAGCAGCAGAGAAAGACTATTATGTAACCTTCCGTCAGGGAAAGAGCACCATTGACGCTCTCCAGATGCCAAGTATCGAGAAATTGGCAAATGTTTTGAAGGAAAACAGCAATGCCAAAGTTACTATCTCCGGTTACGCTTCTCCAGAAGGAAATGCTGAATTCAACCAGAAGTTATCTCTGAAACGTGCAGAAGCTGTGAAGAAGATTCTGGTTAAACAGTACAACATCGACGAAAGCCGCATCAAGACTGAAGGTAAGGGTGTAGGTAGCGTATTCAGCAATCCAGACTGGAACCGTGTAAGCATCTGTATCGTGGACTAAATTTATAAGACAAATAGCAATAAACTTATAAACCTATTAAAAAAGGAGGATGAAATTCATCCTCCTTTTTTAATTTCCAATCCCCTCAAAGCAGCATTCCTGCAACCCTTCCGATCAATCTTTCCATTCTCTGTACGTGGCAAAGACAAAACAAATACAATGTCACGAGGGGCATGATAACGGGGAAGAGCATCTTTACACACGGCCAAAAGCCCATTTGTTTCCTTTTCAGAAGATTTAGGACGCTCTGCCAGCAAAACCACCTTCTCTCCATAAAAAGAATCCGGTACAGCTGTTATGACAAACGGAAAGGAAAGAAATCCTTGAAGCAAACGCTCGTCTTCCTCAATCTGTATTTTCACACCTCCACTGTTAATCACGTTATCCACACGTCCCCTTACCACAAACGAACCGTCTGGATAAAGAGTCACACAATCGTTCGTTTCCAGTTTCCCGGTACACACATCGGGTACTTCAATAACCAGCGTATCGCGTGCGGACAAGGACAAAGCAACTCCTTCCAACGGATAATAGCGGTCGGAACGCTCCGGCCCGTTTAACGGGCGCATGGCAATATGCGACAGGGTTTCGGTCATGCCATAAGTGGAGTAAACCCGGCAAGGCAATACCTGAAGCTGTTCCTCCAAAAGGCTGTCTACAGCTCCTCCCCCGACAATGACCACCTTAGCGGCCTGCAATATGTTTCTTTCCGCTTCACGTTGCAAGGATGAAGCCAACTGCATCGGCACCATAGACAGGAAGTCTATCCGCTCCTGAACGGCTGCCAAAGGATGAGCACAAGGCTCCTGAAGCAGCAACCGTAAACCTCCCACCAAAGCACGCACGACCATCATTTGCGCTCCAATATACTTCAGATTCATGGAAAGCAACAGAGAATCTCCCTCTTGAAGTCCCAGAAAACGGCAAGTGCGACAGGCACTGTTCATCATGGCGCGTTTGGAAACCTCCATTATCTTAGGCACTCCCGTAGAACCGGAAGTCTGCACCTGCATGGTCTCCCCCTCTGAAAACCATGCATATAAAAATGTGTATAAATCACGACAGATCCCCTCGGGTGTCTGATTTTTCAATTCCAAGAGTTCCGGTAACGAGCTGGTATCAAAGCAACGGTCGGACACACACAACACCTGTTTACGAATGTCACACTGAAAGCTCCGCTCCGTCATTCCAGCACAATTTTCTTTTTAGCCTGCTCCGGAGCGGAAAACCAAAGGGCATCCTGCCGCACTTCGAGCGGTATATCCACATTGTCTACGAAAAGCTGACCGGTGCCCAATCCCTGAGGCAATGTGGTATTCAGAGTGGCACACCACTGACCAATGGCATTCAATCCCACATTGGATTCCAAAGCAGAAGTAATCCACCAACCGATATTGCGTTTCTCGGCCTCTTCAATCCATTCCTTAGAACCCTCCATTCCTCCGTGCAGCGAAGGTTTGAGCACAATATAAGCCGGTTTGGTTTCGTCCAGCAGACGAGCTTTCTCCGCACGGTCATTGATACCGATCAGTTCTTCGTCAAAAGCGATGGGCAGACGGCTTTCGGCTGTGAGGCGTGCCATTTCACTGCGCTGTCCGGCACGTATCGGCTGCTCAATGGAATGCAGACCGATCTCCGCCAGAAGATTCAGTTTGTCCAAAGCATCTTCGGGCTTGAAGGCTCCGTTGGCATCCACACGCAATTCGATGGTTCCTACCGGAAAACGTGAACGGATAAAACGCAGCAAATCCAGTTCCTGCTCAAAGTCGATGGCACCGATCTTGAGCTTGATGCAGCGGAATCCCAACTCCATCTTCTTCAGAATCTGTTCATACATATAATCATAGTCACCCATCCAGATCAATCCATTGATCTGAATACCCTGTTCGCCGCGTGAAAAAGGAGTATCCCAGAAAGCCAACGAACCGGTTTTCCAGTGCAGCAAGGCTGTCTCCATACCAAACACCATGGAAGGGTAATTCCGCCAAAGCGGATAGCCAATATATCCTTTCTGCGCCACATCCTGACAAAAATCTGCCAGAACGCGCTCATAATCCTCAATGTCATCGCAACTCAAATTCGGCAGCGGGGCACATTCTCCCCAAGCCTCTTTCTCCGGATTAGCCGGATCTGTAAGATGCAGAAACCAGCTTTTACGCGTGGTATAGACACCGCGCGAGGTGCCCGCCGGACGCTTGAAATGCAACACATGCGGACAAATCTCAAAATGTAAACTCTCCATAATTCTGTTCATCTGAAAAATGATGCTGCAAAATTACAAAGATTTCGGCCAAGGAGTCTGAAAAAACAACAGATAAAACAAGAATTAGGCTTTTTGACTCGCGGTAATGTATTTTCTGCTATTTACACACACCGTTTTATTCCTGAAAACCGTAATTTTGTCTGATAAGACTGAAACAAAGAACACATGAAACGACAACACGCAAAACTGATCCGTGCCATGATTGAATATGATGCCGGTGACGTACAACGCATCCAGCATCTGCTGAAAGTGCACAATCTGGCAGCAACTATCGGCACTCTGGAAAAAATGGACGAAGAAAATCTCTTTATTTTGGAATCAGCTGCCATCGTACACGACATCGGCATTCACATCTCCGAACAGAAGTATGGCTCAAGCGACGGAAAACATCAGGAACAGGAGGGGCCGGCCGAAGCCAGAAAACTGTTGGAACAGATTGGTGGGTATACTCCGGCACAAATCGAACGCATCTGCTGGCTGGTAGGGCATCATCACACCTTCAAGAACATCACCGAAGCAGATCACCAGATTCTGATCGAAGCCGATTTTCTGGTCAATATCGACGAAGACCGGATTCCCAAAGAGCATCTTGAAATCATACGGGAGAAGATTTTCCGGACAGAAACCGGACGACATCTGCTGCACTGCATCTATGAGAAAACATACTGCCCGATAAAAAACGAGGCTTAACGAAAGAGAAAATTCCATAATACAAAAAGAAAATGAAAGAAATACATTGGAAAGGCCACGCATCCATGCTGGGAGCCAATATCATGTGGGGACTGATGTCGCCCATATCCAAAGTCATTATGCTTACGGGAGCCATCACTCCCCTTGTGGTAACCGATCTGCGCATCGGCGGTGCCATGATTCTCTTCTGGATTACCTCTTTCTTCCAAAAGCCGGAGCATGTGCATCATAAAGACATGGTGCATCTGTTCTTTGCCGCCCTGCTGGCCATTATTCTGAATCAGGGGTGCTTCATTTTCGGTGTAAGCCTGACCTCTCCGGCAGACGCTTCGATCATTACCACCAGCATGCCGTTGTGGGCTATGATTCTGGCGGCTTTCATTCTAAAGGAACCGATCACCGGAAAGAAAGTGCTCGGCATCGCGGCAGGTGCTTCGGGTGCCCTGCTCCTGATATTGGGAAGCAGTCAGTCGTGCACAGCAGGCCCAAGCAAGGATACGGCCATCTGGGGCGATCTGTTAGTACTTACCGCACAGTTCTGCTACGCGCTCTACATTGTTCTCTACAAGGATTTTGTGAGCAAATATTCCCTCGTCACCATCATGAAGTGGATGTTTACCTATGCCTTTATCTGCACACTGCCTTTCTCGGCCAGAGATCTGATACAGACGCAATGGACGGGATTGGGACTGATGGAGGTCCTGGGACTGGCCTTTATCGTGGTCGGTGCCACTTTCGGCAGTTATCTGCTCACGGTGATCGGTCAGAAGAACCTGCGTCCTACCGTAGCCGGCATGTATAACTATATCCAGCCCATCGTGGCCTGCATCGTGGCTATAAGCTGGGGTATGGACTCCTTTAACCTGACAAAGGCTTTGGCCATCTGTCTGATCTTCGGCGGAGTATATCTGGTTACCGTAAGCCGGAGCCGAAAGGAGATTGAAGCCTATCAAAAGAAACAAATGAATCAGAATCCTTCCTCACCAAAAGAATAAACAAATATGAAAAAACTGCTTATTACGGGCTGCAACGGCTTTCTCGGACAACGCCTGTGCGCTCACTATAAAGAAAAATATGATGTCATCGCCGTAGGGCATCAGGATCTGGATATCTGTCGGGAAGATGCCGTACAGAATCTGTTCCGGGAGGTACGTCCGGACATTGTGTTCCACACAGCCGCCATCTCTGATACCGGCTATTCTCAAAACCATCCCGAAGAATCCTATCAGGTAAATACGTTAGGCAGCGTACATATCGCTCTGGCTTGCCGAGAGCAGCAGGCACAACTGGTTTATATGAGTTCGGACCAGGTGTATAACGGAAATGTGGGATTGCAACCTTGGAAAGAAACCGATGAAGTAAACCCGCAGAGTGTTTACGGACGCGACAAACTGGAAGCCGAGAAACGCATTGCGGAAATCCTTCCGGAAGCGGTAGGACTGCGACTCACATGGATGTATGACTTGCCGGACAGTCCGTGGAAACTGAACCGAAACCTGCCGGTAAATCTGCTCCAGGCTTTTCAGAATGGAGAAAAACTGAAGGCGGCGGTACGCGAATTCCGCGGTATAACCAATGTGTGGGAAGTAGTACGCAACATGGAGGCTTGCCTCAATATTCCCGGAGGAGCCTATAACTTTGGCAGCATAAATGACTGGAACAGTTATGAAACTTTCATCCGTTTTGCTGAACTGATGCAACTGCCGGAACCTTCTTCCTGGATTATGGCTGATGAGGAGCGCTTTCCGGAGCATCCGCGCAATCTGATGATTGATAATCAAAAAGCTACTCAGATGGGCATTTTTTTCCTGAATACCATCGAGGGATTCAAAAAATCTCTTTTCTTATCACAAAACTTTTAAGGTTCCTTTTAATACAAAAAATTTAGCCTTCCTTCCAACAGATCCTTGGAAAGAAGGCTAAATTTATTATGTCTAAATCATATTAGAAATCGAATGCACTGTCATCAGTAGTTGTAAAGCTGGCAGATTCAAGCTCTTTCTTAATGTCGTCAGTACTGCTACTTACAGTATTCTCTTCATTGAAATCAAGATCCTTTATCTTTGAAGGATCAACTGAAGCATCTTTTGGCTCTCCCTCTTCATTATAATTTTTCTGATAAGCCTCCAACAGTTTCTCCTGTTGATTCAATACTGTTTTCCAGGTTTTGGCCTGTGCGATATCATCAAGACTGGCAACAAGTCCCAATCCTGTTCCGATTGCCGCATCTTTAAGAACATTTTTTCCGCCGCCTTTAGCAAAACCGGAAAGAGCTCCCAAGGCTCCACCACCAGCAACTTTTGTGACAATTGCGGTTACAGCCTCCCTTACTTTTGCCTGCTGTGCAGCTACAGACTCAGCGCTACGTTTATTTCCAAACTGATCTACCAGAAACATACGATACTTCACTGTTCCATCTTCATTCTTCAACTGCTCTCCGGTAGAAGGATCTGTTTCAATATATTTCACAACAGAATACTTGGGAATACTATCCCATTTGATTGTCTGTGCACTATCTGCAACAGCAGCAGCCTGATCTGTTGTCCCAGTAGTCCCTGTTGCAATCCCAGCCACCTGAGAAACAGTTTCCGTAACACTCTGCAGCTTTTTCAAGAAGCCTTGTGCAGACACCTGCGAAGCACTCAATAAAAAAGCAATCATCATTAATACACTCTGTAAACGTCTTTCTTTCATAGTTTAATTTTTTTTTGATATTTACTATTTATTTGCTGTATACATTTTTAGGCGGAATTGACGCATATTAAATTCATCTTTCGACTGACGCATAATATCCACCATATATAAATACTCAATCTTGATTTTATTATCATAACCTACCGGACGGAAAAATATCCCTTTAGGCAGATTCTTCCGGTCCAGATGCAAGATAACCTCTCCTTTCTCATCCGTTTTACCAAGCAAAGTGAATCCCTCAGACTTGTCTACCAGATTCTTAAAACGTTTGTCTGTTTCATAGGATTTCAACAATGGACGGTCAGTCTTGGCATACCCCCACAATTCAACATTTGCCAGTCCTCCCGCTTCATAAAAGCCAGAGATATTATTTACCCACTTCGTGACCGTAAATTTGATATCCAAAGGCATTTCCTCAATAATCTTATTCAGTTTGTCTATACGCTCTGAATAAAAATCACAAGGATTATACTTGTTGAGCACCTGCAAGAACTCTTCTGCTCCAGAAGCATATCTCACCACTTCTTCCTGATTGGCTGTTCCCTTTTCCTGCATTTCTTTCATCTTCAGCAGGGCATAAGTAGCATAACGATAATACAAAATACAGGTATCACACTGGTTTATATTACTTTGAATTGCAGGAATCAAATGATCGGGAGTATCTTTTGTTTTCAGTGCCTCAGAGAAAGCCCGACGCGCTTCATCATATTTTCGTAAATTAAATAAACGGGCTCCTTCTGCCATTCGGGCACTATACTCAGTTACGTATTCAACGGTCTTCAAAAGTAACACACCATAAGATAATTTCGATCTTGGTCCTAATGAACTGATATCAATCTGCAAACGATTCGTATTCTCGGCATAAATGTCAATCATTGTCATCCGATCCCAAGCAGCCTGAGCTTCCTGCATTTCTGTCTCCAAAGCACTCAGTTTTTCCCATTCTGAGTCAGAGACATTGGCATCTTCCGGGGCATCATCAACCAACTTTTTATAAAGACTTTCATAGGCTTTTGCTGTCGTCTCCATCCGATTACGTGCATCCTGAAGCACCCGTACCGGAATCCTTACAGAATAAATCCTGATATTCTCATCCGCACTTTTACGGTTTGCATCCAATGTAGCCTGTAAATCCTTGGAAAAAACAACCTTCAGATCGGGTATTGCAGATGAAATCTCCACTTCAGCCGAATCTGCATTTAAAATTGCATCATTTGCCTGAGAAAGGTTCTCCATTCGAATCGGTTTAGGCACTTCCTCAACCATATATACCTTAAAAAAATTAGGCTTTAAGGTTGTTACAAATTCTGCCCGATTCACATCTCCACGTCTGTTAACCTCTACCTTAGGATTAGGCGTCACATTAGGATTAATAACAATCTTATATTCATAAAACCCATCGTCCCGCCTTCCATTAGGCTCAATCTTCGCTCCGGAAGCATTGACAACAGTTACCACCAAATCATTTCGCTTGGAAAGGATCAGAATACCCCCGTCATCAAAAAGAGGAAATTCATAATCCATATCCTTCTGCGGACTACATGAAATATAATCAGACTGTGCAAAGATGGTTTGAACAGAAACCAACAAGAACAATAATCCAATAAATCTTTTCATATTTATTTTCATCTTCTCCATGCTTATTATAAATCAAATCCTCCCAAAGTAAAGATGCTCTCATCCGGCTGCTGCATTTCTCCATTTACCCACTGAGGCTGCCAGGTTCTTACATGAATGATCGGATCACGCCCGTCTTCAGGAAACTCCCACAAGAGAAACAGATAACCTTCATCACTATAATTACTTGATTTCCATTCCTGACGCAAACGTACGCCATATTTAGTGGGGTCTACTCGCGAGCGCGTAATACCGGCACATCCTCCTTTCTCGCTGTTTTCGCCAATCTGACTGAACTTCACATCAATCCATTTATTGCGGGCAAAAGCCAGTTTCAGATTTCGGATATACTGTTGTTTATTTTGCTTGGTATATTCCACCTTTGCTTTTGCAGGCATTACCTCATTCAAAGGTTTCTGCATGACCACCTTACCGGTAATGATCAATGCATCATCACTAAACATCTGTTCAATTGTCTTTATATCACGCTGATTATACGCAGTACGAAAGCGTTCTATGTACTGAAGAATAATCATGCTCTTTTCCTTTTCTACCGTAGAGCCACAGCGTTCCATACTTTCTGCAGTCTGTGCATCCAAAGCCAAACGGAAATCAGTAATTTTTCCATGCTTATCGAACTCAACAACAGCCTCTTGATAATTACCCATACCAAAAGCTTCATCTTTAGGAGTAATAATCAATGGAATATGACTAACCATCATTGATCCGTCCTTAAAAATCCAGCAGCGCTCAACCACCTCTTCATCATCACAGTAGAAAGGAGTTACCGCCCACAATCTAAGCAATGATTTCAAGGCAAAATCATCAATGGTAAAATCTTTTGTTATCAGAATGGCATCAGCTTTCTGTGCCCGATTTATCTCTGTCAGAATAGTTGAAAGGTTTCTTTCTGCAGCATTTAAAGCAGACGGTCTTGGAGTCATATCGTCAACAGTAAGCGTCACCGAAACCGCTTTGACATTTAATGTCATTCCCCACAGTAAACCAACCACAAGAAGTACCCCAACCAAAATTCTATTTTTCATCTCTCTCATATTATTCTTTTACTTTAAATCCAATAGCTCCACATCCTTTGTAATTATCCAAACTATCAGAAGCACCAGTTTTCACATTATAACGGCTACTTCCTTTGGTCAATACAGCTACAACCTTTCCATTGGTATTATATACAGCCATATAATAGTCCTCTTTACGCTCCAAAGAAGCATATCGCCCGTAATCCAACACCTCACCACTTTCCTTCAATTTAGTGATCTTCATAGCTAAATCAGTATATTCCGTACAATTTGCAATATCCTGAACCACACGCGGAATCGCCGGCTCTTTCTGCTCTGGCGCAGAATTTTCCGATTGAGGCTGGACTGTAGTATTCTCTATTATTTCTGAACTTTCCGCAGGAATGATATCACTCTTCTTCACATACAGGAAAGAGCGAAACATATTTCCTCTAGGTAAGGAAACGGATGTCCAGATCTCTTTTTTATTGTTGACTACTATATTAGGACTTTGACTCAACTTTTTCTGCTTAGCCACCCATTCATTGATTTCACTATACAGAATCTCCTCGGCCAAATCCTTTGCTTCAATTTCCGTAGCTGCAGTTACCTCCGCATAAATATATTGGGAGTTTTTCTTAATCTGATTAATTTGTTTTTTTAGATCTTCATTATTATCAGCTCTTACATTTCCTCCAAGAAAAAGAGAAAACGCCATAAAAAATAAAATACCTCTCATAAATCATATTTTTTATTGTTTTTGCTAAAGAACTTCTCCGTTACATTTTGTAAAGGAATATAGGCATATAACACGGAACGAATCACCTGTGTTGTGTCTCCCGATAAGATTCCAAGTGGAAAGTCAACACTAAGAACGTGATTATATCCTAAGAAATTATTTACGGCAAACAAAGTTGCTGTAATACGATCTTTTTCACTTGTCTTAATACCAACAAAAAGCTGGCATTTTTCTTTTTTACAATAATCCAAATACTGCTGCAAAGAAACGGAAACATCACTATTCTTATAGCCGTACTGATTAATTCTCAATTGCATCGGAAGGATCTGCCCATTCATTCCTGTAAGCAAAATATTCTTCACACTTTGTATCGGCTTTTTGGGATCTACAGCTAATGTTAGTTTTCCGTTCTTTTTGCGTAAAAAAACATCACTACGGATCTCATCACTCAAATAAGTTCCAGAATTAGCGATAATCCACTCCCCGTCTTCGGATGTGCTTGTATGCGACCATTCTTGTTTTACATCCGGAATGCTTGCATGCAAGCGACAAATATCTCTTTTAAATATTTCCTCCAATTCTATGGCATTAGCTCCCAACAAAAGCTGGCAGTCTGCAGGAACAGTCATAGACAGAGTCTGTTTATCTATAGTCCATTTTATCTTATACATTCGTCTCTCCAAAAAATCCAAGGTAAATGGAGTGTTCTCTGTTATTTTACTTAACAGATTGAGATTTCCTTGGCAATCAACCTTATCCAGACTCATCCTATCTGCAGGAGAGCGATGATCAAGTTTTAAATCCAATTCCAGAAAATATCTTTCCAGAAAATCAAAAAACACAGTTGATTCATAGTAAGCCATCACATCGTCATGAAATAACTTATAACCGATATGAGAAATATCACCTAAATGATTCGTTTTTACTCGTAAGGTTTTTCCCTTATAATCATAAGTCTCATTTCTACATATACCCAAAGTATCCAGAACCTCCAGTTTTACCGTTTGGGCTATCATGCGATGAAGATTAGTATAAAAGTGCGGTTCAGCACTTGATTTTAAAACAAGTGCTGAAACCGCTACCAATATGACAATCAATCTTTTAATCATGGTTTGATTGCTGTTTGCGTACCATCATGATACCAATATCCAAAACTTCCACTTACGCGTCCGTCACGGAATTCTCCTTCATAAGTATCTCCCGGGAAAGCAACATACTCCTGTGAACTTACAATCTTGTGCTGTTTGGTATATTTAATTTTACCAAAGCCATGAGGTTTTCCATTCTTCAAATCACCTGTATACACACCATAACCTAAATTGACTGTACCATATTTAGGATTTTTAGGTTTTTCTACAACTGTTTTTTCTTCTGATTCCTCTTTTTGAGCTTGTTCCTGAGGAGCAGGTTCTGTCGCTACGGTATCTTTCTTTTCCGGAACCTGAACAGAATCAGCTTTTACAGGTTCTGTCTTCACAGAATCCGAAGGTGCTTGAGGCAACTCTATCTTAGGTTCTTTTTTCTCATCACCTCCCAGCAACAAGAATACACCGACACCGACTGCCGCAAGAACAATTATAGCGACAATAATTACCCATTTCCCATTCTGATCCCACCAGTTTTTAGGAGGAGGACATTCACGCAAGGGTTTACCACACTCACTACATACAAAATCTTTACGTGCTGCAATCTGTTGCACTTCTTTCGATTTGCACTTAGGACAATTATCGTTCAGACACATACCATATCGAAAGCGCAAATGTTCTGAATTGTTTCTACTCGCCATTATCTTAAATTATTTATTCTATATCCATCATATTACATTACAGGAGGCATTCCACCGCCTACCGGAGGAATAGGAGGCATGGCCGAACCAGCAGCAGGAGCAGGTGGAGCAAACAGGAACTGCAAAGCTGGAACCATACCAGCCTGAGTCCATGCAGGTAATCCTTCCATCCAAACCAAAGTTTCTTTGGTCAACTGTCCTCCCTGAACCATTTGTATACACATATCAGTATTATAAGGTCCATACTGCTGACCATTTACTGCCATAAACAAAGAAACTTCTGGTTTTGGTTGCTGGGCTATCGGAGGAGGAACCGGTGCTCCCGGCATTGGAGGCATTCCAGGTGCTTGTGCCTGCATCTGGGATTGCATCTGCATCTGTTGCATGTGAGGCTGCATTTGCATTTGCTGCATCTGTGGTTGCATCTGCGGCTGCTGCATTTGTTGCATTTGCTGTGCTTGTAAAGCCTGTTGAGCAATCTCTTCCGGATTATCTACAGCAAAGAGAGATGGATATTGCGTACCATCACCTTCACTATGCAACAGAATAGCATTACATTCATCTGTGGCAGCGTTACCAGTGTTCAAGAACTGTTCATAACGAAGCTTATAAGGCTGCATCCAGTCAATGGCACGAACCGGGAAGCAATAAGCAAACTCGTTGGCGGAATTAAATTAGCGCATATTTAACTCTACCAATGGGTTTCTCATTTTTATAGTTAATATATTGCA